>CAVHJI010000072.1:0-6473 GCA_963636255.1 Bacteroidaceae bacterium | reverse complement strand
AACGACCTCGGAGTTCCACATCTTCAGGTCGCTGACGTGCGTCCAGCTCTGAAGGTTCTCCTTCTCAATGCCTGCCAGCCATGCATCGCGGTTGCGGTCGAGTGATACGCCGAGCACGGTGAGACCCTTGCCTTTGTATTTGTTGTATGCCTCCAGGATGTAGGGGTTCTCTCTGCGGCAGTCAGAACACCAGCTTGCCCAGAAGTCTACCAGCACATACTTGCCACGCATCGACGAGAGGCTGACGTTGTTGCCATCCTTGTCGGGCAGTGTGAAGTCGGGAGCTTCGCGTCCCACCTGTATGGCTTCCTTGCGTGCAATGAGGTTGTCCAGCTGACGTACATACTGGTTGCCGTTGAGCGTGCTGTCGATAGAGGCACGCAGAGCCTTCATCGGCTCGAGTTCCATCGAGCCATAGTTGCGGACAATGAAGTAAGGCACGACAGCCGAAGCCGGGTGCTGTGCAGCAAAGGCTGCTATGTCGAACGAGTCCGTACCAACCTTGCCTACGTTCTGACTGTAGAGGTCGTTTATCTCACTGCCCTGCACCGTGAGGCTTCCCTTCTCCTCATCGAGAACCATCGTCATAGACTCGTTGTCGAGGAAGAATGTCTGCGGACGATTGCTGTCCTTGTCGGTGGTGAGTCCGTAGAGCAGTGGCTGCAGTGCCACTCCCATGAACTGGAACTTGCCGTCCTTTACCTCGGCAGAATCGGTCAGCAGGTACGACCTGTCGTCATAGCGCTTCATGTAGACCATGCCTTCATCAACGCCTGCTACAGTGCCGTCGATGAGATAGCCGTTTCCATTTGCCTTGTTCGTGTTGTTGCCTCCGCCGCACGATGCCAGCGCGAGACCGATGCATAATGCACCTAAAATCTTCTTTACCATAATATATATATAAATGTGTATTGAACCTTATGTTCTCGTTGTTATGTCTGTCCTGTCAGTATGCCCTACCCCTCAAGCTCGCTCAATTCGAGCCATCGCATGGTCTTGGCATCGAGCTCTTCGTTGACCTTGGGTAGCAACTTCGACTGTTCCGTCAGCTGCTCCACGCTCAATGTGCCACTACAGAGTGCGTCCTCAATGGTCTTCTTCTGTTCCTCCAGACGACTTATGTCCGACTCAAGCTGTGCCAGTTCCTGCCGTTCCTTGAATGTCAGCCTCCTCTTTTCGTTAAGTCGCACCTTCTCTGTCTTCTGCACAGAGGCTGTCTCCTTCTTGCCGGCTGTCTGCACTTCACTGTCGTGACGACGCTTCTCCTCATCCTTCCACTCGCGATACTGCGAGTAGTTGCCAGGGAAGTCGCGTATGTCACCCTGTCCATTGAATACCAGCAGATGGTCCACCACCTTATCCATGAAGAAGCGGTCGTGGCTGACCACGATGACACATCCGCCAAACTCCTTCAGATAGTCTTCGAGCACTTGTAGCGTGACGATATCAAGGTCGTTTGTCGGCTCATCGAGTACCAGGAAGTTAGGACTGCGCATCAGCACCGTACACAGATAGAGACGTCGGCGCTCGCCTCCGCTCAGCTTGTAGATGAAGTTGTACTGCCTCTCGGGTGAGAACAGGAAGTGCTGCAGGAACTGCGATGCTGTCAAGCTACTGCCGTTGCCCATGTCGACGACTTCGGCTATGTCGCGCACGGCATCAATCACCTTCATCTGCTCGTCGAACTTCATGCCTTCCTGCGAATAGTAGCCGAAGCGCACGGTCTGACCGATGTCGATGGTGCCGCTGTCGGGCTGCAGCTGTCCTAAAAGAATCTTCAGGAACGTAGACTTGCCTGCACCATTGTTCCCGATTATGCCCATCTTCTCGTAGCGGGCAAAGGTGTAGGAGAAGTCGTCCAGTATCTTGATGTCGCCAAACGACTTACTGACGTGCTCTGCCTCGAATATCTTGCTGCCTATGTATGTTGACTTCACGCCGAGCTGCACATTGCGTTCCTGCTGCTTCTGCTTAGCAACACGTTCCAGCTCATAGAACGCATCCTCACGATATTTGGCTTTGTGTCCACGTGCCTGTGGCATGCGGCGCATCCACTCCAGCTCTGTGCGGTAGAGGTTCTTGGCACGTGCAATCTCGGCAGTCTTGGCATCGATGCGTTCCTGCCGCTTGGTTATGTAGTATTCGTAGTTGCCGTCGTAGCGGTAGATTGTCTGTCCGTCGAGCTCAAGTATGTTGGAGCACACGCGGTCAAGGAAGTAGCGGTCGTGTGTCACCATGAGCAGTGTCAGGTTAGAACGTTTCAAGTAGTCTTCGAGCCACTCCACCATGTCAAGGTCCAAATGGTTTGTCGGCTCGTCGAGCATAAGCAGTTGCGGCTCGTTGATGAGTATGTTTGCCAATGCCACACGCTTCACCTGTCCACCCGACAGCTGTTCAATCTTCTGGTCGAAGTCAGTAATCTTCAGTTGCGACAGAATCTGTTTGGCACGTTGCTCATAGTTCCACGCACCCAATTGGTCTATGCGCACCAACAGCTCGTCGAGTCCGGGATTGCCGTCTGTGGCAAGGCACTGCTCGTAGCGCTTGACAAGCGATGCCGTCTCGCTGCCGCCATGGAAGCATGCGTCTATCACACTTAGGTCTGCCGGATACTGCGGTGTCTGCGGCAGATAGCCTACGCGCAGTCCGTTGCGGAACGTAATCTTGCCACCGTCACTACTCTCACGTCCTGCCAGTATGTTAAGCAGTGTGGACTTGCCAGTGCCGTTCTTGGCAATGATGCCTGTGCGCTGCCCTTCGACAAGTCCGAACGAGATGTCGCTGAAGAGCACCTGAACGCCAAACGCTTTGCTTAGATTCTCGACCTGCAATACAGGATTCAATGCAGCCATATATCTGTGTCCCTCTCCCCCTTCTTTATCCGAATATGCTGTCGTATGCCGACTCCACGTCTGCCTTCTCTCCTGCCTTGACATGGCTCCACAGCAGTTTCAGCGGGTCTATTACCCTGCCATCGGCTTCGCACAGCAGTACAGGGTCTTCGCGATTGCCGTCGATCAGTGTCCGCCATTCAAACCCTTCGGCTACATTGGTTGCAATCACGCACAGGGCAATGCCCATGTCAATCCATGCATCACGCTTGCGAGGGTTCAACGTGCCGCTATCGGCAAGAGTCTGCATGTTTGGCACATCACTCTCGTCGCCGCGCACATCCTTCTTCAGTTGCTGCTTTATGAGACGCTGCACATTGTCATAAGCGTCATCGATGCGGAATATCTCCATCAGGCGCACCGGGATGACCTCAGGTGCATACTTCATGTCGGGCTGACGCAGCTCCAATGTCCCTATGATGTCGAGTGCTGGCTGGACCGATGCACCACGCTCCACGGCGAACGATATTTCGAACTCCACATCAGCAAGACCTGCTGTCCACTGATGGTTGTCATACTCCTGTCCGTCTTCGACAAACGTCTCCACAGCATAGGCACACGTCAGCGTGCCAATCTTCACGGGACGTGCATCGGCATTGTGCCTCAACTCCTCCATGACAGTGCGTTCGCCATAGTCGACACGTCCGCCACGGAAGGCGGAGATACGGAAGTTGCCTGTCCAACAGTCGGGATTGTAGAACAGAAATGAGTCTTCGCCGCCGTCGGCCTCAGTCCAATCGGCAGGGTAATACATTGAGAACCAGGCTCCGGGAGCTATGAATTTCTTACCTTTAATCATACTTGCGTCTTTATGTCAAGTCGCAAATTTACACTTTTCTCCACAACACACACAGCAAGAACGTCCTCTTTTGCTCCAAACACTTGTATTGACAAAAAGAGTGGAGTTGTGCTTGCACAAAGGCTCAGATTAGATAACTTTGCATTTTGTTAGTAGAAAACCACTATGTAAAAGCAAAATGAAAAAACAATTGTTCGCAGCTGTGGCGTTTGCCGCCGTCTGCGGCGGATGCAGCCAACAGCCTGCCTCGACCAATCCGCTGCTGTCTGAGTACACTACTCCGTATCAGATTCCTCCTTTCGAGAGCATCACCATCGACAACTATCGTGAGGCAATGCTCAAGGGCATCAACGAAGAGCGACAGGAGATTGATGCCATCATCAACAATCCTGAAGCTCCTACATTCGAGAACACCATCCTGGCGTACGAAAACAGCGGTCAGCTGCTGTCGAAGGCACAGCGTGCCTTCGGTGCCATAAGTGGCAGCAACGCCACCGACGAGACACGCGCTCTGCAGAAAGAGATGCAGCCCATCATCTCTGCATTCAGCGACAGCATTGCCCTTAACGAGAAGCTGTTCCAGCGCATCAAGTCGGTCTACGACAATCAGGCTTCTATGAATCTCAATAAGGAGCAGGCCAAACTGCTCGACAACTACTATAAGCGTTTCGTACGCAACGGTGCTAACCTCAGCGACGAGGACAAGGCTGTACTGTCGAAGATCAATGCCGAGATTTCCGACCTCCAGCTCCGCTTCAGCCAGAACCTGATGCACGACACCAACAATGACTACGTGATTGTAGACAATGTGGAGGAGCTCGACGGACTGCCACAGCGCAACATCGATGCCGCTGCAGAGATGGCAAAAGCCAATGGAGAGGAAGGCAAATACTACTTCAACATGCAACGTGCAAGCTGCAACCCTGTGCTGCAGTACTGCAACAACCGCGACCTGCGCAAGAAAGTCTATGAGGCTTACTACAACCGTGGCAACCACGGCAACGAGTGGGACAACAATGCAATTGCCGACCGTCTGGTGAAGCTGCGCCTTGACAAGGCTAAGCTGTTCGGCTACAACGACTACGCATCGTATGCCCTTGAAAGCCGCATGGCGAAGAATGCCGACAACGTCTACAACCTGCTGAACCAAGTTTGGGAGCCTGCAGTGAAGAAAGCTAAGGAAGAGATTGCCGACATCCGCGCTGAGATAAAGAAGGAAGGCAACAACTTCGAGCCCGAAGGATGGGACTACATGTACTATCTCGACAAAGCAAAGCAGACCAAGTTCGCTCTCGACGAGAATGAGCTTCGTCCGTACCTCGAAGAGAGTCATGTCCTGCAGGGCATCTTCTACGTTGCCAACAAGCTCTATGGCCTGACATTCAAGGAGCGCACCGACCTGCCTAAGTATGACCCGACAGTCAAGACATACGAGGTCTACGACAAGGACGGTTCACTGCTCGCCATCTTCTACGGCGACTACTATCCACGTAGCGGCAAGGGAGCAGGAGCATGGTGCTCTTCTTTCCGTAGCACATACTATGAGAACGGTCAGCGCGTCATTCCACAGGTTGTCAACGTTGCCAGCCTTGCTTCTCCTACAGGCGACACTCCTGCACTGGAGCGCATCGATGACGTTAACACCATGTTCCATGAGTTTGGACACGCACTGCACAACTTCATGATAAACACTACCTACCGCGGTACAAGCCGTGTGGAGCAGGACTTCGTGGAGATTCCATCACAGCTCAACGAGCACTGGGCATTCGAGCCTGAGGTGCTGAACGTATATGCAAAGCACTACCAGACAGGCGAAGCAATTCCTCTGGACCTCGTCAAGAAGGTGCAGGACAGCGGCAAGTATGGCATGGGCTTCAGCACTACGGAACTGGTTGCAGCCATGCTGGTGGATATGGACCTGCATACCATGACGGAGATTCCCGAAGGCTTCAACTGCATGAAGTATGAAGAGCAGAAGCTGGCAGAGCGTGGTATTCCAAGTCAGATCCTGCCTCGCTATCGCGTGACGAACTTCTCGCACATCATGGCAGGCGGCTACGTAGCAGGATACTACAGCTACATGTGGTCTGAGGTCTACGACTGCGACGTGTTCCAGACGTATAAGGAAGCTGGCGACATATTCGACCAGGACATTGCAACACGCTTCCGCAACACCATCTTTGCCCCTGGCGGCATCGACGAAGGCATGGTGATGTACCGCAACTTCCGCGGACACGACCCCAATGTCGACGGTGTTCTCGAGAACCGTGGCTTGAAATAAAGAGAAGCTGATTGCCTGAGAAACAAGCGGGGGATGTACCATGCGATTGTGGTGCATCCCCTCATTGTTTTAAGGCCTAACGTCAGCTGCCATACATATATAATATGAGTGTCGTCCGGAGATAATATAAGACTTGGCAAAGTCTTATATAAGACTTTGCACTTTCAAACGTTTGCGATGGCACTTTTAAATATAAGACTTTGTCGACGCAAATAGTTGTCTTTCTATCCATGCCATCAGTACGCTGACGGCATAGATCTGTTCTTCTGCGGTTAGTTCCTTTCCTGCAGGTATGTGGTGCCACTTGGAGAAGCATCCACGACAGCAACAACCTGTGGCATGTTGGGCAAGGAATACAGGATGACCATGCATGGGAGTCTGCTTGCCATCATTGGGTATCACCGCCGGAGCAAGACGCTTTGCCACAAAGTCCCTTGCATGTTGACGGATGGTGTCAAGACCTTTGGCTGCAATATAGTCGCGGTCTTTCTGCGAGAGATGG
>CAVHJI010000071.1:1266-10404 GCA_963636255.1 Bacteroidaceae bacterium | reverse complement strand
GAACGGCAGACGGTAGTTCAGTCCGGGAATGTCGATTGCCTGTGCGAAACCATTATGCAGCGAGTTCTCTGCCTGGTCTATGCCCACGGTGACCTTGCGTGTCGGGTCCAGCCGGTGGCAGACATCCTGCAGGCGCAGCAACGTCTTATAGCTCTCGGGGTCGCGCTGGTTGGGCACCTCGTTGCCGATGCTCCACAGTACGACGCTCGGATTGTTGCGGTAGTGCATCACGAGGTTGGTCAGGTCTTTCTCTGCCCACTCATTGAAGAAACGGTTATAACCGTTCTCGCATTTCGCCATGTCCCACTCGTCGAACGACTCTACCATCACCATGAAGCCCATCTCGTCGCACAGCTCCACCAGCTCGGGTGCCGGCATGTTGTGCGTAGTGCGTATGGCGTCGCATCCCATGTCCTTGAGCATCGTCAGCTGGTGGCGCAATGCTGCCACATTGACTGCACTGCCCAACGGACCGAGGTCGTGATGGTTGCACACACCTTGGAACTTGCGTGGTTTGCCATTGAGGAAGAAACCCTTGTCTGGCACGAACTCCACGGTGCGTATACCGAAACGTGTGGTGTAGTCATCGGTCAGACGGCCGTCGACATAGACCCGTGTGCGCGCTTTATATAAATAAGGAGTCTCCGGCGACCACAGGTGTGGTGCGTCGACGATGAAGTTCTGCCCGAGCGGAATATCGTGCACAGCCATCTTTGTCTCGTCCTTGGTGCAGACCACACGGCCGTCGGCATCGGTGATGTCTGTCACGAGCCGCACCTGTTGCTGGTGCTCCGTGCCTTCGAGTGTGACGCGCAAGCTCACCGATGCATAGCTTTCCTCGACATGTGGCGTCGTGATGCAGGTGCCCCAGGTGGGTATGTGCACATCCTCTGTCGTCACCACATGCACGTTGCGGTACAGTCCCGCACCGGGATACCAGCGCGATGAACTGGGCATGTTGTGCAGTCGAACGGCGAGGACGTTATCGCGTCCGTCGCTGTTGATGTAGGGCGTGACGTCGCAGTAGAACGAGTTATAGCCATAGGGCCAGAAGATTGCTTCATGACCGTTGACGTAGACACGTGCTTCGCTCATTGCACCGTCGAAGACGAGTGTGGTGTGCTTGCCTGCATGAACACTGAAGTGGTTGCGATACCAGCCTGTGCCTACGAAGGGCAGTCCGCCCGTACGTCCCGACATCTCCGATGCTTCTGTCTGTCCGTCTTGCTCGATGGCAACGTTCTGAACGTCGTAGCTACCGCTGAATGGACCATATATTGCCCAGTCGTGCGGTACGCTGACGGTCTGCCACTGCGAGTCGTCGTAGTTGACGTTCATAGCTCCTGCCTCGTCATTACGGACGAACTTCCAGTTCTTCTCAATCGTGAACTCACTGCGCGGCTGTTGTGCCGCAGCCCAGGCAACGCACATCAGTGCGAAGCTTGTGGAAAGAATATACTTCTTCAAGTTAGATTTCATGGCATTACAGGTTTTCAGTCTTTCTTCTTGTCATCAGTTCTTCGAGATCAGTCTCACTGGTCCCATCAGTCCCGACGGTGACATCTGCGATGTAGGCCTATACGTCGGGTACTGCGACCACGTGACCTTCTCGGCCATGTCGGGACGCGAGTCACCAATCAAGCGGTTAATCCACAGGTTCGTGACCTTGACCTCTATCTCGTTGCTGCCAGTGCTGATGGCATCGGTTACGTCGATGACGAAAGGCTTCTTCCAGTACAAACCGAGGTTGTTGCCGTTGACTGTCACCTCTGCCATCACGCCCACGTTGCCGAGGTCGAGTGTCAGCTGGCTGCCTTCCTCAATGACTGGCACGTCGATGGTGGTCTTGTACGTGGCTTCGCCAGAGAAGTACTTGACGGCAGGGTCTTCGGCATTGCTCAGGTCGATGAGCTGGTCGAATGTCACAGCATCGGTAGGTGCTCCGCGGTTCTCCTGGAATGTCACTGTCCATGGCGTGGAAACGGTGAGCAACGTGCTCTCCTTCAGGTTTGGCAGTTTGACTTCCTTCACGTCGGCTTTGCTGCCGAAGACCACGAACACGGCATCACCCTGCACTAGGTTCAGCGTGACTGTAGTTGTGTTGTCGCTGTTGATGGTGTAGGACACGTCTTCCTTCTTGCCTGTCTCGGGATGCCATACCTCCGGCTTCTTACCCTTGACACGGAATGTCAGGTCGACGGTCTTGGCTTGTGTGGTGTCAGGATTGTTCACCCAGTAGATTTCTGCAGCCGATGTTGTGCGGTGCACGAAGCGCAGTCCTGCATCTGCGGGCATGGCCACGTCGGGCTTGATGCTGTTGTCCTGAAGTATGTCGAGCATGGACTTGTCGGTATAGACATTGCTCTTGCCCGATTCCCAGACCTTCTTCACCAGTTGCTCGAATTCGGCTGGGTCGTCGGTCAGTCCTGCCGGCTTCTCTGGCTTGACACCACAGACAATGGCACCGCCTTCAGCTAGTTCGGCAATCTTGCGCAGTACTGGTATGGTCATTTTCTTGGCATTGTCGTCGAGCACCAGCATGCGGTAGCGCATACCGCTTGGTGTTGTCAGTGTGCCGCCCTTCGATACCTTGAGTAGGTTGAGCAGTGCGTCGCTGTTGATGAAGTCGAAGCTGTAGCCGCTGGGTACCGGCGGCAGCTCGTTGCCGAACATGCCTGCGATGTTGTTGTCTTCACCATAATAATATACTACGTCGGCAACATAGTGGCCCTGCTGCAGCATGTAGCTGCTGCGCGACAGATAGTCCACCCATGCCCATGCCGACTCTGTCCAGCAGTCCAGACGGTTGAACCATTGTCCGATAGGACCGAGGCCGAGACCCGGACGACGGTCGTCGACGGGCTGGTGCACCGACGTATGGACGACGAAGCGGTTCAGTCCGCTATACAGCTCCATGTCGGCTATTGGCTTGATGTTGGCGGGATGGTAGGCATACGACTTGCCCTCGCCGCCAGGTGCGGTGAATGACTCGCCTGCCACGAGGTTTTGTCCGTAAATGTGTGCCACTGATGCGGACTCGCGTATGTCGGCTTGCGACATCTCCGGAGTAGACGACCCAGTGTTGTTGGGCATCCAAGCTGCAGCCATCGGCACAGAGGCGTTCTTCTTCACCTCCATGCCTTCGGCGAGGTAGACGCGTCCGTTCTCATGCGACTCGGTGTAGCGTCCCATGCCATACTCGCGCAGAATGTCGGTCATCTGGTTGTACAGGTTCTCCACGACGAGCTCGCCCAGTGTCTTGCGCCAGTCGCGCAGGAACTTCTCGCTCTGTTCAGCACTGCCCACGACCTGACCAGTCAGTACCGGCAGCCATGGCAGCAGTTCGTAGCCGCGGTGGCTCTCGAAGGCTGCGAGCATCAGCGGCGTCCAGTTCTCCTGTTCCGACTCATAGCTGTCTGCCATCAGGTATTTGATGGTCTTGCCCCACTCGTCACCTACGATGTCCTTGTACATGCCAATGTAGTGCTCGAAGTAGCGCTTCACTGCGTCGGCATCCATCTTGTCAATCTCAAAACCTGTAGCCTCGGGTGGTGCAGGAGAGTTTGTCTTGCCTGTCTGTGAGTAGCCGAAGCGCAGAATCTTCCATTCGCCAGCAGGTGCATCCCATGTCAGCTGTCCGTCCTTGACCTTGTCGGTGATGTCCAGCACGTCGCTCAGAGCAACGGCATTGCCGTCGTCGGGTGTGTCATACAGATACAGGTCAGCGGGAGCGGCAAAGCCTGCCTTCTCCTCGGCGTGGTTTATGCGGTAGACGGGATACAGCTTCAACTCGGCAATGTTCGTGGGTGCTGGCTTGGCTTCGACAGAGTAGCCCATGAGTGCGGCATACGGGTTAGCGGTTGCCGACTTGTTGTCGAAGTAGATGCGGAAGTAGCGTGCTGTCGTTGCGGGGAATGTCACCGTTCCTGCCACGGCAGAGCTGTTAGGAATCTTCATTATCTCTGTGAAGTTCACACCATCGTCGCTGGCAGCGATGCTCTTGTCGGTCTCCACCTTTGGCATCTGCCACTGTCCGCGCACCTGTCCGTCGACCACTGTCAAGGCCTTCATGGTGCGTGGCTCACCGAAGTCATACTGTATCCAGCCTTTGCCGTTGGAACCAGGGGGTAGGGGTGCTGTCTTCTGCATATCGCCGTCGGTCAGCTGCGCCAGACTGAAGCTGCCACCGCTCGATGTTATCTGTGGGTTCAGCACTGTCACATCCACGTCAGCCTCGGGAAGCCTGACTGCCAGCACTGCTATGTCGTCATAGTAGCCCTCGGTGGCAGCGTCTGTCAGCGGCACGTTCTGGAACTTGCCTATGGTCTTGTACGGCTCGGGCAACTTGATGTCGACGGCTTGTCCGCCCGTCACGCGCACTTCACGCCATACCAGTTTCTTCATTCCATCCTTGCCATCGACCCATGGACCGCCGGTGAAGCTCCATCCAGGTGAGCAGGCTATCGACATCTCCATGCCCAGTGAGTCGGCAAGGTGTGTGGCATAGTTGAAGGCATCCTTCCAGCCGTCGGTCATGTACATCAGCCGCTCCGGCACAATCTGTTCTGTTCTGAACCCCGCATCGAAGTTCATGAATCCGGCTATGCCCTGCCGCTTCATCCATGTCAGGTCCTTATAGATACCTTCTTTGGTGACGTTGCCGTCCATCCAGTGCCACCACACGCGCGGACGTGCCGATGCCGGAGGATTCTGGAATTCGGTATACATGGTGTCGAGTGCTGTCGTGTCGTTGGCATCGTTGCTACATCCCGTCAGCGTCATGACGGCTGCACACATGAGTGCAGAAAGCGATATGTGTATGGGCCTTTCCATAGATGTGTTTTTTGAGTAAAAGACTTTAGTGTCTTGGTTATGTGCACAAATATCGTATTTCCCGCCGAAAAAAGCAAATGGAGCCCTATACATGTTATATGACGTTTTATGTGCTATGTGATAATAGGAGTGCGCGGTGCACCGTCGAAGAGGTACATAGGACCTGCTGATTAATGGCAAGTGATTGAATACGAGTAAACTAGTTGGCAAAATAGTTGTTCAAGCCCCGAGGGATGACTATCTCTGAGTGTTAAAAAACAGCAGAAAACAGTATGAGATACTACTCTCAATACCACTGCCATAACCTGTTTGAACTCCAGGACTCTCTCTCAGGCTTGAGCAAGTCCAACTGATGGGTAAAGCCTGCTGACAACCTCCCTTGGGAAAAGATAGAGAAGGAATACAACAAGCGTCTGAGAAATCGCCACAGTGGTTCCGGCAACAAGCCGGCCCGCATGGTTGTCGGAGCACTGATAGTGTAAGAAGCTGTTCAAAAATAACGTTATGATAGTAACAGATAACGGAAAATTTCGGTGTACTGGCAAGAAGTGGGTCAATAATGTTTTGCGATTTGCTCATTTCGGTGGATGTTCAGCCGCAGATGATGCTCTGAAGACGTGGATTCAGAGGCTGGAAACGCACAATGAGTCTGTCTGCTAAGCCAGATTAGTATAACTTCATCGGCACTCACAAGTAGCCAACTTCGCCGTAGAAGATAACTGATATCCTCATACCAAAGCTTGCAATATTCATACCAAGGTTTGCAATATTCGTACCAAAGCTTGGTATGATAATTGCAAACCTTGAAATGTGCCAGTAAGATATACTTCTCGGGCAAAGACATTATACTGCAAGGGCAAATAGAATATACTCCCTGGGCCAAGGCAATATAGTCGTGTGCCTGCGGAAAAAATATTCAGAACATTACGAGTGGAGCTTCTGCATGATTGGTATGGCCTAAGATGAAGCACCTTATTGAGAAAAATATTTTTCGGCAAGAAAACTTGCAGGGGGTGCTTGCGTATATTAAATGTTCTCGCGGCTCGTTTTAAGAGATATTTACATTCGACTCATTAACATACTTTACACTTTGATGGTGCTTGCTTGACAACAATGCCAGTGAGAGGGGAATCCTATAGCTCAAGATAAAGCAGAAGATCTCCGGAACATTCAGATCAGATGGCGGAGCAGATGCTTTCTTTGCAATGCATTCCATCTAAGAGACGCAGCGTGGAAGAATAATAGCAACTCAATGCTATCAGTACCATGTAGGATGGAGATGGTGTAAGGCCGTTACCATTGCTGGATAGTTACGTGTCTGAGGCACCGGTGTCGGATGTTGGATTGTCAAGCCCTGCGGCTGTAAGGCGTATATGAAAAGCAGAAAGCCGGAAGGCTCCGTTGTGTAGGGAAACTCTTCCGGCTTTGCCGTAAAAATCGTGATGTGCCCATGCTTGGGCGGCAGATCTTTATTTCTTGACCTTGCCGTAGCGGCTCATGAACTTGTCCACACGTCCTGCTGTGTCGACCAGCTTGGACTTGCCGGTGTAGAACGGGTGTGACGAGCTTGAGATTTCAAGCTTGACAACAGGGTAGGTCTCGCCTTCGAACTCTACTGTCTCACTTGTCTTGCAAGTTGAACGCGACAGAAACATGTCGCCGTTCGACATGTCCTTGAATACGACAGGACGGTAATTGTCTGGATGAATGCCTTTCTTCATTATCGTAGATGTTTTTTTTTGTTATGTTCTTGTTTGACAGATATCTTGGTAAATATGCGTGTAATGGTCTTTTCCTCGTCTCCGGTGTCTTGCCGGATTTTCAAGGCGCAAAGTTATGGCTTTTGTTACAATCGCAAAACGTTTTGCATGCAAAATTCTCTGTGCTGACGTGAAAATCGCTTTTTAGACACGGGACTGCGTTGCCGTGTCGCACGGAAAGCGTAACTTTGGCATCTGAGGAACCTTAGAAAGGGGATTTATACAAGAAGAACAATGGAAGCCATTAGGACAGAGATAGACGGCGTGGTCGTCATTGAGCCGCGCATCTTCGGTGATGCGCGCGGATACTTCTTCGAGTCGTTCTCGCAGCGCGAGTTCGCCGAGAAGGTTGCCAATGTGGTGTTTGTGCAGGACAATGAGAGCAAGTCGTGTTACGGTGTGTTGCGCGGTCTGCACTTCCAGAAGCCGCCATACGCGCAGAGCAAGCTGGTGAGGGTGGTACGCGGTGCCGTGCTGGACGTGGCTGTGGACATACGCCGCGGGTCTCCCACCTACGGACAGCATGTGTCGGTGGAGCTGACAGAGGACAATCATCGCCAGTTCTTCATCCCGCAGGGCTTTGCACACGGCTTCAGCGTGCTGACGCCTGAGGTGATGTTCCAGTACAAGTGCGACAACTTCTATGCCCCGCAGAGCGAGGGGGCGCTGGCATGGGATGACCCAGACCTGAACATCGACTGGCGTCTGCCGCGGGAGGACGTGATGCTCTCGGAGAAGGACCGCCATCACGGCAGACTGAGAGACCTGGACAGTCCGTTTGAGTACGGAAAGTTCTGAGGAACACCCGTCGCACCAAAAGGAAAGGACGACACACGTCGAAAAAGAAACATCTCTAGACACACAGATACAGAGATAGAAACATATACGCACACATATATATGAAAGGAATAGTACTTGCTGGCGGTAGCGGCACCAGGCTCTACCCGATAACGAAAGGAGTATCGAAGCAACTTCTGCCGATCTTCGACAAGCCGATGATATACTACCCAATATCGGCACTGATGCTGGCAGACATCAGGGACATACTGATTATATCGACCCCGAACGACCTGCCGAGCTTCCGCCGCCTGCTGGGCGACGGCAGTGACTATGGCGTGCACTTCGAGTATGCCGAGCAACCATCGCCAGACGGACTGGCGCAGGCGTTCATCATCGGTGAGAAGTTCGTGGGGAACGACACGGCATGTCTGGTGCTGGGCGACAACATCTTCCACGGTGCAGGCTTCAGCGCCATGCTGAAAGAGGCGAGACGTGCTGCCGAGGAGGATGGCAAGGCAACCATCTTCAGCTACTGGGTGAGTGACCCCGAGCGTTACGGCGTGGCTGAGTTCGACCGCGAGGGCAACTGCCTGAGCATTGAGGAGAAGCCCAAGAACCCGAAGTCGAACTACGCCATCACAGGACTGTACTTCTATCCGAACCGTGTGGTCGACATTGCCAAGCACATAAAGCCGTCGGCACGTGGCGAGCTGGAGATTACAACCGTCAACCAGCAGTTTCTGAACGATGGACAGGTGAAGGTGCAGCTCATGGGACGTGGCTTCGCATGGCTCGACACCGGTACGCACGACTCGCTGTCGGAAGCGTCGACATTCATAGAGGTCATTGAGAAACGTACGGGACTGAAGGTGGCATGCCTGGAAGGCATTGCCTACAGAAAGGGATGGATCAGTGCCGACAAGATGCGCGAGGTGGCACAGCCAATGCTCAAGAACGAGTACGGACAGTATCTGCTACGCGTCATCGACGAGGTGGAACGGACCGGCAACCCGAACATCTGAACACACACTGAGAGATGAAGACAGTCCGTAAGGACATGATAGAGATAAAGGCGGGGCTTCTGCAAGATCTTTATGAAACCCGCCGAAAAAGGAGAAAGGACAAGAAGAGATGAATATACTCGTTACAGGTGCCAACGGACAGCTGGGGCACGAGATGGTGCGCGTGGCAGGGATTAGCCGCCACAAATATTACTTCAGCGACGTCACCGGCGACTGGATGGCGCTGGACATCACCGACCGTGAGGCTGTGAGCCGCATGGTGAAGAGTCTGGGCGTGAACGTCATAGTGAACTGCGCCGCCTATACCAACGTGGACAAGGCTGAGGACGAGCCCGACAAGGCAGACCTGATTAACAACCGCGCAGTGGAGAATTTGGCCTTGGCAGCCAAGGAAGCCGATGCTACGCTGATACACGTATCAACCGACTACGTGTTTCAGGGTGAGCGTTGCACACCGTGCACCGAAGACTGGGAGACACAGCCCAACGGCGTGTACGGCAAGACCAAGCTGGCAGGGGAGATGGCCATTGAACGCACAGGATGCAAGCACATCGTAATACGCACGGCATGGCTCTACTCGCAGTGGGGCAAGAACTTCGTGAAGACCATGCGCAGTCTGACGGCAGAGAAGGCAGAGCTGAAGGTGGTGTTCGACCAAGTGGGCACGCCGACATTTGCCGGCGACCTGGCAGACGTAATCGGACGCATCGTGGAGAAGAACCTGCTGCAGAACACAGGTACGT
>CAVHJI010000071.1:0-1256 GCA_963636255.1 Bacteroidaceae bacterium | reverse complement strand
GGTACGTACCACTTCAGCAACGAAGGTGCCATTTCGTGGTTTGACTTTGCACACGAGATCTGCGAGCTGAGCGGCAACACGTGCGACATAAAGCCCTGTCACAGCGACGAGTTCCCCAGCAAGGTGAAGCGTCCGCACTTCTCCGTGCTTGACAAGACGAAGATAAAGTCGGTGTTCGGCATCAGCATACCCTACTGGAAAGACTCACTGAAGGTGTGCCTGGCACAGCTGGAGAGCCAGGAAGAACAGTAGAATAAGACACGGAGTGTGGAACACACATATATATAACAATCAGCAACTATGGAATACAAGAGACACATACTGATTACCGGCGGTGCCGGATTCATAGGCAGCCATTTGGTGCGACTGATGGTCAACAAGTATCCGGACTACAGAATAATAAACCTGGACAAGCTGACCTATGCCGGCAACCTTGCCAACCTGAAGGACATAGAGGACAAGTCCAACTACTGCTTCGTGCGCATGGACATTGGCGACTGTGAGGGCGTGGGGCACCTGCTTGCCGAGGAACATGTGGACGGAATAATACATCTCGCCGCCGAGAGCCATGTGGACCGCTCGATAAAAGACCCGTTTGCGTTTGCACGTACTAATGTGCTGGGCACACTGTCGATGCTCCAGGCTGCCAAGACCTACTGGGAAGGACTGCCGGAGGGATTCGACGGCAAGTTGTTCTACCACATATCGACCGACGAGGTCTATGGTGCATTGCAGCTGACCAATCCGGAAGGGTTGCCCTCGCCGTTCACCACGAAGGCATCGAGCACGCTGCACCACAGTGTCTACGGCACGGAGTTCTTCACGGAGACAACACGCTACACTCCGCACTCGCCCTACAGCGCATCGAAGGCAGGCAGTGACCACTTCGTCCGTGCCTTCCACGACACCTACGGCATGCCGACACTGGTGACCAACTGCTCGAACAACTACGGTCCCTATCAGTTCCCCGAGAAGCTGATACCGCTGTTCGTCAATAACATCCGCCACCGCAAGCCGCTGCCCGTCTATGGCAAGGGCGAGAACGTGCGCGACTGGCTGTTTGTGGAAGACCATGTGCGTGCCATCGACCTGATATTCCACAAGGGCAAGGCGGCAGATACATACAATATAGGCGGCTTCAACGAGTGGAAGAACATCGACATCGTGAAGACGCTGATAAAGACCACCGACCGACTGCTGGGCCGCGCAGAAGGTGCCGACGATGACCTGATAAGCTACGTCACCGACCGTCCGGG
>CAVHJI010000070.1:0-10415 GCA_963636255.1 Bacteroidaceae bacterium | reverse complement strand
TTCCTTATTAGCCTCGAAGCGGTTTATGATGCTGAGTATGTCGTCGATGTTGTCCTCATTGTAGCACATGGCTTCGACGGGACACCAGTCGGTCAGCCGGCTGTTCTTGATGTATGTGACTACCTGTGCATAGTCGGTTTTGATACCGGCATCGCGCAACAGTGCCAGTGCCGACACGCTGATGAGAGCGGCATATACGCTACCCACACCTCCTGTCACCATGAGTGCTGCCGCTGCCTTGCCCACGATGCGGTCTGCCACGAACGCTCCGTGCAGGAAGTCTGGCTCATTGTTCAGCAGGTAGTACAAGTCGTCTATTCCACGTCGGGTGAACTTGCGCGTGTCCTCGTTACTGACGATGCACGAGCATCCTTCGTCGTACAGTGCCTGTGAGATTTCGGTATTCTTGTCTATCTGCGTCATATTATATAAGTTTTCCGATGCAAAGATGTGGAGTCTTGTCGGGCTGCATTTGTCAGAATCAAACCGTTTGTTGTCCGAATCAAACAATCGGTGTTAGTGCCCGTGGTCGTGGGCTTATGTGTGGGGAAACGGTCTATGCCGTGCGATGCTGCGACGGCGTGCGTCCGGTGTGGCGCATGATGAAGTTGCAGAACGAGGACACTTCCTCAAAGCCCAGTGCATAAGCCACTTCACTGATGCTGACGTCGGTGCTACGCAGCAGACGCAATGCTTCGCCGCAAATGCGTCCGGCTATGATCTGGGTTGTGGTCTTGCCTGTGACCTGCTTCACTACACGGTTCAAGTGATTGGTGTGTACGGACAGGCGCGCGGCATAGTCGGTTGCAGAACGCAGTGTGAGCGTATGGTCGGGATAGTGTGTCGGGAACTGCTGGTCCAGCAGATTGATAAACAACTCCACGATGCGCTGTGCGGCGTTGCCCATTGGACGATATTGTGTGACAGCACTTACGGCTTGTGCGGCCTTTGCGGCTTCGAAGAGCAGCAGGTGCAGATAGCTGTGCATGATGTCGTGCAACAGACCGTCAGCTACCGTGGTCATGTCGCCTGCCATCTTGCCGAAGATATCGGCCACTGCCGTCAGTCGGCTGCCGCCAAGCGGTATGACGCGGTCCATGTTCTTGTCGAGCAGCGGTGTCTTACTGAGGAACTGTTCCTTTTCGTCGTCGGATACGAAGGCATCGTTGAAGACGCAGGTGAAGCCGCGCTCTTCGCCGTCAGGCTCCCAAGCATACGACAGCCCGGGCATGGAGCATATCAGTGCAGGAGTACAGACCTCAGTCCATTTGTCGGCATAGAACAACTTGCCCGGTGTCAGCTTGAGTGAGAGAGTGTAGTATTCGGGGAAGTTGAAGCGCACCTTGCTAAGTCCGCTCCGACTTCTAAATACATTGAAATATGCTTTCTCTTTACTCATGGGTGGAGCAAAAGTAGCGTTTATGCCGTCGGTTTCAGTACTTTTGCACCATTAAAAGGAAAAACTACAGTTATGCAAGAAAAGAGAGCCGAGCTCAATGCACTGGGAAACAAGACCGTCTACCGTCAGGACTATGCGCCAGAAGTGTTGGAGACATTCGACAACAAACATCAAGAGAACGACTACTGGGTGCGCTTCAACTGCCCCGAGTTCACAAGCCTGTGCCCCATCACGGGACAACCTGACTTTGCCGAGATACGCATTGCCTACATCCCCGACATCAAGATGGTGGAGAGCAAGAGTCTGAAACTGTATCTGTTCAGCTTCAGGAACCACGGAGCCTTCCACGAGGACTGTGTGAACATCATAATGAAAGACCTCATCCGCCTCATGGATCCCAAGTATATAGAGGTGACGGGGTTCTTCACTCCGCGCGGCGGCATCTCCATACATCCGTATGCCAACTACGGTCGTCCGGGCACGAAATACGAGACCCTCGCTGCCGAACGCCTGGCAAGGCACGAGTGAAGATGCAAACGGCAGAACAGCTGCTACAGATTAGAGGCTGTAGCGTTGGACCGGATGCTAAAGTTTCGTGCGTTCAATCTTGTCCTGCTGCCAGGCATACAGCTTCGCTATGAGTGCTCCACTGATGTTGTGCCACACCGAGAAGATGGCTCCGGGCACCGTGGCCATCGGGTACATGGCGAAATGGACAGCCGCCAGTGAACTGGCAAGTCCACTGTTCTGCATGCCGACCTCAATGGATATGGCAGAACACTTGCTGTGAGGCAGACTCAACAGGCGACTAATGCCATATCCGAGCGCCAGTCCGCAGACATTATGCAGCATCACAACGGCAACAATCAGCACACCGCCCACAAGCAGCTTCGCGGCATTGGCACTGACGACACTGCCGACAATCAACGTTATCATTATCGACGACAACGCGGGCAGACTGGCAGCCGCCTTCTTGGTGAAGCCGGGAGACAGTTTCTGCACGGCAAGACCGGCTATGATGGGAAGGATGACAACCTCGATGATGCTCAAGAACATGCCCAAAGCATCGACCTGTATTCTCTCACCAGCATACAGGAGCATAAGCAGCGGTGTCATGAAGGGTGCAAGTACAGTGCTGACAGTCGTCATTCCGACAGACAGGACAAGGTCGCCCTTCGCAAGAAAGGTCATGACATTCGATGCTGTACCACCAGGACAGCAGCCCACAAGGATGACCCCGACAGCCAGCTCGTCGCTGAGCCCAAACATCCGCGAGAGCACGAAAGCGATCAGAGGCATGATGATGAACTGCGCGGCGCTGCCGACAAAGATGTCGCGCGGACGCAACAACACGACCTTGAAGTCGTGAGGGTCGAGTGTCAGTCCCATGCCGAACATGATGAAGCCGAGCATTGGCGTAATCCACGATGTGGAAATCCAATTGAACGTCCACGGCAGGAACAGCGACACAGCCGCCACAACGACTACTATGGCTGCAAAGTATTTCGATATGAAGATGCAGATTCTCCGTATTGACATTGTGTCCTCTACTTTTGTTTTAGTATTTCTACAAATACGGCTTCGCTGACGTTCGGGAGTATGCGTTTGAGATGCTCCATCAATATGGAATGTGACTCAATGGGACTGCGGTCGATGTGGCATGCTTCCTTTCCGAAGCGTTTTTCGGCTGTGGTCACCAACGCCCATCCCCATCCATATTCCTTGCCGTCATGACCGTGAGGATAGACGAAGTCTTCGGTGACGATGTATCCGGCATTCTGCAGGCGTGCTATATAGGCGTCAAAGCGTCCGCGCATCTTGGGTCCGATGAATCCGCAGGCTTTGCGCAAGTCACGCGTAATCATGCTTCCGCCCTCCGAAAGTGCATATAGGATGGTTTCTTCAATGCTTCCCTCTTCAATCTGGGGCGAGATGCTGCGACGCCAGTTGCAGAAGTCCGGCCACAGTCTCTTGCTTACGAATGCAGCTTTGCCGAGCACGAACTTGCCGTAGGCACAGCCGGTTTCCCTTATGGCTCCGCCCTTCCATTCCCAAAGTGGCCACTCCCAGCCGCCGTCGGGCAGACTGACGTAACGGCACTCTTCCGATGCCATCTCGTCGGCAGACCAGCCATCGATGCCAGTAGGCAGCAGAGGCAGGATGCCCCATTCCTCTATCGCCTCTTCCAGTTGTGGACACGTATATATCTTGTTCATTTCTGCGAATAGTAAGCATCGGCACGAGCCAGCGTGTCGGGTTTGCCTATGTCGAACCAATGTATATCGGGTTGCATGTATGCAGCGAGCGGCACGTGCTTGCAGACATCGAGGTAGAACGGCATTATGGGGAATGCTCCCTGCCATTCGGTGCCTGAACCCATATATCTGAATATCTCCGGCGAGATGACGTGTATGCCGCCAAATGCCAGCTGGCGACATCTGTCCTCTTCGGGCACGAAGCCTTGTGGGCGCACCTCACCAGTCGTCAGGTTCGTCCAACCGCAGAGGCGAAGTCCGTCGTGTTGGCCGGCTGAGTCATCGTCGGTTCTGAATATCAGCTTGCGCGATGTGTCTCTGTCGCTGACGAGCAGTGTTGCTGCTGCCGTGCCCGCAAGATGCTGTCTGTACATCGCCGCCAAGTCCACGTCGCTGGCTATATCGACATTGTGTACGAGGAAAGGCTCGCTGCCGTCTAGAAACGGACGCGCTTTCAGTATTCCGCCGCCCGTGTCGAGCAGGTGGCCGCGCTCGTCGCTGATGTGTAGCGTCACGCCAAACGCAGCGTTAGCATCGAGAAAGCAAAGGATTTGCTCGCCAAAGTGGTGGATATTGACCGTTATCTCCGTGAATCCCGACTCCTTAAGCCGCAGAATGACGCGCTGAAGCATGGGGACTCCGCCGACAGGCACGAGTGCCTTGGGCATTGTGTCGGTCAAAGGCTTCAGGCGCGAGCCGACACCCGCTGCAAAAATCATTGCTTTCATTGTCGGTGGGCGTTAAGCTGTTGGTGTATATCCTGTTCGTTGTGGTGCAGCTGCACCTCGATGCCGTACTTGCTATTGATGTGCTCTGCCATGTGCTGCGCTGCATACACCGAACGGTGCTGACCTCCGGTGCAGCCGAAGCACACCATCAGACTTGTGAAGCCACGGCGCATATAGCGTTCCACTGCTGCATCGACCAAGGCATAGGAATGCTCCAGGAATGGTTGCATCTCGCTGCAGTTCTCGATGAAGTCGATTACAGGACGGTCCAGACCATTGAGACTGCGAAACTGTTCCAACCTTCCCGGATTGGTGATGGCACGACAGTCGAACACGAAACCGCCGCCATTGCCGCTGCGGTCTTGCGGAATGCCGCCTTTCCTGTAGCCGAAGCTGAAGACCGAGACCACGAGTGGCGGCTTGCTGTCGGACGCACCGGTCCCTGCTATCGGAGCCGCTGAATCGAACTGCGGCAACGTCACAAGTTGCCGCAAGAGGCTGTCGAGATATGGATATTCTGTGAAGCTGCCGCCGCTAAGCAGTTGCCTGAGATTTCTGACGGCAAACGGAATGCTTTGTATGAAGTGGGGCTTGTGCTCCACGCAGCCACGGAAGCCGTACGCGCCAAGCACCTGCAGCGTGCGAAACAGCACGAAATGGCGCAACATGCACATGAAGTGTTCACGGTCGACACGATGGTACGACTGCAAGGCATTGAAGTATTCGTCGATGAGCTCTGCACGCAAGTCCTCGGGATAGTTCGCACGAGCCTGCCAGAGGAATGAGGCCACATCGTAGAAGTACGGACCGCGACGACCGCCCTGATAGTCGATGAGCCACGGCTGCCTGCCGCGAATCATCACATTGCGGCTCTGGAAGTCGCGATACATGAAGCTGTCGCAGTGTTCAGACAGCAGTACACACGCCATTGCCTCGAAGTCGTCTTCCAAATGGTCTTCATGAAACTCCAGTCCGGTGGTCTTCAGGAAGCAGTATTTGAAGTAGTTCAAATCCCACAACACACTGCGTCTGTTGAACTCGGGCTGCGGATAGCAACGGCTGAAGTCCATGCCCTCAGCCCCTAAGAACTGTACACGCGGAAGCAGCCGCATGACCTCGTGCAGCAATGCCTTCTCGTCGTCGCTGAAGTGTCCGGTCTGTCGTCCGCTGCCGATTGCGTCGAACAACGACTCGCTGCCAAGGTCTTCCTGCAGGTAGCACGACGCATCATCGCTCTGCGCCAATATTTGCGGCACTGGCAATCCCTGCTGCCGGAAATGGCGCGACATGTACAGAAAGGCTTCGTTCTCCTCGACAGAAGTGCCCACAGCACCTATCACCGTCGTGCCGTCGGCGGCGGCAAATCTGAAGTATTGCCTGTTGGAACCCGACGCGGCGAGCTTCTGCACGCTCTGCGGCTCACCGCCACTGTAGCGCGTGTATAAATCTGTCAACGGACTGTCCTGCATGTGTTCTCTGTGCGTTTTACGCGGCTAATATAGTCCTTTTTCAAAGGCGCGGGGGCACAGCGGCAGGATTTTATTTACCTTTGTGGGACATATGCGTAGACTGCACCCCATAATGTTTGCCGGTACGGGCAGCGACGTTGGCAAGAGCGTCATTGCCACTGGCTTCTGCCGCATCTTCCTGCAAGACGGTTACTCTCCTGCACCCTTCAAAGCCCAGAACATGGCTCTGAACTCGTTTGCCACGCCCGAAGGCTTGGAGATTGGACGGGCGCAAGCTGTACAGGCAGAGGCGGCGGGCATTCCGTGCCATACGGACATGAATCCACTGCTGCTGAAGCCGCAGTCGGACCACACGAGTCAGGTGGTGCTGAACGGAAGACCTATCGGAAACCGCAATGCCTACGACTACTTCCGAAAGGACGGACGCGAGGAACTGCGTGCCGAAGTGTGCAGAGCCTACGATCGGTTGGCTGCAACCTACAATCCCATCGTGATGGAAGGGGCTGGGAGCATTTCGGAAATAAACTTGCGCGACACGGACATCGTGAACATGCCAATGGCAATACATGCCGGTGCCGACGTGATTCTCGTGGGCGACATCGACCGCGGAGGAGTGTTCGGCAGCGTCTATGGCACCATGGAACTGCTGACGCCAGAGGAGCGCCGACACATCAAAGGCATACTGATAAACAAATTCCGCGGCGACCTCAGACTGTTCGAGACGGGCACGAAGATGATTGAAGACTTGTGCCACGTGCCAGTCGTCGGAGTGGTTCCCCACTTCAACGATATATATATAGAGGAGGAGGACAGCGTGGCACTGGCTGCGAAAAGCCGCCAGGTCGAACATGGGAAGGTGAACATCGCCGTGGTGCTGCTGAGACACATCAGCAATTTCACCGACTTCAACGTACTGGAACACGACCCGCGCGTTCACATGTTCTACACGAACAATACCGACGATATCGGAAAAGCCGACATCATAATACTGCCTGGCAGCAAGAGCACCATCGACGATTTGTACGAAATGCGGCGCAACGGAGTGGCACGGGCGGTGATTGAGGCACACCGCAAAGGCACAACCGTTCTGGGTATCTGCGGCGGCTACCAGATGATGGGCACCGAAGTGCTCGACCCGAATCATGTGGAAGGGGACATAGAGCGGCTGCCGGGACTGTCGCTGCTGCCGTTGAGCACGACTATGACCGGAGAGAAGGTGACGCGACAGGACAAGTTCCGTCTCGCCGTCGCCGAAGCCGGAACCGATGATGCCATGGAAGGATACGAAATTCACATGGGAGACACGCATCCTGTTTCAGGAACCGAGGCTTCGCCGCTGGCGGTCTTCACGGACGGACATACAGACGGATACTATGCCGACAACACCTGCATGGGGACATACATACACGGCATTCTCGACAATCGCGGCTTCACGGACTTCCTGCTGCAGCGATTCGCGGAGAAGATTGGCGAAGCAGGCAGAGACTTCGACTATCACGCATTCAAAGACAGTCAGTACGACAAGCTGGCGGACCACATCCGCCGCCATGTCGACATGGATTTGATTTACAAAATACTTACAGACAATGATTGAGGGACACGGCGACGACATGTACAGATACGGCAGTGCACCGAAGACAAACTTCAGTTCCAACATCTACAGCCACGCCGATCTGTCGGGCTTGACATCGCATCTCGCGCAACGAATGGGCATCATCGGCAGCTATCCCGAGCCTGAAGCCTACAGTTTGGAACGCGCCTTGGCACGCCACTGCAGCATTCCGCCAGAGAACGTGATGGTCACATCGGGGGCAACCGAAGCCATTTACCTGACGGCACAGACGTTCCGCGGCACGGAAGCGGCTGTTCTTCAGCCCACATTCCGCGAATATGCCGACGCGTGCACCATCCACGGCTGTCGTGTAACGTCTCTCTACAGGCTTCCGGCAGCAGATTCCGACTACCGCTTGCCGCACAACATACGAATGTGCTGGATTTGCAATCCCAATAACCCCACGGGGACGGTGCTCGACAAGGAGCATGTTATGAATCTCATCGGCAGCAACAGTGAGGTGCTGTTCGTTTTCGACCAGTCGTACGAAGACTTCACGTTGCGTCCGCTGCTCTCTCCAGCCGAAGCGCTGGCGTTCGACAATGTGCTGCTGCTGCATAGCATGACAAAGAAATACTGCGTTCCGGGCATCCGTCTTGGTTACATCACCGGCAGCGACGGACTTCTTTCGCGTCTGCGCACGAACCGCATGCCATGGTCGGTCAACGCTGTCGCCATAGAAGCCGGACTGTATCTCCTCGAACACGGCATCGACAACATTCCTTCATTGGAAAGCCACCTGCTCGAGGCACAACGTCTGCACAGCAAGCTAAACACTCTCGGAGCACTCGAAGCGTGGAACACAGACACGCACTTCATGCTGGTGCAACTGCGCACCGGACGTGCGTCGGCACTTAAGGATTACTTGATGCACAGCCACGGTCTGTTGGTCCGCGACGCATCAAACTTCGAGGGACTCGACGAGCGCTTCCTCCGCATAGCGGCACAAGACCCCGACGAGAACGACGCACTGGTGCAAGCCGTGGCCGATTGGCTGATGGAATGACGGCACCACTATTGATTAAAGGACACAAAGCACGATGATGACCGAAACGATATTGACAGCACTGCTCCTCGGCTGGTTCATGGACCTTGCCTTTGGCGATCCACCGCGTCTGCCGCATCCCGTCGTGCTGTTCGGGCGCATGATTTCGTTCATGGAGCACCGCCTCAATCACGGCACGCACCGCAGACTCAAAGGAGCATTCATGGCAGTGACGCTGGTGCTCACCGTATTTTTCGGCACATGGGCAGTGTTGCTGTTGTGTTCCAAGTTGTCTGTCCTGCTGGTGCTCATCGTGCAGGCCACACTGATATTCTTCTGTCTTGCAGGCACAACGCTGATACGTGAAGTCCGCGGCGTGTTCCATGCCCTGGACCGTTCGCTCGACGAAGGCCGACAGCAGGTGGCACGCATCGTGGGACGCGACACATCGCAGCTCAGCGCACAAGAAGTGCGTGCTGCTGCCCTCGAGACACTGGCAGAAAACCTCAGCGATGGCGTCGTGGCACCGCTGTTCTGGCTCATCATAGGCGGCGTCCCTGGCATGATGGCATACAAGATGGTGAACACCATGGATTCGATGGTCGGTTATCACTCCAAACGCTACCTTGAATTCGGATGCTTCGCCGCACGCCTCGACGATGTGGCAAACTATCTGCCGGCACGCCTCACGGCTGTCCTGATGCTGCTCGGCATGTGGCGGCTCGACCTGTTCGGCTTTGTCTGCCGCTTCGGCCGTTGCCACGCCAGCCCCAATTCAGGCTATCCGGAATCTGCCCTTGCCGGCATACTCGACTGCCGCTTTGGCGGTCCGCACTACTACTTCGGTGAACTTTTCCCGAAGCCATACATCGGCACCAACGATCGCGAGCTGACCACCGCCGACATGCTCGTCGCCGTTCGCACCAACCGCCGTGCCGAAGTGCTGATGGTGCTGCTGTGTTCCGCCGCCTTCATGCTGCTGTGAACGCGTTCCTGCACAAACTTCCATAGCACACGAGCTTTCGACTCTCATAACACGTGCCTTTGATTCTCGTAGCAGCCCCTCTGAAATATGCGGATTATCAGAGCAAATAATGCGCGCATTATCAGAAATGAAAAGAGGCCACACCGCAATGTTGCGGTGCAGCCTCGTGGATGTTAAAGCCGAAACGAAGTATCGGTTTGATTACTTCAGCTTCTTGTAGCCGTACTTGGCATTGTCGCCGAGCTCTTCCTCGATGCGGATGAGTTGGTTGTACTTAGCCATACGGTCTGTGCGGCTCATTGAACCGGTCTTGATCTGACCCGAGTTGGTAGCTACTGCGATGTCGGCAATAGTTGTGTCCTCGGTCTCGCCAGAACGGTGAGATGTCACTGTGGTGTAGCCGTGACGGTGAGCCATTTCGATTGCGTCGAGAGTCTCTGTGAGTGAGCCAATCTGGTTGACCTTGATGAGGATTGAGTTTGCAGCACCCATCTCGATACCCTTCTGCAGGAACTTGACGTTGGTAACGAACAGGTCATCACCAACCAACTGGCAGCGGTCGCCAATCTTTGCTGTGAGCTTAACCCAGTTGTCCCAGTCGTTCTCGTCGAGACCGTCCTCGATAGAGTCGATAGGATACTTGTTGATGAGCTCCTCGAGATATGCGATCTGCTCGTCGGCTGTGAGCTTCTTGCCGTTAGGATCTTTCTTCTTGCCGTCCTTGAGCTGACGATAGTCGTAGTACCAAGCACCGTTCTCGCATGTTGCGAACTCAGAAGCAGCGCAGTCCATTGCGATGCGGATGTCCTTGCCCGGTTCGTAGCCAGCGTCCTTTGTTGCCTGGCAGATGCTCTCCAGAGCGTCTTCGATGCCGTTGAGTGCAGGAGCGAAACCACCCTCGTCGCCTACGGCTGTAGAGAGGCCGCGCTTCTTCAGAAGCTTTGCAAGAGCGTGGAATACCTCAGCACCCATACGTACAGCC
>CAVHJI010000069.1:4433-10792 GCA_963636255.1 Bacteroidaceae bacterium | reverse complement strand
GAGGTTAACCTTGAAGGCTCATGAGGTTAACCTTGAAGGCTCATGAGGTTAACCTCATCGGGCAACGAGGCTATACCTCTTAATATAATGTACTCCGTCGACATCACACTTACGTCCGTTGACCATCACACGTACATGTCTTTTTTGGGGGAATATTGTCCTCGCTCAAAAGGTATATACGTTTTGACCCAAAGGTATATAGGTCTTCACGGCGATGTTTATCCCCACTGGTTTTTATGCCGACACCTCATTATACGTAGGTGTGCAGGTACGCGATGTCTTACAGTAACGAAGCACCCCCTGACGGCGGTTAACTTGCTTCCGCTATCAGGGGGTGCGTGTGGGTTCAGCCTCTATGGGCTGTTCCGCAGATGTTGCTAAGGGATGTTACTACTTGGTGTAATGCAGCTCTTTTGTCTCGGGGTCACGGCTGAAGTGCTTGTAGAAGTCCCACATGAGGCGTGCTGTTGGCTTGAAGTTCCAGTGGCAGTAGTGGTTGATTACCACCATGCGTATCATGGGAACATTGCCTTTGTAGAGCTGGCCATACTCCATCGTGATGCCGTTCTTGTTGGTCTGAATCTGCTTGCGGTCCTGCAGGGTGATTCCGAATGTTGCATCCTTGCTGAAGTCGAGTTCGGGAGTGACCTGCAGTCCGTTCATGGTCTGATAGATGTTCCATGCATTCAGAATGGAGTTTTCTTTCCAGTTCTCGGAATTCAGGAAACGCACTACTTCATCATCCGATCCGATGACCGAGCAATAGGGCATCTCAATGTGTCCGCGTTTCTGCTTGGCTTCGTTCATGATGGGCTCACTGCCATAGCCGTAATAGCCCATACCACGACCGCTGAACAGTCCTCCGGAATGTCCGCCAACAGCTGCGAAGACGTGCGACTTCTTGATACCAAGGGCTGTAGACGTCATGGAACCAGCCGAGAGACCTTCGGTGTAGACACGCGAAGGGTCAAGGAACGGATACTTGTCGAGTATGGTGTAGATGACAGCCTCGATGCCGTCAAGTCCCATTGCGCTATAGTCCTTGCTGCCCTGCCACTCCAGCTCGGCAACGGCAAAGCCTTCCTCGGCCGACAGCTCTACGAATCCGCTGGTCTCTGCCTGCGTGCGCGGGTCATTGCCATTGCCATGGAGCAGAATCATCAGAGGCACCGAGTGCTCGGGAGCATTGAGGACCTGCTTGGGCAGATACTCGTACCACAGATACTTCTGGTTGTTGGCAGGGTTAGGTCCCTGTATGGGGAACTCCACGACATGACGCTCCACACCGAGCTGGTCGAACATGACGTACGGCTCAAGCTCGTACTCCACTATACCATTCTCATTGTCGATGCCCTGTGCCGTGTAGAACGTGTGATAGAGATTGTTGTAGCGGTAGTTGCGGCTGAACAGCTGTGTCCATGCATCGGCAATTAGGTCTTTCTGCGAAGCCTTGGCATCGGTGTTGACCACAACGCGCAGCAACGGTTCGTCGGCATTCTGATAGACCGTCAGTGTGCCTTCTGCCGAAGTTTTCTCGGCAGCATTCTGTGCCACGTAAGCCTTGGCAGCCTTGGCTGCACCCTTACCACCAACATATACCGGCACTTTGTACTGTCCCTGCTTGCCGCTGTTGCCACCGATGGAGGCTATGCCTGCAATGACGCCAGCCAGACGGCTCTGTGCCAAATATCGGTTGACGAATGTAGCGCCATTGCCCAAGGCAACGACCTTGACGTTTGATGCAATGCGGTTCTTGTTCAGCAGTTCGTGGAACGCCTCGACATCTGCCTCACCATTGTAGGTCTCGCCAGTGGGGTTCACCACTGTAAGCGAGCCTGAGTATTCCTTTGCCAGCTGGGGCAGACCGAGTCCGTTGACAAGGTCGAGGGCTGTCTGCGCATCCACCTTAGTGTCGGGGAACACATAGTAGGCAGGAGGGAAGCCTGCACGTCCGTTGATGTCTTTGTCTTGCGGCATGTTGTAACGGTATGCCGTGGTCTTCTCCAACCCTTCTACAGACGAGAACGTGTTGTCCGGTCCGGGATTACCCGGCATTGGCTGTGCCATAACGGCTACAGCCGACAGCCATGCGGCTGCCATTGCAAAAAGTTTCTTCATTCTTACTTCTGTTACTTTACTTCTACAGTATTCTTGCCGCCATTGAGTGCAACGGTCTGTCCGTTCCATACGAGCGAACCGTTGACGCCGGCAGGCAGTTCTATCTCCGCCTTAAGCGAAGAGCCTTTCTTCTGATACTTCACACTGATTGTGCCCTGCGGGTGTGGCATGCTGCCACCGATGGACTTGATGTCGCCAAGATGGGGTTCAATCTTCACCTTTGCAAAGGCAGGTGCTGCGCTGTCTATGCCAAGAAGAGTGCGGAAGAACTCGATGTTGAGACTTGCACCCCAGGCATGGCAGTCGGAGCGTGTGCCGTCGACATCGGAAGTCTCACCCCATGTGGTCAGACCCATGTCGATGTTCTCACGCCACTTGTCGAGCCAAGTGAGATATTCATCACCCAGTCCGGCTTTGATGAGAGCCTCGTGCAGATAGAACTTATAGTAGATGGAGCACGGAGCCAGCGTGGTGTCGGTCAAGAGCTTTCGTGCCATCTGCTTGGCGTCGTCGCCACTGACCATGCCTGTGAGTATTGCCAGTGCACCGGCATGCTGTGAGAAGAGTTTCTTCTCGCTGGTCTGAGCATAGAGTCCGCGTTCTGCACTCCAGTAGGTTGACTGGATGGCCTTCTTCAGCTGGTCAGCCTTTTCCGTGTACTTGCCTGCCATGAACGTGTTGCCTTGGAAGTTCTCTATGTCGGCTGCCATCTGGTATGCCAGCAGCAGCTGCATGTCCATGAGCACACCGTAGCCGTCGGGACCGGCCTTAGCCACACCGAGTTGCCATCCTTCGGCATCGACCCAATCGGAGAAGTTCCATCCGGGAAGACCCTTGATGAGTCCGTTCTTGTCCTGATACTTGCCGAAGTACCACAGTATCTGCTCCATGCCGGGAATCAGGTCGCGGGCGAAGTCAAGGTCAGAACCATAGCGCATGTAGTCGTGAATGGTGTAGACATAGCTCAACGCATACGGCGTGATGTACTGTGCCAGCTCGGAAGGAGCGCGTCCCATGGTGACGCCCTCGGCATTGCGGCTCATGTCAGCCTGACGCATGTAGTTCTTCATCAGGCGGTCATCACCACTATTATATAAGGATACAAGAGCCTGTATGCGCGTGTCACCAAGATACTGCAACTGCTCGTAGAACGGACAGTCGGTGTAGGTCTCGATGGCACAGAGTCGTGCAGTGCGCCAACCTATCTCGAGCATCTTGAGCAAATCCTGACGGTCGGTGTCGAGGGTGGCTTTAAGTTGGAACGGATAGCCCACGAAGGTGCTGCTGATGTCATTGATCTGCAGAGGTTCGCCCGCGGTCTCGATGTGCAGGTTGACGTAGCGGAATGTACGCCAGTCGAGAGTGGTGAACTGCTGGTTATCCTTACCGCTGGAAGCAATCGAGTCGAAGCGTCCGACAAAATACTTGCCTTCCACCTCATTGCGGTTGCCCTTCCTTCCGCCGGACTTGTCCGAATAGAGAGATTCGGCATACTGTACCTTTATCTTTGCCTGCGAGCCCTTGCTGAAGTTCAGATTGAAGTAGCCGTTGGTCAGCTCTTGCTGGTCAAGGAGTATGTCCACCGTCTTGCCTGCAGGTATTGTCACCGTGGCATTCTTTGCCGGCCACTCTTTGGGCAGGCTGATGCCTCCGTCCTTGCGCACGGCTGCAATGCGCTTCTCGAAGCGTTCTATCTGTGGCAATGTACTGCTGACGAGCATGTGACCAGAGTAGACACCCGTGCCGCTATTGGTGTCGTGCGGTGTGCCCAGGGCATACGGCTCGGCATTCTTCCATGCAGACAAGTCGGCTGTAGGACTGTTCCAGTCAGACACATGCTTGCTCATGTCCACTCCCTCACCTGCTCCAAGAGCATAGTAGCCGGGGACACGCTGGCGCAGCGGCTGATAGGACATGTCCTGAATGCATTTCCACGTGTCCATGTATCGTTCGTGTTGACCACGGCAGCATCGCCCTCGCCCATCATCAGGAAGCCAGTACGTATGGTGGCATTGGGGACGGGAGTGTATTGCCCCTCGTTCCATACCTGTGCCGCGATGACATTCTGGCCGGCCTTGAGATACTGTGCAATGTCGACAGTCTCGTAGTTCCAATGCTTCGAGTCATTGCGTGCAGGACCGAGTGATGCCAGCGTTCCGTTGATGTAGAGCTTATAGCGAGTGTCGCCAGTGACGTAGACCACGAACTTGTCGGGCTTTGCGCCCAGGTTGATGTCCTTACGGAAGTAGTACACACCATAGTCTTTCTGCGGTGCACCGGGCACAGCTATCCAGAGAGCATTCCAGTACTCCTTGTTCATGTCGAATGACGTGCGGTTCTGAATGCTGCGCATCATCATCTGGATAGGGAACTGTGCCGAAACGCTGTCGGCAACAAGCAGTGCCGCCGACAACAGAAATGTTGATAGGATGTTTCGTCTCATATTGATTATTCGAAGTTTTGTCGTTGTCATTTCAATGGTGTGAGGTGCGTGCGTCGCCAGTTGAAGTACTGCTCCCACAACTCAAGCTGCGGAGTGTTGGGCAGCACTGAGGTGTGTGCACCATCGCGGAAGTACATCACGGTCTCAGCATCCTTCTGGTAGGTCGGCCAATAAGCCAGCAGGTCTCCGTTGGGATTGCCGGTCTTGATGAAGTTGATCCAATACTGATGAATGATTTGTGTCATCGCTGCCGAGCTCGGTTCCTTGGGACCGCCCCACCCTGAGGAGTTGAACGTGTAGCTCATCTCGACTGCGTGCATCGACAGGAACTTGCGGTCGGTCTGCTGTCCGCGGCGGAACATGTTCACCTTCTCCTGGTCGAAGAAGTACATGTAGACATTGCCCTGTCCCTTGCCTTCGGCTGTACGCTGGCTCTGGAGGTTTGCCCAAGCATATGTGGGCCATGCGAAGGCTGCCTCACGGAAGATGTCGGCATGAGCGTCGAACGCCTCCTGATTGGTGCGTCCGGGATACATGGCACGGAACTTGGCCTGCCATTCTGCGTCGGGGAAGGTGGTGGTGATTTCATGCTCGTATTTCGCCGGAGTGTAGCCACCGAGGAAGCCTGTGAACATGGAGCCTTCGTCGCTGTTGGTGCCTATCAGGACGTTCACGTCGTTGTAGTTGCCATTCTGATACTGCACATAGGCATCGCTGTCGAGGACGTAGTTGTCGTAGGTCGGCCACAAAGCGCCGCCGGCACTGAAGGCTGCAGAGTCGTTCATGAACACCTCGGGGTCTATCTTGCGCAGCTGCTTCAGGCTCTTCTTGCCAAGTCCCAGTCGCTCGATGTATGCCTGTCCGTAGGCATCACTGCCCTCGACGTTGCGTGTAGAGTTGTTGTCGATACGGATATTGTCGGCCGGCACCATGTTGCCTCCGCTCTCGCTGATGGCTCCACGGAACAGACCTTTTGCCAAAGGACTCTGGCACAGCATAGCCACTGATATGGCTCCTGCACTTTCGCCCATGATGGTGACCTTATCGGGGTCGCCACCGAATGCAGCGACATTGTCGTGCACCCACTGCAGCGCCATGATCTGGTCCATCAAGCCATAGTTGCCGCTGCTGGCACGGCCTGTCTCCTTCTTGCTCTCCTCAGTCAGTGCCGGAAGCGACAGGAAGCCGAAGGCATTGAGTCGATAGGTTATGCTGACGTAGACGATGCCGTTCTTGGCGAAGCTCGTTCCGTCGTTGCTGTAGGAATTGCCGGTCGAGAAGCCACCGCCATGAATCCACACCAGCACGGGCAGTTTCTCGCTCTTGTCCTTGGCGGGCGTAAGCACATTCAGATACAAGCAGTCCTCACTGGTCTGCGGTCCCTGTCGTCCCTCACGCTGCTGCGTCTGCTGGTAAGGCTGTGCAGCGAAATGGTCCGCCTTATACACACCCGTCCATGCCGACGCCTTTACCGGCGCTTTCCATCGCAGGTCACCGACAGGCGGCTGTGCGAAAGGTATTCCCTTGAACGAACCAAGTCCGTTCTCCATCACGCCTTCGACCTCGCCCTGCTCGACTGTCGTACGTGTTATCTGTGCATTTGCCGCAAGTGTCATTGCACCAAGGCAAAATGCCATCAATGTTTTCTTCATTGTCTAATAAATTTAATATGCGTTTACAAAACTACTGAATGACGACCGTAAATCAAAAAAAGAGGTTGCCACAATGTTCGACAATACGTCCTTCCGCTACGGAAGTACGGTGACCACGACGCGTGCAAAAGAGGTCAGAGCAGGTG
>CAVHJI010000069.1:0-4423 GCA_963636255.1 Bacteroidaceae bacterium | reverse complement strand
CTTTGCCTCGCTGACCTTAGGTGCAACAAAACTTACGCTGTCCCTGCCCGTATTGAGCTTTACCCAGCCGTCGTATGTGCCTGCCTCCTTGAACTGCGACCAGCTGGCCTGTACCGGCATTGGTTTCATGTTCTTCGAGCGTTCCATGAACTGTTCCTTCGACATGCCCTGCTGTTCCCACAGCGTGCCGAACCTTTGCCACATGGCTTCAGGATTGGGTTTGTCATTGTCTGTGACCTTGTACCTAATCTGCACGGTCTCGCCACTATGGACAGTAATGTCCAACGGCGTCTCCATCTCAATCACCGGATAATGGTTGGCATCCTCGTAGGACGCAGCATTGCACCAGTTGTTCCTGACCTCGAAGTCGCGCAGCACATATTCTGTCCATGCACTGTAGGACATCTTGCTGACATCCCGATAGACGTTCTTCAGTCCGTCGACCTTATAGAAGCGGCCTCCCCAGCCTCCCCATGTCGGGTCTTCGTAGCCACGCAGTCCGTTGCCCAGCACATAAAAGAACGAAGGTGAGTCGCCCTCGTTGATGTAGCTGTTGCCATAGTCGGCAGAGAGCGGGTTCCCCGTATTGAAGCGATACTTGATGAAGTCCTCAGAATAGCGCAAAGCACCGTATGCCCACGTTCCGAGGAATCCGTAAGACACCAACATGGTGACGTCGGGATGATAGGTCTCAATGTAGTTGCCTGCTCCGTCCTGATACCAGATGTTGTACATCACGGCCTTGTTGACCGCGCGGTTGTAGTCTTCTGCCGAATACTTGTCCTTAAGGATCTGGAAAGCCTTGGCTGCAGTGTTGCCGCCGCCCCATGCCAGGAGATAGACCTTACGCGGGTCTTTGTCGAGCAGTACTTCGACAATCTTCTTCGAGCCGGGAGTCTCTGCCCAACCTGTAGGGTCAATCTGCGGAGCGTCGCCAGGATAGCGGTTCATGCCATTACCCTCGACCACAACATGCGACGGGTCTTCGTCACCAACGAAGCAGCGAGCCTTCAGTGTTTCGGGGGCAGGATAGCCCTCGGCATGCTTGCTCAGGTTTTGGTATGCCTGTGCATAGTGCTCAAGCTGACTTGACAGCCAAGGTTCACTGCTGTGGCCGGAAGGATGCGAGAACGAGGCCGACTGTATGATGGCTTCTATCTCCACCTCATTCGAGCACAGCAACAGGTGCACCATGGAACTGCGGTCGTCCACCTCGCCGTCGGTCATGACGATGATGCGGGGCTTGTCCGCGCCCACGACAGCGCCGGCATCGGTATTGGCCTTGGCCGTCGACACTGCCATCGCCCCGAGGCACAGTGCAAGCAATGTGTTCCTAAACATACCGGTAAATCTCTTTTCTAATACGTCATAATACGTCATACAACAACTTATGGAATGACCCCACGAAGGAGCCATCCCATAAGCATACGTTCCTAACAACTTTTGTTCATCAGTTCCATCCGGGATTCTGCTCGAGCTGAACCTCTGAGTTCAAGTTTATCACAGTCAAAGGTATCGGGAACAGATTCCACTCGGGAGCAGGACAATCCAGACCGCAGTCGTTGACATACATGGTGTAGTTTGCCAACTGATACTTCATGTCATCGTTGGTTCCTGTCGAGCTGCCAAGGCGGAGCAATGTCGGCCAGCGGTGCTCTTCCCATACCAACTCGCGTGCACGCTCGTCGAGGATGTCGCGTATCGTAACAGAGCTGTACATGTGCGATGCCTGCGAGCGCTGGCGGACAGTGTTGACTGCAGCAGTTGCCGACTGTACATCGCCGTTGCGCAGATAAGCTTCGGCAAGCAGCAGATATGTCTCGGCCGAACGTGCCACGTAGAGCTGGCGTCCGTACTGATAAGCGAAGGTCTGTCCGAAGAAGTCATGGTGCGAATCCCAGCCCCAGCCATCCTGCATCGTAATCTTGCAAGACATACGCATCAGACGTGCCGGTTCCATCAGCCATTCCTTCTGGCAGATCTCGCCATAGTGCTTTGACTTGTTGTCCAGCACGATAGGGCTGCAACGCACAATCTGCGAGTTGCGCAGATCGTCGTCGAATGCACCTGCCCAAACTACCTCATCGGCATAGTCGGTGCTGCCGGCAAGACCCCAAGACGTACCGCCAAGGTAGCAGCCGCCATTGCCTCCGTAATATGTATCGGTGTCAATGTTTGGATTGTCATGCCATGGGCCTGAAGATCCCGGTTCTGTCTCTGCTGCATTCCATACGAGGTCACGATAAACGCAACCAACGGTGATACCATAGTTGATTCGCGTACCGCCGTTGTTGGCATACTGGTCGTAGGTCGGGCTCTGGATGGTCATCAGCGCCTCCGTGTTGCCCGCACTGCGGTTGTAGTTGCCCATCTGGAACAGGTCGTAGTAGACATTACCGTCGGCCTTGTAGTTGGGCACGTTCAGGAAGCCAGTCGAACCGTTATCCGACGGGTTGGCACGTACGCCGAAGCGCTGTGTCATGATAGGATGCATTGCTATCACCTTCTTGGCTGCATCGATAGCCTTCTGATAATATGCCTTGTCGCTTATTTCGACACCCTGTGCAAGGTAAGCCTCGGCAAGGAAATGGTAGGCTACGCCCTGCCCTACACGTCCGTCGGCTTCCGGATATTCGGGCAGTGCAGCAGCTGCTGCCTCAAGATCGGCAATGGCAAAATTGTATGTCTGCTGACGTGTCGAACGCTCGTAGTTGAATCTCAACTCGTCGCTATACTCCTCGACGATGGGCACACCGCCGAAGCACTCACCCAGTCGCAGGTAAGCCCAACCACGCATGAAGCGGGCCTGTGCTATGGCATAGGCTTTCTGGTTCTCGTCTTCCCAGCTTACGAGTTCGGCACCGTACATTGCAAGGTTGCAATCGGCAGCGAGCTGGTACAGTTCGTTCCAAAGCACATTGAAATCATTCGTATTGGAGTTCAGTGTCTGGAAGTGCGAGAAGAATCCCGGGGCATAAGCCTGTCCGCCGATACCGTTGTCGATGATATCCGATCCGAAACCGCCCATAACGTTGCTGGCTGCCGCACCGTCCACGTAGAGGTTGTGCCAGCCGAACATGTAGTTGAATGCTATGTAGGCACGGGCAATGGCAGCATCAACCTGACTGCTCTTCTCGAATGCCGTCTCAACGGTGTAGATGGTATGGGGTTGTTCCGTCAGGAAGTCACCGTCGCTCTGGTCGCAGGACACTAGCGCACTCGATGCCACCAGTCCTGCCAAAAGATATTTGTATGCTTTCATTTTAATGTGTGTCTTATTTGATTAGAATCTAACGTTCAAGCCAAAAGTATATGTACGTGGCAACTGCGATGTACGGCTGCTGCGCACTTCAGGATCACTGAACTCCCAGTCAGGAGCGATGAAGAACAGATTCTGTACAGAAGCGTACATCTGCAGTCCGTTGATACCGACCTTCTTCATCCAGTCGCCCTTGAAAGTGTACGACAAGTTGACATCCTGCAGACGGACGAAACCATACTTCTGCACGCCTGTGAACTTGGAGATGTCGGCATTCGGGCCAAGGTGCTTCATGTCGCGGTTCTCTTCGGTCCACCAAGGATGAGCCTCGTTGTTGATCCATGCCATGTTGTCCTTGCTGGTGAATGCATAGTTGTTCACTGCATAACCATACTTGCCGCCGCTGAATGTTCCCGAGAAGAGGAAATAGAGCGTGAAGTCTTTGTAGGTCAACGTATTGCCCATGTTCAGCAGGAAGCTTGGCTTCTCATAACCCAGAATGGTACGGTCCTCAGGAGTGATCTTGCCGTCGCCGTCATGATCCACGTACATAGGGTCGCCGGGAGCTGCGCCGTTGGCAGCCATGTACTCAGTATCCTCAACCTGCACTACGCGGTCGAACTCATAGCCATAGATGGCACCCAGAGACTTGTTCAGGAACAGCTCGTTGGTGATATCGTCCTTGCCGTCGCCATAGAGCTCCTTCAGGATGCTTCGGCTCATTGTGAACTGCAGTGTTGTCGTCCAAGAGAAGTTCTTGGTCTTCATGTTGAGTGAGCGCAATGAAGCCTCAATACCCCAGTTGCGTATCTTACCCATGGTGGACTGCTGTGTGCTGATGCCCGCACCCATTACAGGGATTGTACGGTCGAAGATCTGGTCGGTTGTGTTGGCTGTATATGCATCCAACTCGAAGTGCAGACGACCACCCTTCAGGAGGTCGGTCTCGATACCGAAGTTCCATGATGTGGTTGTCTCCCATCCCAGTGCCGGGTTGCCAAGTGTAGACAAAGCCTGTCCGTATACGAATCCGTCACCGAAATATGCAGTGTAGCCACCGGACTTACCCATGGCCATGCGCGACAGTGTTCCGTAAGGATCGAGCGACTGGTTACCGTTCTTACCCCAAGAAGCCTTGATCTTGGTGTTGGTAGCCCAAGGAAC
>CAVHJI010000068.1:0-10820 GCA_963636255.1 Bacteroidaceae bacterium | reverse complement strand
GAATGTAGCTCCTATAGCAGCAGGCAGTCCAAAGCCCATGGTTCCCAGTCCGCCCGATGTCACCATGCTGCGACGTTTCATCAGATGGAAGTAGCGTGCCGATGTCAGCTGGTTCTGTCCTACATCTGTCACGAGCACAGCCTCGTGCTTAGTGGCTTCGGCAACAGCATTCACAACCTCACCGTAGGTCATAGACTCCGATGTGGGGTTCAGCTCGCCCTTAATGACCTTGTCGTACTCCAGCTTCTCGTATGTCTTGAAGCTGTCGACCCAACGCGTATGCTTGGCGGGCTTCAACAACTTCGTCACCTCTGCCAGCGTGTTCTTGCAGTCACCTAAGACAGCAAGATTGGTCTTTACATTCTTGTTTATCTCAGCCGGATCGATGTCGAAGTGTATCACCTTTGCCTGCTTTGCATAGTTAGGCACATAGCCTGTGACGCGGTCGCTGAAGCGCATACCCACAGCAATCAGCACATCACACTTGTTTGTGTTGACATTAGGTCCTATGTTGCCATGCATGCCAAGCATGCCTTTGTTGAGCGGATGATTGTAGGGCATTACCGACAAGCCCAGCATCGTCTCGCCGAAGGGCAGGTCAGCCTTCTCCACAAAAGCCTTCAGTTCATCCTGGGCATTGCCCAGTTCCACGCCTTGTCCTACGAGCACAAACGGACGTTTTGCTTCGTTTATCATGTCGGCAGCCGCCTTCACTGCGTCCTTGTCGACCTCTGGCACTGGCTTGTAGCTGCGTATGTAGTCTATCTTTATCGGCTCATATTCCGTCAATTCGTCCTGCACATTCTTCGGGAAGTCCAGCACCACAGGTCCCGGACGACCACTCTTTGCTATATAGAACGCACGTGCAATGGCACTTGCCACGTCATCGGCACGACGTATCTGATAGCTCCATTTCGATACCGGTTGTGTCAGTCCTACCCAGTCTACTTCCTGGAACGCATCTGAGCCAAGAGCTGCCATTCCCACCTGTCCGGCAATGACAACTATAGGAGTGCTGTCGAGCATGGCATCGGCGATACCTGTAATTGTGTTTGTGGCTCCAGGACCGCTTGTCACAAGACACACACCTACCTCACCCGACACGCGGGCAAAGCCTTGCGCAGCATGCACTGCTCCCTGCTCGTGGCGTACAAGCACGTGCTTTATCTTGTCCAAATGGTCGTACAGTGTGTCATATACAGGCATGATGCCGCCTCCGGGGTAACCGAATATCGTCTTCACGCCATGAGCCTCGAGCGAACGGATAAACGCTTCAGAACCTTTTATCTTTTCTTTTGCCATATTATCTGTCTTCTTATTTGTTCTTAGATCAATCTGACTGCACCCTTGTCGGCGGAGCTTACCATAGAGGCATATGCTCTCAAGCTCTTTGGCACCTCACGCTGTCTTGTCACCAGCTGCTGCTGACGCTGTGCCAGTTCTTCATCACTCAGCTTCACATTGATGGAGCGTGACGGTATGTCTATCTCAATGATGTCGCCGTCCTTAATCTTGCCGATGTTGCCTCCGGCAGCTGCCTCAGGCGATATATGACCTATGCTCAAGCCTGATGTACCACCGCTGAAACGTCCATCGGTAATCAGTGCACAGGCTTTGCCAAGGTGACGCGACTTGATGTATGATGTCGGGTACAGCATCTCCTGCATTCCGGGACCGCCCTTAGGGCCTTCGTTGGTAATGACAACCACATCGCCTGCCACCACATGCTTCTCATCGAGGATACCTTCGCAAGCAGCCTCTTGCGAGTCGAACACCTTTGCCGGTCCACTGAAGTGGAACAGGCTTTCGTCTACTCCGGCTGTCTTTATGACACAACCATCCTGTGCGATGTTTCCCTTGAGCACGGCCAGTCCTCCGTCTTTGGTGTAGGCATGCTGAAGGTCACGTATACTTCCTTCTGCGCGGTCGGTGTCGAACTCCTTATAATATGTCTCCTGCGAGCCAAGCACATTGCTAAATCGGTCTGCCGGTGCACTGAGGTAGATACGGCGGGCCTCATCAGACACATGGTCTGTCTCCACAGTATACTTCTCTATCTCCTCGGCCAGCGTCATGCCATCGACACGTTTCAGCGAGGTGTCGACAAGACCGCCCTTAGCCAACTGCTGCATTATGGCAACGATGCCTCCGGCACGTCCCACATCCTGCACATGATATTTATTGGTATTGGGTGCCACCTTGCACAGGCAAGGCACCTTACGGCTCAGAGCATCGATGTCATCCATCTTAAAGTCGACTCCACCCTCGTGTGCCACAGCCAACAGGTGTAGCACGGTGTTGGTAGATCCACCCATGGCAATGTCGAGTGACATAGCATTCAGGAACGCCTGACGTGTGGCAATGCTACGTGGCAACACACTCTCGTCCCCGTCTTCATAGTACTTGTATGCATTCTTCACTACCAGCTTTGCAGCCTCCTGCATCAGCCGTTTGCGGTTGGCATGTGTAGCCAGCACGGTTCCGTTGCCAGGCAGAGCCAGACCAATGGCTTCATTCAGACAGTTCATCGAGTTGGCTGTAAACATGCCCGAGCAGCATCCGCAACCTGGACATCCTGTCTGTTCCAGTTCTGCCAGGTCTGCATCGGAGAAAGACTTGTCTGCGCCTTTCACCATCAAGTCAATCAGGTCCACCTGACTGCCTTTGTAGTGTCCTGCCTCCATAGGTCCACCCGACACGAACACAGTCGGTATGTTCAGTCTCATGGCTGCCATCAGCATTCCGGGAGTAATCTTGTCGCAGTTGCTGATGCAAACCAGTGCATCAGCCTTATGTGCATTGACCATGTACTCTACAGAATCGGCAATGATGTCGCGCGAAGGCAACGAATACAACATTCCGTCGTGTCCCATTGCGATGCCGTCGTCGATGGCTATGGTGTTGAACTCGGCCGCAAAGCAGCCCAGCTTCTCTATCTCTTGCTTCACAATCTGTCCTGCCTCATGCAGATGCACGTGCCCGGGTACAAACTGCGTGAACGAATTAGCGATGGCTATGATGGGCTTGCCCATCTGTTCGCGCTTCATGCCATTAGCCACCCATAAGGCTCTGGCACCCGCCATGCGGCGGCCCTGAGTGCTGAACGAACTTCGTAACTGGTGTTTCATCTCTTGTCTTTTTATCTTTACCATACCAAAAGAGCCTTTCTGCACATGTCGTGAAGAAAGGCTCAATCATTTATTTTTCTTGTTGCTGCTACGGAACGCAATGCCAAACAACCTTCTTCACGCTACGGGTGTTGTGACCACCACGACGTTGACGATAATAATGCTAACGGATAGCACCACTAGCTGAATGGCTGATGTGACAGTGCGCAACATCTTTGTCTGATATTCTTATTAACGGCGGCAAAGTTAAGAAGTTTTCCTGATATACACCAACGTTGGCAAATATTTTATCAGGCAAAAAGATTCCAATCGTAAGAAAACAGGCTCACATTATTACAAGTTGAAAGATTGAATCACCGCAACGGAGCAAACTTGCAAGCAAAAAGACGTATATACACACAACAGACACATATTGGGACAGACGTCCCTTGTATACTCCCCATCACTGACAGTGCTTTGCTTTTGCGCTGTAGACGACATGAAATGTACGTTTATTGATGCATGTCAATTGCAGTCTGCAGCATAACTTGTACATTTGCCCATATAACCCTACAATCTAGTACAAAGTAACATGACGACACAGCGCATATTGATGTTGTCACTGTTGCTCTCTACAGTCACACCCATGGCTGTACAGGCACAGGACAACGTGCAAGGCAAGGACTCAGTACCCTCGACCAAAGAAGAGAAGAACCGCAACATCATGCTCAACGCATCGAGCTCGGTACAGCCAAGACAGATATCCATTGGTCTGCCCAACGGTGAGGCAGTCACTATATTTGAGGACGGTACACCCGAAAGCTACCTGTTCTGGCCGCACTATCCGTACTATTCATGGCGCAACAGTGTGAGCCACAAAGTTCAGGCACTGCTGTCGCTTAGCGAGAGCACACTGCAGTATGGCGAGTGCAACTACATCCTCAACTCAACCACACTGCATGGCACTGACAAGTTCGACGGACGCGCCAAGTACACCACTGACATCTATGGCAAACAAGTATTCGATGTGAATGCCAGCGGTCCTTTGGGACACGGCTGGGGGTACACGGTTGGTACATATCAGGGATTCGACCCCGGGAGCAATCATCTTGATGGCATGCCACTGCAAGACCGCATGCATATATATAAGGTGGGACTGAACAAGGAGTTTGCCGACGGACGTGGTCAGATGAGCCTGCTGTACAAATACTCGTCCTACACATCCGTGACCGACAACAACGGACTGTTCTACTACAACGGTGAAGACGGCAGTGTGGACAAGTTCGAGGACTTCAACCTTGGACGTGACCAGTTGTTGGCAGACTACGACCATCTTAGCTATGTCGATGTGCGCACTGGCGAGATGCGCCGCACCACTCTCGACGATGCCTCGACAAGGACCAACCATGCACTGACATTAAACCTCGACTACCGCATCAACGACCTGACGTCATTCACCCTAAGCAGCAAACTGAAGAAGAGTGACGACAAGGCAGCCATGATGAAGCTTGCAGGAATATTCAGCACGACACCTGCCGACAGCTACACCTACAACGACGGCACTCCCTACAGCGGCAACGTGCAGAACCGCTACATATTGTTCTTCGACGGATTCGAACGCAGCTGGATGACCACGGCACAGATCAACGGCACATCGAAAGACAGCCGCCACAAGTGGCGTGTCGGACTGAACGAATGGTACAACAACGCCGGCATCAGCGGCAGCACGGCAGTCTATGCGCACGAGGCAAAGAAGTCTCCACGCCGATTGCTGGTGAATGGCAGCGACGGGACATCGTTCAACGACGGCGGGGAGTTCTACGACGGACACGAGAATCGCCTTGCCCTCTTCGCGTCAGACGATTGGGACATCAGCAGCCGGCTTTGGCTCTCATTGGGCCTTCGCCTTGAATGGATGAACCAAGGCGGCAAGGCAGCACTGGCCTACACACAAGACGGTACGCTGATTGAGCCACGCAACATGCGCAAGGACAAGTATTCGATAGCCACCGACGGCGTGAAGAACAGCTTCGGCACATACAACTGGTTCAACCCTGCCTTTACACTCAACGCGCGCTACACCATAGCACAGGGATTCGGTCTGGTTGGCGAATACGTCCACGTCCGACAGCGTCCGAATCTTCAGGATTATGCAGGTCCGTACATGCCGCTCGACAAGCCTGTGGACGTAAATATGGCGCGCGGCGGCATATACTGGAACAACGGATGGATACAGATGACATCGCAGCTGACCTACATCAGCCAGACCAACTACAAGTACCGTTGCCAGTTCACCAACCCTCTCGACGCCAGCGAGACGATAACGCTGCCCATAACCTGGGATGTATCGACAATTGGGTGGACCACCGATGCCGTGATAACACCTTTCAAGGGATTCTCGTTCCACGGACTGCTGACACTGCAAGACCCGAAGTACGGCAACTGCACCTTCCAGCCCACATTCAGCACCGGCAAAGGCGAGCTGTACGACTTCAACGACAAGACAGTCACGGCCATGTCAAAGCTCATAATCGAACTGGATCCGCAGTACCAGACCGACGACTGGCGTTTCTGGCTGAGCTTCAGATACCAGAGCAAGCAGTACATCAACCGTACCAACTCGCTCTACTTCAAGGGACGCTGGGAGACCTTCGGTGGCATTGACTACACCGTAAACGACCATCTGTCGCTACAGCTCAATGTGATAAACATACTGAATCAGAAGGGTGCAAGCGGCAGCATCGCCGCCGCCGACCTCGCAACAGATGTCGATACCTACAATCACCACTACCTGATGTCGGGCACGTACATACGTCCGTTCTCCACGGAACTGACGGCTGCCATCAAGTTCTGAAAGGGCACATCCGTGCTTCAGAACATGCACTGACGGCATGAATGTGCACCCACCGGCAGGCATTTTGCGATATTGCGGAAAAGGTTTACCTTTACGGCTGTAAAGAGAACATAACCGCATCATTGCACACGAACAAAACTAACAAGAACTCACATGGAACAGACTGACTACAAATTTATCTCTCTGAGCTACAAGCTCTACACCATAGAAGACGGCGATAAGGATCTGGCGGAGGAAACGACAGACCAGAGGCCGTTCGACTTTATCTCGGGACTGGGACTGACGATTCCAGCCTTTGAGAAACAGATTTGCGGACTGAAAGCCGGAGACAGCTTCGACTTCACCATAAAGAAAGACGATGCCTATGGTGAGTATGACGACAGTCAGGTGGCAACACTACCCAAGACAACATTCGAAATCGACGGCCAGTTCGACGATGAGCATATAGTCGAAGGAGCCATAATCCCGCTGATGACTGCCGACGGACAGCGCTTCAACGGAAGCGTGAGTGCAATCACCGATACGGAGGTGACGGTCGACCTCAACCATCCTCTCGCAGGATGCGACCTGCAGTTTGTGGGCGAAGTCATCGAGTCACGCCCCGCCACAAAGCGTGAAGTGGAACAGATGAAGAAGATTATGAGCGGCGAAGCAGGCTGCGGCTGTGGAGGCAACTGCGATGGCGGATGCAAGAAAGAAGGCGGCTGTGGCGGTTGCGGCGGATGCTGACATGCACAGATAAGCGCGATGAACAAAGGCAGTCTTAATGGCTGCCTTTGTGTGTCATAATGTCGAGCACCACGCGGTCGGTCTCGTTCATGCCACGACAGCCAATGTCGGTGAGGTTGTGTATAGAGGCATCCACGTCATCATCAATAATGCCTTCGAGGCTTGTTACATGGCGGTTTTCCATCGCCATCACTGCCGACAGCATTGCAGTCGACACACCTGTGGTCACCTTAAGCGAACAGCTTGGCTTGGCTCCGTCGCAAATCATGCCGGTAATGTTGGCAATCATGTTCTTGACAGCATAGGTAATCTGCTGGTACGTACCTCCCATGAGATATGTGATGCCGCAACTCGACCCAGTGGATGCTACGACACAACCGCAGAGGGCAGACAAGCGGCCAAGGCTCTGCTTTATGTGAATGACCGTGAGATGGCTGAGCGTCAGTGCGCGCACCAGTTCTTCGTGACTCTTGTGCGTTTCTTCAGCATAGACCACCACAGGATTCGTGCACGATATTCCCTGATTGCCGCTGCCAGAATTGCTCATGACAGGCACCATGGCTCCACTCATACGTGCATCACAAGCTCCTGAGGTGCTGGCAAGTATGCGTGAGAAGATGCTGCAACCCATGAGGCGTTCCTCCGCTGAACCTTGAAGCATACGTCCCAAACCGTGGCCGTAATTGCCTTTAAAGGAATACTCGGCAGCCTTGCAGTTCAGTCGTGCCGCTTCCATTATGAATTCAATCTCTTCCAATGGTGCCGTAGTGGCGAAGTCGTAAACACGACGGAATGTCAACGGAACATCTGTGGCATCTTCAGCACTGGCTTCTCCTGCAGCCTTACGCTTATCGAGCGACGCTGCACCGTCGAGACTGAGATACACGAAGTCGGTATGTCCGCCGGCAATTATAGCGACAGCCTCATGCCCGTCGACACTGCAATGTGCTTCGGCATACAGTTTCTCGGTGATGCCTTCCTTCAAGGATATGTCAATGCGTTTCCCTGCAATGTATTTCTTGCCACGCTCCACAGCTTCTGGCGAGCAGTCTTTAAGCACCTCGAGCTGGTATTCGGAACGTCCGATGAGTGCACCAAGAGCAACGGCTATCGGCAGACCAATCATGCCAGTGCCGGGTATGCCCACACCCATTGCGTTCTTCAGTATGTTGGGACTTAGAAGCACGTCTACGTGCTGCGGTACGCAGCCCAGCAGTTCTGTGGCACGTGCCACACACAGCGCCACACACATGGGTTCGGTGCACCCTATTGCCGGCACAACCTCACGCTTCATTAGGCGTACGATCTGCCGTCTCTCCTCTTCTGTCATTGTGTTACCAAGTTTTTCTATTGACGGCGCAAAATTAGTATATTCGCAAACACGAGCCTACCGAAGCAAAGACAAATCCGTTAAATATGTCAGTATCTGTAGACTAAAAGCGTGGAAATACACCCCTAAAAGCGGCCGTTAAAAGCACTGAAGTTGTGGACGTACAGTCACAAATCTATGGACGTACAGCCACAGATCCTATGGACGTACAGCCACAGATCCTATGGACGTTCAACCACAGAACACCTATGGACAGGCTGTCCTTCGCCCTTTTTGACGCCGCCAATGTTGTATATCGGAAAAACTGCTTACCTTTACGCTGTCTGGTCGCAGCATGGCCGGAGAAGTCGATAACCAACAAGGCGAAGGAGATACAAGAAACGATGTTCAACACATTCGGCAACATATACCGCCTGACCAGCTTCGGCGAGTCGCACGGTCAGGCAATAGGCGGCGTCATCGACGGAATGCCGGCGGGGATAATCATAGACGAAGAATTCGTGCAACACGAGCTTGACCGACGGCGACCAGGACAATCGGCACTGACGACAAGCCGCAAGGAACCAGACAAGGTGGAATTTCTGTCGGGCATCTTCGAGGGACGGTCGACAGGCTGTCCCATTGGCTTCGCCGTGCAGAACACCAACCAGCACTCGAAAGACTACAGCGACATCAAGGACTTGTTCCGCCCATCGCACGCGGACTACACCTATACATATAAATATGGTGTACGCGACTATCGTGGCGGCGGACGTTCGTCGGCACGCGAGACCATAGCACGTGTGGTCGGTGGAGCACTGGCGAAGCTGGCGTTGCAGGAACTCGGCATCAGCATCACGGCATACACACGGCAGGTCGGCGACATTGCCCTCAGCGGCTGTTATAAGGACTACGACCTGACAGCTGCCGAGACAAACGACGTGCGCTGTCCTGATGCAGCCACGGCAGAGAAGATGGAGGAGCTGATACGACAGATGAAGGACGAGGGCGACACCATCGGCGGAACCGTGGAATGTGTTGTCCAAGGCTGTCCGCCCGGAATTGGCGAGCCCGTCTTCGGCAAGCTGCATGCCGCACTTGGTGCAGCCATGTTGGGCATCAATGCAGCAAAAGGATTTGAATATGGCGAGGGCTTTGCCAGCATCGGCATGAGAGGTTCCGAGCAGAACGACGTATTCTTCAACGACAACGGGCGCATCAGCACGCGCACAAACCACTCCGGCGGTATACAAGGCGGAATCAGCAACGGACAGGACATTTACTTCCGCGTGTTGTTCAAGCCCGTGGCAACGCTGTTGCGCGAACAGGACACCGTAGACACGAGCGGCAATGCAACAAAGATCAACGTCCACGGACGGCACGACCCTTGTGTGTTGCCACGTGCAGTGCCTGTGGTTGAAGCTATGGCAGCAATGACGATATTAGACTATTACCTGATAAACAAAACCAGAGCACTATGACAGACGAATACATCAAAGAGAACGAACAGCGGATGATAGACGAGCTGTTCAGCCTGATACGAATACCTAGCATCAGTTCGGAACCCGAGCACCATAGCGACATGCTGGCGTGTGCCGCACGCTGGAAAGAACTGCTGACGGCAGCCGGAGCAGATAAGGTGGAAGTGATGCCGTCCGACGGCAATCCATTGGTCTATGCAGAGAAGATTGTTGACCCTGCAGCCAAGACCGTGCTGGTCTACGGACACTACGACGTGATGCCCGTGGAACCATTGGAGAAATGGCAGAGCCAACCGTTCGAACCCGAGATACGCGACGAGCGCATCTGGGCACGCGGAGCCGACGACGACAAGGGACAGTCGTTCCTGCAAGCGAAGGCTTTCGAGTATGTGCTGAAGAACGGACTGCTGAAACACAACGTGAAGTTCATCCTCGAGGGCGAGGAGGAGATTGGGTCGCCAAGCCTCGAGGCATTCTGCGAGAAGCACAAGGAACTGTTGAAGTCGGACGTTATACTGGTGTCGGACACAAGCATGCTAGGCAAGGACCTGCCGTCGCTGACGACAGGACTGCGCGGTTTGTGCTACTGGCAGGTGGAGGTCACAGGACCGAACCGTGACCTGCACTCGGGACACTTCGGAGGAGCTGTGGCAAATCCCATAAACGTGTTGTGCCAGATCATTGCGCAGATGACCGACAAGGACGGACGCATAACGATGCCGGGCTTCTACGATAGCGTTGCCAACGTGCCGGCAGAAGAACGCGAGATGATAGCCAACATTCCGTTCGACGAAGAGGCATACAAGAAGGCAATAGACGTGGACGAACTGCAGGGCGAGACAGGCTACAGCACGATAGAGCGGAACAGCTGCCGTCCGTCGTTTGACGTGTGCGGCATCTGGGGCGGATATACCGGCGAGGGAGCAAAGACGGTTATTCCGTCGAAAGCCTATGCCAAGATTTCGACGCGTCTTGTGCCCTATCAGGACAATGAGGAAATAGGCAGGAAGATGTGCGACTACATCCATTCCATTGCGCCGAAGTCTGTCAAGGTGAAGGTGGACTATCTGCACGGCGGTCAGAGCTACGTCTGCCCCATCGACCTTCCGGCATACAAGGCTGCAACAGTTGGGTTCGAGAAAGCCTTCGGCAAGAAGCCATTGGCAGCACGCCGCGGTGGCAGCATTCCAATAATAGCAACCTTCGAGAAGGTGCTCGGCGTGAAGACAGTGCTAATGGGATTCGGTCTGGAGTCGGACGCCATACACTCGCCCAACGAGAACTTCCCACTCGACATCTTCCGAAAGGGGATGAAGGCAATCGTGGAGTTCCACAAGAGC
>CAVHJI010000067.1:10529-11117 GCA_963636255.1 Bacteroidaceae bacterium | reverse complement strand
ACTACTGGATGCACAACAACATGATCACCATCAACGGACAGAAGATGGGCAAGAGCCTCGGCAACTTCATCACGCTGTTTGAGTTCTTCGACGGCTCGAACAAGAACCTGACGCAAGCCTATTCGCCAATGACAATACGCTTCTTCATTCTGCAGGCGCACTACCGCAGCACCGTGGACTTCAGCAACGATGCGCTGCAGGCTGCCGAGAAGGGACTGGAGCGACTGATGGATGCCGTGGCTGCCCTCGACAAGATACAGCCGGCGGAGAAGTCGACAGTCGACCTGCACGACCTGCGCGAGCGTTGCCTCGAGGCAATGAACGACGACCTCAACACGCCAATCGTCATAGCCAATCTGTTTGAAGCGGCGAAGTCGGTCAACAATCTCGCCAACGGCAAGGACACAATCACAGCCGAAGACCTGAAGGAGCTGCACGACACGTTCCACCTGCTGTGCTTCGACCTGTTGGGTCTCACCGAAGAGCATGCCGACAATGCCGCACGCGAAGAGGCTTTCGGCAAGGCTGTGGACATGCTGTTGGCAGAACGTCAGGAGGCGAAAGCCAACAAAGACTGGGCAAAGAGCG
>CAVHJI010000067.1:2468-10519 GCA_963636255.1 Bacteroidaceae bacterium | reverse complement strand
ATTCGCAACGAGCTTTCAGCCCTCGGCTTCGAAATCAAGGACGGCAAGAACGGCAGCGAGTGGAAGCTGAACAAGTGATCTGACGACGACAGCGGAGATAAATCTGACGGCAGCAGAGAAAAAAACTGCACTCTCTCATGCAAGGTTTGGCGCGACAGGACGTTTCACGGTAGTAGAACGCTAAACAAAAAAAGACACCGACGTAGGGTGTACCTCTTCGGGGCGCCACGTCCTCTGGTGCTTGCTATAAACCGCGGAAGTCGTTCACGTAACACATAACACGTAACACATAAAAGAAAATCCCTTGGGGTGCAAAGCCTCAAGGGATTCTCTGTATATAACGATGACGGTGGCGGAAGCACGGTGCTTCCGCACTCAATCACTTCGTCAGTTTGGCAATGAAGCCACCACCAGGAGCAAGGTGAATGCTCTTGCTGCCTGCCGTGTTGAAGCGCTCGACGCGATAGTCTGCGCCCTTGCGGTCGGCATTCACACCGTCCTTGTACAGCTCTGCCTGATATGTGCCGTCGAGGAACGACAGGTCGATGGTCAGATCGCGTGCCTCACGATTGGTGATGCCGCCGACGTACCATGTGCTGCCGCTGCGACGTGCTGTCACAATGTATTCTCCCATCTTGCCGTCGAGGACAATCGTCTCGTCCCAAACAGTAGGGATGCCGGCAATGAGGTCCGTACACTCGGGCTCGCGCAGATAGTTCGTGGGCGAATCGCACATCATGTTCAGCGGAGAATCCAGAACGATGTAGAGTCCCAACTGGTGGCAGCGCGTGCCTTGGCTCATCGGCTCACTGTTGAAGGGGTAGTAGTTGCGCAATCCGCCGTTGAGCATTGCGCCCTGCGTGTAGTCCATCGGTCCTGCAGCCTGACGGATGTAGGGAATGGTGACGTCGTAGAGCAGCTGGTCCACGCTGGTCGACTGCCACTTCATCTGCTCCAGTCCGTGCACGCCCTCGAAGTTGATGGCGTTAGGATAAGTGCGGTTCAGTCCGGCAGGCTTGTACATTCCGTGGAAGTCAGCCAACAGATGATACTTGGCGCACATGGCGGCAGCACGGTACATGAAGTCGGTCATCGGCTGGTCGTCACGGTTCATGAAGTCGATCTTGAAGCCCTTGACGCCCATGTCGGCGTAGTACTTGCAGACGTTCTCCATGTCGCGGTTGAAGGCATAATAGCCTGCCCACAGGACTATTCCAACGTTCTTCTGCTTGCCATAGTCCACAATCGCCTTCATGTCTATCTCCGGAATGATCTGCATGAGGTCTGCCTGCAGGTTCACTGCCCAGCCCTCGTCGAGGATGACGTACTCAATTCCCTTGTCGGCGGCGAAGTCGATGTAGTACTTGTATGTCTCGGTGTTGATGCCGGCGCGGAAGTCCACACCGCTGATGTTCCAGTCGTTCCACCAGTCCCAAGCCACCTTACCCGGCTTTATCCACGAGATGTCGGTGAGACGCGAAGGTTCTGCCAGCTGATAACTCAATGTGGAAGCAGCAATGCCCTTGTCTTCCTTGGCGACGATGGCGACACGCCACGGGAACGAGCGCGGTCCTTCGACCTTGGCGATGTAGTCTTCTCCTGACTGCACGAGGTCTTCGAGCTGGTTGTGTCCGCCCTGCTTCGTCTCCTTAGGATAAGGGGCATTCATGCCGGTCAATGTATTGTTGCCGTTGCCCTTCAGGTACAGGCCGGGATAACCTTCGAGATTGACCTCGGTGATGCAGACCTTGGCGTTCTCTGCATCGACCACAACGGGGAGGAACGTCAGGTGACCGGTGTTGTACTTCGACAGCTTCTCGACGGTGTAGGTGTTCTCAAACGAGTTTGCAAACTGGCTTGCCCAATCGCCGTCCTTGCCGTCGCGCACGTACGATGCCGTCATCGTGTAGTCCTTGTCGAAGTTGAATGTGGCTCCGTCGCTGACAACGTTGAACGGGGTCTTGCGCGTTGTCGTGAAACGATATGCCACGCCGTCGTTGTAGGCACGGAATTCCACGCTGTAGTCCTTGCGGAAGTTGAGCGTGAGAGCATTGTAGTTGTCGGTCAGCGTCGTAGCCCTGTAGAGCGGCGAGGCGATGTTCTGGTTCACGCTGCTGCGCTTGTTGCCACGCAATGCCGGCTTCTGTCCCCACACTTCGCCGGTGGATAGCGTCATGCTGATTGGCGACGGCGCCAGCACCTGCTGTCCGTCGATGCTGATGCTGTACTGCAGCATGTCGCCGACGGTGATTGTCGTGCTCACCTTGCCGTCGGGCGAGGCGAGAGTGAACTGCTTCTGTGCATAGATTCCCATGCATGCCATGCACAGGAGACTTAACATTAAGAATAGTCTTTTCATAGTATATTACGAATAATGTGTGTTCTTGTCATTCAGCAAGGCTGTTTATGACGGATTGGTTGATCTGACGCACGCGCGACTCGTTCAGCTTTATCACCTTGCGGTCGTAGGTCATCAGTCCGTTGACTTCAATCTCCACATCCGTGGTCTGTGTGTAGACAGCTCCCGAGAATCCGCGTGCCACCATGTCCTTCAGCTGCTGGGCATATTTCACGTATTCATTGGTAACTTCCTCTTCGGTGTTGAACTGCACGTAGCCCCAGTTGCGGTCGGGCTCCCAGATGTGGTCTCTCACCACACGACCAATGCCTCCATACTCACCCAGCACGTTGACTCTCTGAGCGTCGAACAGATACATCGACGGCTGCGGATAGTTGTGCAGGTCGAGGATGTCGCCCGTGGTGTAGAAGTTGCCGCCACTGGCGGGATTGACAAGACGCGACGAGTCGTAAGCCTTTGTCCACTCGGCAATCTCGACAGTCTTGAACTGTCCCCATCTCTCGTTGAACGGAACCCATACGGCAATGCTCGGATAGTTGTACAGCACGTCCATCACTTCCTTCCACTCCTTGCGATAGTTGGCTTCCGAAGCGGCAGAACGTGTCAGCTCTGTGCCTGTGAAGTATTCGTGGGCCTGCCATTCGGGTTCCCCGTCGCCGCTGGGCATATCCTGCCAAATGAGTATGCCCATCTGGTCGCAGTAGGTGTACCAGCGTGCAGGCTCTACCTTTATGTGCTTGCGAATCATGTTGAATCCGAAGTCCTTGGTCTTCTGTATGTCGTACTTCAAAGCCTCATCGGTTGGAGCCGTGTACAGTCCGTCGGGCCACCATCCCTGATCCAGAGGACCGTACATGAAGATGTTCTTGTTGTTCAGCTGCATGCGCATTATGCCGTCCTTGTCGCGTGCCATTGAGATTTTGCGCATAGCTGCGTAGCTGTCGACAGCATCAACCTCACGTCCGTCCTTCAGCAGGCTGACCTTCAGCGTGTACAGATGCGGACTGTCGGGAGTCCACAGCTTGGCATCGGCGGGCATGGCTACACTCACGGGCAGTCCGTTGACCGACGCTCCTTCAGCAACCTTGGCTGTTCCGTCGAACACCTGCACTTTTGCCTGATAGCCTGATGCTGTTGCGGTCGTCTGTACGCCGACATTCAGCTCATGGTTGTCGATGTCCGGAGTAATCTTCAGGTCGGCAATGTGCACTTCTGCAACCGGCTCCATCCATACAGTCTGCCAAATGCCGCTGACGGAAGTATACCAGATGCCGCCTGGCTTGCTAACCTGCTTTCCGCGCGGCTGATAGCTCTTGTCGGATGGGTCCCAAACTCTTACGGTCAGCGTGTTGCCGCCTTTAGCCGCAAGAGCATCGGTGATGTCGAGCGAGAAAGGAGTGTAACCGCCAGTGTGGCCCCCTACCCTAACGTTGTTGACCCACACGTCTGCCTTCCAGTCCACAGCACCGAAGTGCAGCAGCACGCGCTTGCCGGTCCACGTCTTGGGCACGTTGAACTCGCGGCTGTACCACAACTCCTGCGTTTCCGTGGGGTGCTTCCCAACACCCGACAGCGATGACTCCACTGCAAAGGGCACCAGGATGTCGCCGTCGTAAGTCTGAGGCGCAGCCTCGCCCTTGTCGCGAATGGCATATTTCCACAGTCCGTTCAGGTTCTGCCACTCCTGGCGTTCCATTATGGGACGCGGATATTCGGGCAACACGTTATTAGGATTGATTTGTTCGGCCCATTGGGTTTTGATCTTGTCACCCACAGGCTTCCACTGTGCATGGCTGTATGTACACAGTGTCAGTGCGGCAGCCGCAAGAAGGAAAAACTTCTTCATCTTTTAAATCCAAGGTTTCTATTAAGTTAAACTAAGGTTGCCTGCCACCGTGCAGGCAATATTTATTGTCAGCACAAACTTACGAAAAATATCACACCACCGTTTCCGAGGCGTTTATGTTTTGACGCCAGCGTGGCTATTCCGATGATTTCGCATCATCAGCCAGCAAACACAAACGAAGTCACAGCGTTACAAAACGCTTGAAAACGCCGCATTATGGTTACAAAACGTCTATGATGTTTAAATAATGTTACAAAACGCGACTTTTCTGCCGCTTTATTTGCCACTTTTGAAATTGTCCCTACCTTTGCGCCGTGTTTTTCATAGTATTAGATTTAAGGTTAATGAAAAGGTTGGAGTACAGCGGTACTCCTTTTTTTTGCCCGTTACTCTCCCCTCGCCAGCTTCCGCAGACTGCGCTTAGAATTGCCAAAGCGAGACTTCACGCTTAATATCACTGCAACGCACTGAAAACCAGTATTTCCATGAACGTTCAACCACAGAACTGCGGTTGAATGCCTTCGTCATGCAAGTATGTCGATGATGCTGGAAGTGAAGAAATCAAGGAGACTAATGCCGTCTGTACCTACGACGATTGATTTGTCGGGATGAAATTTCCCATTGAAAACAGGAAGCCCTTAAATCTCCGTCCCCAAATGTTCAAATCTATGCCACAAAGGTTATCAAAACCAGTAAATAAGGAAATCGAATGAGGCTTGTCCGCACGGCAGAAGGTCACAGCTTCAACCGCATTTGCAGCTGCAGGTCGGTCTTGGTGCTGCCTTTTATCAGGTTGTGACCGGAGCTAATCTCGTCGCGGTCGGTGTAATGAGTACAGCCAAACTTGGCAATCAGCATGAGCGTCTTGCCGAGATCGAGACGCAGATGCGCCGAACCACGGAAGCCTTCACCCGAATAGGAAGCGGACGAATAGGTGTAGAGCAGTCCGCGTTCGTAGACGTAGACACGCGAATCGTAGTCGTCGGTGTTGAAATACGTGCCTTGTAGCGTCAACGTAAGCGGCAGACGCCCGACGCCAAAGGTTGCTTTCTGCGTCAGCTGATAGCCGTTGCTCGACAAAATCTGGTTGAAGATGTTGTAGTCGGCTGTGGTTTGCAAATCCACTCCACGGACATTGCACGTCAGACGATACCTGAATTTGTGGTGATGCGTGGGCAGAATCTGCTGTCCGTCGGTGCCGCTGACATCCCGTTCCTTGCGCTTGTAGCGATAGTTAAAGTACATCGACAGGTCGTCTGTCGGCGTAAAGCGCGACTGGAACATCACGTCTTGTCCCTGCGAAGATTTGCTGATTCGGTATCTCTGCCAGGGAAAAGAGAAGAGATCTACCGACGCAAAGAACTGCCAATGGGCAATCGGGCTTGCCTGTACCGCCGCGTACCAGCCGTTTTCGTTCTGCGGATTTGACCCTTCGCCGAAGCTTCGGGCATAGAAACTCCAGTAGTCTTTGGAATAATAGCGGTGCAGGAGCGCAAACTGATAATTGTTTGTCAGACTGTAAGTCATGCGATTCAAGAATGCAAAGCCCTCTTTTCCTTTGGCTCCTTCGCCTGCAATCTGCAGACGGCCTAGGCGCAAAGCGTAGTCGATACTGGCGTTATAGAACGACTTGCCGTGCATGTTATACTTGCGATAACCGCTGAGTGTTGGCGAAAGTTCCTTGTCGAAACCGTACCATACGCCCGTGGCTCCTATCTTCACGCGGTTGCTGTTCCACGTCAGGTTGCCGCCTGCGGTCTGCACGACGAGTGCTCCGCGACGGTCAGTCTCAGTCTGCGTGCGGTGCATTCCGGTGCTTTGTATCGATGTCGCCCTACCCTCTTCGGTTATTGCATCGCGCTCGCGCCGCGACAAGAATGCCGACAGTTCCACGTTTTTCATCAGTCTGACGGTTGCTGACAGCCCGTTGAAGTAGTTCACTTCGTCGGAAGAGCTGTGACGTCGTATTCCCGTAGCGCGACGGTCGGACGTGCTTAAGGAGAACGTCTTGCCTAATCGGAAGCCCGAATTGAGCACCAGACCCTGTCCGAACGACAAGCGGTAGCTGCCAAGAACGGCGCGTTTCAGAATGCCAAGCTCGGAAACGGAGATGTAGGCAGAATAGTGGTCGAAGCCATTCTTGTTGTTTGCCGCGAAGAATGTCTCTCCGGCATCTTTCTCGCCGACGAATCCTGCCTGCAGATAGTCGCCGTAGCTGAACGAATACTTCAGCGACGCATATTGCGGCGTGCCGAGGTAGTAGCCGTCGTCATAGCCCGCACGACGATATAACGGCACGTCGAGCCGCGAAAGCACTTCGTGCTGGCCGCCCTTTAGTATGTTTTTCAACTTTGGATAGTGCTTTCCGCTGTCGCCACTGCCTATCACGACATACGGTTTCAGCAGTTCTATCGTGCGGAAGTCGAAGCCATAGACCATGCGAAGCTCGTTCAGATCGCGCATGGCGCCATACCTATAAATATAATAATGCAGGTTTTCTATCTGCGTTTCGGTGAGGAATGGAAAGACCGACAGCTGTTCGCGCGTGGCTGTATTGATGTCTAACTTGTTCTCCGCCAGTGCGGCAAGTTCCTCAAGCTCGTCGTCCCAGTTTGCCGAAGGGTCTGTCTCCAGAAGTTGTTCCATGCTCTCGTCTTCGTCTGCCTGCAGCAGAAGGCTCTGTGCAGCTGCACGTTGTGGCAGCAACATCACCGTCGTTGTTGCTACAGCACAGAACAACAACTGTTTAAGCATTATGGCAAGCGGGACCTCCATGGAGTACAAAAGTAAATAAATTCGTTAATAAAGCATTGAAAATATAAAGATTACGACAACGACAACGTCAAAGGCGTATTTTTGCCTGTTAGAATGGTGTACAAGGCTCTTATAGTTGGTATTGCGCTTTTGCTCTGTCTTGTCGGCAAAACAAAGGCGCAGAATGCGGCGTCGGCACGGACTCCGCAGCTGACACGCATGTGCATTTATAATGGTGACACGATTCCCTACGTGCCACTGCGTACGGTATATGTGTTCAAGCCCATGGTGTTCAATAGCAAACGCCAGCAGGTGAAGTACGAACGCCTCGTGCGGGATGTCAAGAAAGTGCTGCCGATTGCCAAGGAAGTGAACAGAGCCGTGATTGAAACGTACGAATATCTGCAGACAATACCCACCGAAAAAGGACGCAAACAGCACATTCGCAACCTTGAAAAAGGACTTAAGAAGCAGTACACGCCACGCCTGAAGAAGCTCAATCTGCGGCAGGGCAAACTGCTGATCAAGCTGATTGACCGCGAGAACAACCAGACTTCCTACGAGCTTGTCAAGGCTTTTCTTGGCAGTTTCAAGGCTGGAACCTATCAGTTGTTCGCCTCAATGTTCGGCGCAAGCCTCAAGAAGGAATATGATCCCGACGGCGACGACAAGGTGACTGAAATGGTTGTGGTGCTTGTCGAAAACGGACAGTTATAGCAAAACCAGTGCTTCCCTGAAAGAAAACCGCCGTCTGCGTGCAAGGTTTTCGCCACTCCAGCGTTTACATTGACAGAGAGACAGAAGAACAAATCGCCTCGGCTGTCGCTTCGGGCGACAGAGATGCTTTCAGGACACTGTACGACGAAACTGTGACTGCCGAACCGTCCAAAAGAATACACGACAAAACTGGCGTACGCACAAACCAATACGGCAAACCCGAGGTTTACAGAAGACAAAACACGGGATTATGACACTAAAATCACAGCGTTTGACAACGAAAGCCACAGCGTTGAAGAGACCGAAACAGAGGTTTCCGAACAGGAAACAGACAACCCGGAACAAGACAGACGACAAAGACCGTCGACCGAAAAC
>CAVHJI010000067.1:489-2458 GCA_963636255.1 Bacteroidaceae bacterium | reverse complement strand
GAATAGCAAATCGAAAAGAAATTACTTCGACAACGGAAGCCGGATAGACAATATATACAAGGACAAAAACACAGCACTCAACCTGCAGTTAGGACTGAGATTTGGCATGTGAAGCGCGGCTTGTCTTCAATTGTCCGAGCTCAACAGACGGAACATCTCCCACATCACGATGCCGGCAGTAACTGAGACATTGAGCGAATGCTTCGTGCCGTACTGCGGAATTTCAATACATCCGTCGCTGGCATCGACCACTTCCTGCTGCACGCCCTTGACCTCATTGCCAAGAATAATGGCGTAACGACGGCTGGAATCCAGATGCATGTCGCCGAGCTTCATGCTGCCTTCAACCTGCTCTACCGACAGAATGGTGTATCCTTCGCGGCGGAGTTCGTCCACAGCATCCATGGTCGACTCGAAGTATCTCCAGTCTACAGAATCCTCTGCGCCGAGAGCCGTCTTGTGGATCTCGATGCGTGGCGGAACGGCACAAATGCCGCACAGACAAATACTCTCGACTCTGAAAGCATCGGCAGTGCGGAACACGGAGCCAATATTGTACTCACTTCGCACATTATCGAGCACGACGACAAGCGGCAACTTCTCCGCCAGCTTGTATTCCTCTTTGCTTATCCTGTTTAATTCTGTAACCTTGAGCTTACGCATCGGCATTAATGTCTTTCGTGTCTGCGCGGCAAAATTAGACTTAATTGTGTTCATAACACCACTAAAGCGGTTAATAAAGTGTGGAAAGCATGTTGACAATCCGGTGAAAAATTGTGGATGAAATATTTTGAAAGTGCGAAACCTGGCTCGGTATACAAGGAAAAACAACGGCAAAATATTAAGTCACCTTTTTGTCTGTCCATTTTCAACGGACTTTTAACCACCTATAATGCCGTACTGAGACTAAAAGTTTTTAACTTTGTATATTGTTAACAGGGTGTTGACAAACTGACCAAGAAGTCGCATATCATGGTGAAAGACTATGTTTTACGCTGCGCGGACATGTGTTGAAAACCTTGTTGACAGAATGAAGTCTGATGATGATAACTTGCTGTGCAAGGAAATGGGGATAAAGTTTTCACCGTTTTCAACAGGCTAACATCATCATCATAAAGAATTCTATAAAGAAATAAACAATAAAGAATATATAATGTTATGGATAAACTCGTAGAGGACATTAACCGATTGAGGCGAGAGAAGAATGCCGTGATACTGGCTCACTTCTATCAGTCGAGCGACATACAGGACATAGCCGACCATGTCGGCGACAGTCTGGCACTGGCACAATGGGCTGCAAAGACCGATGCAGACATCATAGTGCTGTGTGGCGTGCACTTCATGGGCGAGACTGCAAAGATACTATGTCCCGACAAGAAAGTGCTTGTTCCCGACATTACTGCCGGCTGTTCGCTTGCCGACAGTTGTCCTGCCGACGAGTTTGCAAAGTTCATTGCGGAGCATCCCGGATATAAGGTCGTGAGTTACGTCAACACGTCGGCTGCAGTGAAGGCACTTACCGACGTTGTCGTCACGTCTACAAACGCGCGCCAGATAGTCGAGAGCTTCCCAAAGGACGAGAAGATTATATTCGGTCCCGACTACAACCTCGGCAACTATATAAACTCCGTTACGGGCAGAAACATGCTTCTCTGGAACGGAGCATGCACCGTACACGAGAAGTTCTCGGTAGAAAAGATAGTCGAGCTTAGGAAGATCTATCCTCAGGCAAAGATTCTGGCGCATCCTGAGTGCAAGGGAGCAGTCTTGAAGCTGGCAGATTACGTAGGTTCGACAGCTGGAATACTGAAGTTTGCCGTTAATGACGAAGGCAAAGAATTTATCGTAGCCACAGAGTCGGGCATACTTCACAAGATGCAACTGGCATGTCCGCAAAAGGTCTTTATCCCTGCCCCACCCGACGACAGCACGTGTGCCTGCAACGAGTGCCAGTACATGCGCTTGAATA
>CAVHJI010000067.1:0-479 GCA_963636255.1 Bacteroidaceae bacterium | reverse complement strand
CTTGAATACGATGCAGAAAATCCACGACTGTCTCCTCAACGAGCAGCCGGAGATACTTGTAGATGCCGAAGTGTGCGAGAAAGCCGTTCGTCCTATAAAGAGGATGCTTGAGATTTCTGCGTCGTTGGGTCTTTAAACAGCTAGTCTGTACGGGCGTACAGCCGGACGTATACCTTCACATCAGTTTCTGAGAAGGAACTTTGCCAACTTTGCCACAGCGCGTGCACGATGGCTGATTTTGTTCTTTTCGTCGTTGCCAAGCTCGGCAAAGGTCTTGTCGTAGCCGTCGGGCATGAACACAGAATCATAGCCGAAGCCACTGGTGCCTCGTCTTGAAAGAGTTATCTTTCCGCGTACAATGCCTTCGAAGAGGTGTCTTTTTCCTTCTATGATGACGCAGATGCACGTGCGGAACTGTGCCTGGCGGTCTTCCTTGTCGGCAAGTTCGGCAAGCAGTTTGTCTATGTTGGCTTCAGAAT
>CAVHJI010000066.1:1484-11391 GCA_963636255.1 Bacteroidaceae bacterium | reverse complement strand
TGCTTCAAGTTTGAAAGCGGACTTGTGGGCAGTGGTTCGTGGTGCTTTGTGGCACAGGATTCGGCAAAAGAAGACCGCATAGAGGTGATTGGCAACAAGGGAACGCTGTGCTTCTCGGTCTACACCTATGAGCCCATAACACTATATACAGAGGACAACCGACAGGAGATAAGCGTAGAGAACCCGACGTATCTTCAGCAGCCGCTGATACAGTCTGTCGTAGACCATCTGCTCGGTAAGTCGATCTGTGAGTGCAATGGCACAAGTGCTACACTCACAAACTGGGTAATGGATAAGATTCTCGGAAAGATTTAAGGGTAGCTTCTAATTCCCTTAGTTGTAGGTTCTAATCCCCTCTTATTTGTTCTGCAGTACGTCCATACGGAAGGTTCCCTCGCGTATGACTTTTCCATCCTTGTCGGTCTCGACAAAAGGACCGTCCTTCTTGCCTTCCTTGAATGAGCCGTCGAAACGTACACCGTCCTTGTCAATCCTGACACCCTTGCCTTCTTCCCGTCCGTTAACGAAACCGCCCTTGTATTTTGTACCGTCGACAAGTGTCAGAGTACCTTCACCATTGAAGGTATTGTCCTTCCACTCACCCTCATAGACATCACCGTTGTTCCATCTGTAGGTGCCTGTGCCGCTACGCTGGTTGTCTTTCCATTGTCCCTCATAGACGGCTCCTGTCTCCCACGTGAATGTTCCCTGTCCGTCCTGGGTGCCGTCCTTGAACTGTCCCACATACTTGTTGCCGTTGGCATAGGTGTAGATGCCCAAGCCTGTGCGTTCGCCATCGACGTAATCGCCCTCATAGAGGTCGCCGGTGTTGAAGTAGTAGATTCCCTTTCCGTTCTGCACGTCGGCACTCCACTGACCCACGTATTTGTCTCCGTTGATATACTCGAACGTCCCTTCACCGTCGCGCATGTCGGCTTTCCACTGTCCGGAATACTTGCTGCCATCGTTCCACACGAAGGTGCCTGAGCCATCCTTCTTGTCGGCCTTCCACTCGCCGTCGTAGCTCGAACCATTCTTCCAGGTATAGACACCATGGCCTTCGCGCTTGTCGGCTTCCCATGACCCGACGTAGGTATCGCCGGTGTAGTAGTACATCGTACCCTCACCCTGCTGATAGTCCTGATACCACATGCCGTCGTAGCGGTTGTTGTTCAGGAAATAGTATATTCCGTTGCCGTGCTGATGGTCCTGATACCACTGGCCTTCATACTTCTCTCCGTCGGTGAAGGTGTAGACTCCATAGCCTTCGCGCTTACCCTTGACGTACTCGCCCTCGTAGACGTCGCCGTTCTTGAATTCGGTGCGTCCCTTGCCGTTGGGCTTGCGTCCCTTGATTTCGCCTGTATATGTAGCGCCGTCTGGAAATGTGTATGTGCCTATCTTGATTTCGCCCGACAGGGCGTTCTTCACTCTATTGAGGAAGCTGCTGCTATTGTTCTGTGCCTGTATGCTTTCTGTGGCGCCAGCAAGCATCAACAAGGTCAACAGTACGTATATATGCTTCATTTATAATCGTGAATAAGGGACAACTGTCCGTTCTTTTAGTTCCCAAAGATAGCGTTTTGTCGCTTTAGTCTGGGGCAGACTTACGGTCTTTTATCACATTTTTCGACCGCACACCACTTCCTTTAACATCTCTTTAGAGAAGTAAGTCTGTGACAGACGCATTATGTCAGCGGGCGTGACCGTGCCGATAGCCTCAATGGAACGGCGGAACAGGTCGGGTTGCTCTATCTGTTCGTAGTTCATTATCCACACGTCAACAAGCGAGATAGCCGTCTCGACGTTGCGGATGCTGTCGCCAATCATGTAGTTGCACACCGTCTCCAGCTCTGCCTGCCCCACGGGTTCCTGCTGCAGGCGGTCTATCTCCTTATATACTTCGGCAATGAGAGGCTCAGCATGCTCGTTGCTGCAGTCGGCTGCAATGAAGAGTATGTTGCCTGTAGGATATGTTATCAGCGACGAGCCGATGCCGTAGGTATAGCCTTTCTTCTCACGTATGTTCGACATGAACCTGCTTCCGAAGAAGCCGCCAAGAAGAGTGACAGCGATGCGCAGCTTCGGGAAGTCGGGGTGCCCTGCCCCAACGGTCAGCAGTCCCATGGCGACACTGCTCTGCTGTGCATCTTCTTTTTCCACGAAGAAGTTCTTACCCGTGTTGGTCTGCGGCTGCCACATATGCATACTGCTTCCTGCAGTCTGTACGCCGAAGGGTGTGCCGAAGATGGCAGAGACACGGTGCAAGCAGTCGTCAGTGACGTGCCCTGACAGGCAGACGGTGAGGTTTGCCGACCGATAGTATTCCACATAGAACTGCTTCAGCATATCGACATCGATGGCCTTGTAGTCCTCTATGGTCGTGGAATGTCCTTCAGGATGATGGTCTCCGAACAGTACGTTCATGAGTCTGCGTTGTGCCTTGCAGTCGGTGCGACGTTCGTTGACGACGAAACGCTGTATGTTCATCCCAATCACTGTCTGCAGACGGTCGGCATCGAAAGCCGGTTCCTTCACCATCTGTTCCAGCACATCAAGTGTTTGCGGCAGGTATGAATTGAGGGAATAGAGCGTGAGCACCGAGCGCGAGTGTGTGACGTAATGGTCGAGCCATGCTCCGTAGAAGTCGAGCCGCTCTGCCACGGTGCTGCTGTCCATGTGCAGTGTGCCTTCCTTCAGCATGCGCAACGTGAAGACGGCTTGCAGCGGGAACGTCTGGTTCCAGCGTCCGCCACGAAACACAAGGTCTATGCGCACCACGTCGGCAGCATCGCTGTTGAAGACATAGAGCGGCACACCGTTGTCCAGGACAATCTTCTCCGGCTCGGCAATGTCCTTCACGTCGAAAGGTCTCAACGGCGGCGGTGTACTGCGGTCTATCATATCAATCCTGAAGTTGTTTTCAGGAACTCTTCGGCACGTTGCAGGTCCTGCGGCGTGTCGATGCCTATTGTCTCCACATTGCTGATGCCCACCTTTATGCGATAGCCGTTCTCTATCCATCGCAGCTGCTCCAGCGATTCTGCAAGCTCGAGCGACGACTGCGGCAGTCGCGTTATCTCCGAAAGCGTCTCCATGCGGTAGGCATACAGACCAATGTGCTTGTAGTAGGTTTGATTCTTGAGCCAGTCTGCCTTGTCGGCATTGCGCTGGAACGGTATGATGGAACGGCTGAAGTACAAGGCGTTCATATCCTTGTCGACGACCACCTTCGGCGAGTTGACATTCTCCAGCGCGGCGAATCCGTCGTCGGCAGTGAACGGCTTGACGAGTGTGGCTATGCGGGTATTGGCATCAGCGAAGCACGCCTTGACGGTCTCTATCTGTGAAGGACGGATGAATGGTTCGTCGCCCTGAATGTTGATCACCACGTCGAAGTCGCCTCCAATCTTCTGTGCTGCCTCATGACAGCGGTCGGTTCCACTGCGATGACTTGCCGAGGTCATGACCACCTTGCCACCGAAAGCCTCCACAGCACTGCTGATGCGTTCATCGTCGGTAGCCACATAGACATCGTCGAGCACGCCGGCGACCTGTTCGTAGACTCTCTGTATCACAGGCTTGCCTCCCAGTTGTGCCAACGGCTTGCCAGGGAAGCGTGTTGATGCATAGCGCGCAGGAATGATGCCGACGAACGTCATGTCCATCTGTCGGATTAGTCCAGGCACGAACGGTCTGTTCCAGTCCTGTGGCTTGAACTTGTTGTCGCCTGCTTGCAGGATGTCAAGGTCGAGGCGTATAATCTCGTCGTCCTTCTCCTGCGGCTTGCGTCCAGCTTCAGCCTCGATTCTCTTCATGATGGCACGGACATCGTCGTAGCTCTTGTCGGAGTTGAAGCGTGCCATGCGGTTCAGAAACGGGCGCACGCACTTCAGCCCCATAGCCTCAGTATATATGGCACTGCTCAGCCTGATGTCGGGAAACAGTTCTTTGAGTCGGCGGACAGCCTTGTCCATGTTGGCTTCCGCATCTGTGTTTGTTCCTATAAACAGTATGTATTCCATTCTTCTCTCGTTATTCAAATACATCGTCAAGTCCTATCGACGCATCTTCCTTCGTCAGTTGGCTGTCACCGGCACACGGGTCATAGTTCTCGGGGAAGACAAACGTGTCGTTCTCGTCGTAGCCCAGCGATTTGTCGGCATAGACCTTGAGCATGTAGTTTGCCCAGATTGGCAGTGCCATGGATGCTCCCTGACCGTACTGCATGGTGTCGAAGTGTATGTCGCGGTTCTCGCCGCCAACCCAGCATCCCGACACCAGTGTAGGCGTGAAGCCCATGAACCAACCATCGGAGTTGGAGTTAGTCGTACCTGTCTTGCCTCCCATGTCGGCCTTGAAGCCCAGACGGCGCACACGTCCGCCGGTGCCTTCGTTAACCACGGCACGCAGCATCACCAGCATCTTGTATGCGCTCTCGGCACTGATGACCTCGTCCATCTCCGGAGCGAATGTTGCCAGCACGTTGCCCTCGTTGTCTTCGATTCTCGAGACGAACACCGGTGCAACACGGATTCCCTTGTTCGGGAACGCCGTATAGGCACTCACCATCTCACCGACGGAGATCTCGCATGGTCCAAGACACAGCGACACTGTAGGCTCGATGGCCTGATTGCGCACGCCGAAGCTATGTATCAGTCTCTTCAGACTGTAGGGGCTCAGCTTGCTCATGAGGTATGCCGTTATCCAGTTGTCGGAGTTTGCAAGTCCCCACTTCAGCGTCACCATCTCGCCAATCAGTTTGTTGCTGGCGTTGCGCGGAGTCCAGGGACGGTTGTTTTCGTCAATCAGCGTATAGGATACGTGACGAGCCTCGTCACATGGTGAGAAGCCGTTCTCCATAGCCAGCGTGTAGACATACGGCTTCACTGTCGAGCCCACCTGACGGCGTCCCTTCATCGCCATATCGTACTGGAAGTAGTAGTAGTTTGGTCCGCCGACATACGCCTTCACGCGTCCGTTTCTCGGGTCCATCGACATGAATCCGGCACGCAGATAGTACTTGTAGTAGCGCAGGGAGTCGAGCGGTGTCATCACTGTGTCGCGCTCGCCATCCCAACTCCACACGGTCATCTCCTGCGGTGTGTTGAATGCCTTGTCAATCTCCGCATCTGTTGCTCCCGCTTTCTTCATCGTGCGGTAGCGGTCCGACTGGCGCACGGCACGGTCCATGATGTCCTTTACCTGCTCCTCAGAGAGTCGTGAGGTGAAGGGAGCGGTCTTCGACTTGCTCTTCTCCTTGAAGAACTGTGCCTGGAGGTCTTTGAGGTGCTCGGTCACAGCCTCTTCGGCATAGCGCTGCATGCGTGAGTCTATGGTGGTGAAAATCTTCAATCCGTCGGTGTAGAGGTTGTACTTCGAGCCGTCGCTCTTTGTGTTCTTCTCGCACCATCCGAAGAGTGGGTTCGTCTCCCAGTCGAGCGAGTCCTCATAGTACTGCTGCATCTGCCATCCGCGATATTCGGACTTTACCGGCTTCTTTGCAGTCAGCACACCGCGCAGGTATTCGCGGAAGTATGTCGCTATTCCTTCCTTGTGGTCCACGCGATTGTAGTGCAGCTCCAGCGGCAGTGCCTGCAGGGAGTCGCACTCGCTGTCGGTGATGTAATCAGCCTTGCGCATCTGGTCGAGCACTACGTTGCGACGACTGCGCGAGCGTTCGTTGAAGCGCACGGGGTTGTAGAGCGAAGGGTTCTTGCACATGCCGACCAGCGTGGCTGCCTCTTCGACCTTCAGCTCCGATGGCTCGCAGTTGAAGTATGTGTGTGCCGCAGTCTTTATACCCACGGCATTGTTCAGGAAGTCGAACTTGTTGAGGTACATCGTCAGTATCTCTTCCTTCGTATAGTAGCGTTCCAGCTGTACGGCGATTACCCATTCTATGGGCTTCTGGAACAGACGTTCCATGGTGTTGCCTGCCTTTGGCGAATACAGCTGCTTGGACAGCTGCTGCGTGATGGTGCTGCCGCCGCCGGCACTGGTCTGCATCAGGATGCCACGCTTCACGATGGCACGCACCAGTGCAATGGCATCAATGCCGGAGTGACTGCGGAAGCGCACGTCCTCAGTGGCAATGAGTGCGTTGACGAGATTGTCGGACAACTCGTTGAAGCCCACGTAGACACGGTTGTCCGTGCTGTAGGAGTAGGTGCCCAGCGTCTCACCGTCTTCGGATATGACCTGTGTTGCAAACTTGTATGTGGGGTTCTCCAGGTCCTTGATGGCAGGCATGTAGCCTATCCATCCCTTCGAGATGGCTACAAACACCAGTGCGCAGCAAGCCACGCCCAAGAAGAAGAGCACCCATAGAGCTATTAGCGTTTTCTTTAGCATGATATACTGTATGTTTTACAGGAAGGTCTTGTTTCCTCCATTGAATGCACAAAGTTACGGAAATGCAGCGTACAGGCAAGGGCTTTTTCATTAATTATCCCTTACGGTCGCTGGAGAGGTTCACAACACTCACAGCCAAATAGCTGAAAGTCAGAGCGCCTATAGCTGTACGTCCATAGGTTCTATGGTTGAGCGTCCACAGGTGTATATTCTATTTGTTCTTGCAGTATACTGTCTTGACCCTTGAAGTATATTGTCATTGCCCTCGGAGTATATATTATCGTCTCATACCAAAGCTTGCAATATTCATACCAAGCTTTGGTACGAATATTGCAAACCTTGGTATGATAATTGCAAGCTTTGGCAGGACAGAATCAGTTATCTTCTACGGTGAAGTCAAGTATATGTAGAGGCCTATGAAGTTATACTAATATGGCTTAGCAGATAGACTCATTGCACGTTTCTTGCCTATAAATTCTTGTCTTTAGAGCCTCATCTGCGGCTGAACATCCGCCTGAAAGCGCAAAACTCAAGAACATTCTTACCTCACTTCTTGCTATTATGCCAATAGTTTCCGTTACTTGCTACAACCATAACGTTTATTTCGAATGGGATTCAAACAACTTCTTAAGCAAGATGTTGGGACTTTTGCCTTTAGTCGAAATATAAATTCTTATTTTTGTACATGAGAAACGAAGACAAGCCAACAGGTAACTATGGACGGAATATATGAGCAGATAATTAATCAGCTTTTCAGGTATAAATTGGAAGCTTACGACCGGGATACTTTCTATGTTGGCAAAAAAGAAATCGGGCGCGAAGAGGCAATACTCTACCTTTCGCGTTACCTTAACACACTATTCCAAAATGTTGTAGATGAAGCTGTGCGGCAGGATCATGGCGTGGAGCGATGCATCACGTTTGTCAATGATGTGATAAAGGAGCTGGGCCAGAAGTTTTCCATAGAAAATTATGAAGAGGATTTGATAGATGCCAGTAAATCCATCCTGACTAGCATTATTGACAAGTCAAAATGCAATTATCCTGATTTGCAGGAGTACATCCAACGCATTACGCCACTTACATCACTGACAAAGAGCAGTCTGTTTACTGGAGCCAAGGATACCGTAAATATGATTAGCGAACTGAAGAAGGAAATTCTTTCTTCTGACAAGATATATATAGTGGTATCCTTCATTCGGCTGTCTGGCCTGAATATGATGTTGCCAGAATTACAGGAGTTTGTGGCACGGGGCGGTTTGCTGAGGGTTATAACTACCACTTATATGCAGGCTACAGAATATAAAGCAATAGAGAAGTTGGCCAGCTTGCAGCACACACAAATTAAAATATCATATAACGGAGACATTGACAGACTGCACGCAAAAGCCTACGTTTTTTTGCGTAATAGCGGATTCCATACAGCATATATTGGGTCGTCAAACATCTCTCATGCTGCTTTGACAGACGGGCTGGAATGGAATGTGAAAGTTACCCAGATGGAGCTGCCACATATTTTCACTACCGTAAAGAATACTTTCGAGACATATTGGGAACAGGACGTATTTGAGCCATTTGACATCACGCAGGACGGCAAGAGGCTGAAAACAGCACTTGACAAGAATGCCTCTTCCACAACGGGGATAGACTATTCTGTACTTGACCTAATAAAGGCAAAGGAATATCAAAACGACATTTTGGAGAGACTGGAAAAAGAACGCAGATACCACAACAACTGGCGCAACTTGATTGTAGCAGCTACGGGTACTGGTAAAACGGTAATAGCGGCATTCGACTACAAACGCTTCAAAGAGAAGCAACCGAGGGCTCATTTCCTGTTTGTTGTACATCGTGAAGAGATTATCAAGCAGGCTTGCGCCACGTTCAGGGCCGTTTTGGGCGACCCTAATTTTGGCGATATGTGGTATAGCAGACATGAGGCAACCTCATTCCCATACCTTTTTGCCTCTAAGGATTTGCTCAACAACCGATTGGACAAAATACAGTTGCCTGACGATTATTATGACTACGTCGTATTCGATGAGGCACACCATATCGTGGCTGACTCTTATCAGAAAATACTCAGCAAGTTCAAACCGAAAGTACTCCTCGGCCTTACTGCCACTCCCGAGCGAATGGACAGCAATGATATCACAAAATACTTCAACGGACAGATATCTGCTGAGATAAGGCTGGACACAGCACTCAACAATAGGTTGCTCGCACCGTTCCATTATTTTGGCATCACAGATACGGTAGACTTATCAGAAGTTAGATGGGAACGCGGGCATTTTGTAGCTTCAGAGCTTTCCAAAGTATATACCAATAACGACCAGCGAACAGGAATTATCTTCAAATCGCTTGAGAAATACCTGCCCAACCATAATGACGTGCGTGCCCTATGTTTCTGTGTTGACCAAGAGCATGCTAACTACATGAATGCAAAGTTCACTTTGGCTGGTTTGAAATCCGCCGTTCTGACCAGCGATAACTCCCAATTCAGAAATACCGAAATTAGGAAACTGACAGATAAGAGAATCAATTACTTATTCGTAGTTGATATGTTTAATGAGGGTGTCGATATCCCCTCTATAGACACTGTATTGTTCCTTCGTCCTACAGAAAGTTTGACCATCTTCCTGCAACAGTTTGGACGAGGTCTGCGTAAGGCCAAGGACAAGGAATTTCTTACAGTGTTGGATTTCGTAGGTCACTCCCGTGCAGAATTCAACTATATGGATAGATTCCGTGCCTTGACAGGACGGACACCAATGAGTACAAAAGAAGAAATAGAGAAGGATTTTCCACATCTGCCGTTGGGATGCACTATACAGTTGGAGCCAAAAGCCAAAGAATACATACTGCATAACATTAATGACTACATCAACAGTTTCAAGAGGAATCGCATCATTCAGACCATTAAACAATTTGAGAAGAATTTCAGCGAACCGTTGACACTGAATAATTTTCTGAGACTTACGCATGTACCGCTGGATAAGCTGTATGATGGTACAACATGGAATTCTCTTTGCCACATGGCTGGCGTTAGCCAGGAAAAGTCGAATCTGAACATAGAATTGTCGAGGGCAGTCAGCAAGAAATGGCTCTCCACAGATTCTTATTCTTATTTCTCCTTTATTCACGGTTTAGCCACACGTCATTTTAAAGTGAACGAAAACTTACTCACTGCCAAAGGACAGAAGATGGCCCTGATGCTTTACTATGACCTCTATACCTCTGCAGGGGTATATGACAGTCTGCAACAGATGTTTGACAAACTAAGCAAGGATGAAATCTTTGTCCATGAAGTTGAGGAAATAACAGAGGTGATGATGACGCGCTGCAACGCTTTGGAGAAAGAGGATAACTCTGTTTTCAAAGGCACCTTCCCACTGCAACTGCACGGGGTCTATACCAAGGCACAGATACAGGTGGCCATCGGTACATCTACGATTGTCCAGATGTCGTCGGCCAGGGAGGGATGCGAGAGAAACACGTTGAACGGAGTGCCGATGGAGGCCATGTATGTTGATATTGTCAAGGACCGTGAAGC
>CAVHJI010000066.1:0-1474 GCA_963636255.1 Bacteroidaceae bacterium | reverse complement strand
GCAACATGAAATTTCATTGGGAGACTCAAAATCGAATTAGCCAACAATCGCCCACTGGGCAAAGCTACATTGAAGGCAAACGCAAAATGCTACTGTTCGTGCGTAAGCAACAGAAAGCTGCGGAAAACAAGAGTCGCACACTAGGATATGTTTACCTGGGCGAGGTTACTCTTGAAAGTTATGAAGGCAACAGCCCCATACAAATTGTGTGGAAATTGAAAAGCCCGATGCCAGGAGCCGTTTATGAATATGCAGCAACGTTGGCCTATGCTTAACAAAGGAGAATTAGCAAATGAGAAATATTGAAGTAGTAGCCGCCGTGATACAACGTGATAACCGCATCTTTGCAACACAACGCGGATACGGTGAATGGAAAGACTGGTGGGAGTTCCCAGGCGGAAAAATAGAAGAAGGCGAAACGCCCAAGGAAGCTCTGCAGCGCGAAATAAAGGAAGAACTCGCTAGCGACATTGAGGTGAGTGAGTTAATAAAGTCTGTGGAATATAACTATCCAAAGTTTCACCTTACGATGCACTGCTTTCTATGCACGGTGAAAAAAGGCGAACTGACTCTTTTGGAACATGAAGCTGCCAAATGGCTTAGATTGGATGAACTGAATACTGTAAAATGGTTGCCTGCAGACGAAGAAATTGTTGATGTTATAAAAGAGCGTAACAGTTAATTTGCATTACAACACCCGACACTCAACACCAAACACCAAACACCCAACATCCAACATCCAACATCCAACACCCAACATCCAAACATCCAAACACTCACCCCCCCCCAACACTCAACATCCAACACCGGAGTCTGTGCTGCCAAGTTGTAACAGCATTGTAATATGTATGAAAAGGGGCTGTAACACCAGTGACATAATTTCGCGGTCGAGAATTAGGTATTGCGATTTTAGTTACAAGAAAGAGAGTGTTATGGAGACCATTTATCTTTGCATAGTCGTGTTCCTGCTATGCCTGGCGGTGTTTGACTTGCACGTGGGTGTGAGCAACGATGCCGTGAACTTCCTTCAGTCTGCCGTGGGTGCACGGGTGGCAAGTTTCAGAACTGTGTTGATTATTGCGTCAGTGGGTGTGCTGATGGGAGCAGTGCTGTCGTCGGGCATGATGGACGTGGCTCGTCATGGCATCATGACGCCCGAGCATTATTCGTTTCACGAGGTGATGACGATTTTCCTGGCTGTAATGGTGACGGACATACTGATTCTTGATGTGTTTAACACACTGGGCATGCCAACGTCGACGACGGTGTCGCTGGTGTTTGAGCTGCTGGGCGGCACGGTGATGCTGGCTATCCTGAAGGTAGTGGCCGACCCGACGCTGGAGTACGGCATGCTGCTGAACTCGGACAAGGCGTTGCAGGTAATCATTGCGATATTTGTGTCGGTAGCGATTTCGTTCGTTGTGGGTATGGTGGTGATGTGGATTAGCCGCGTGGTGTTCACATTCAACTACAG
>CAVHJI010000065.1:0-11460 GCA_963636255.1 Bacteroidaceae bacterium | reverse complement strand
GGGCCCCAATGGTCGCCCGACTTGTATGTCAGCGTGCTCGATGCGCTGAATACCTCGACCACCGATATGACACAAAGCGCCAGGAACAAGAGCCAAACGACTTTGTCACCTTTGAATATGCTTCTTAGCAGGTCCACTTCTTTTTACTTTATCTCGTCTTTATTGATTGTCCTATGTGTCTTTGTCCCGAATGCCGAAACTTTTACAGCTCGCAAACATATTTGCAGAACTGATTGCCGCGGTCTGCCATTCCGTTGAAGAGGTCGAAGCTGGCGCAACACGGGCTGAGCAGCACGGTCTCTCCCTTCTTCGCCATCTTGTAGGCTGCATCCACAGCATCCTTCATGCCGGTGTTGATGTCGGCAACAGGCAGTCCCATGGGGTCGAAGAACCGGTGCAGCTTGCTGTTATCCACACCCAAATAGACCAGTCCGGAGCACTTCTCCTTGACCAAGTCTCGGATTTCCTCGTAGTCGTTGCCCTTGTCTTTGCCGCCAAGAATCAGTATGGTCTTTGTCTTCATGCTCTTCAGCGCATACCAGCAGGCATTGACGTTGGTCGCCTTAGAGTCGTTGACGAAGCGCACGCCGCGGACCGAAGCCACATATTCCAGCCTGTGAGGCACACCCTTGAAGTCGGACAAAGCCTGACGGATGCAGTCGTTGCTGATGCCGGCCACGTCGGCGGAGATGCCTGCTGCCATAGAGTTGTAGAGATTGTGCACGCCGTTGAGTGCAAGGTCTTCCTGCTCCATGTTGAAATCCACCGGCTTCTCAATCCACAACTTGCCGTCGGCGGTATAGGCTGCCAGTCCGTCTTCCTTCTTCTCGGCGAAAGGATAGACCTGCGCATGGATGCCATACTTGGCAAGCTCGCGCTGTATAATGGGGTCATCGTTCCAGAAGATGAAGGCATCGTCGGGAGTTTGGTTCCTGATGATGCGGAATTTGGCGTCGATATAGTTCTGCATGCAGAAGCCATAGCGGTCGAGATGATCGGGAGTGATGTTGAGCAGGACGGCAATGTTGGCGCGGAAATCGTACATGTTGTCGAGCTGGAACGAGCTGAGCTCAATGACGTAGTAGTCGTGCTGCTCGGTCGCCACTTGCAGTGCAAGGCTTCGGCCGATGTTTCCTGCCAGGCCAACGTTGAGACCTGCACTCTTGAAGATGTGATAGATCAGCGACGTTGTGGTGGTCTTGCCGTTCGACCCCGTGATACACACCATCTTAGCATCAGTGTATCGCCCTGCGAACTCAATCTCCGAAATGATGGGGATGTTGCGTTCGCCCAGTTTCACGACGATGGGAGCATCGTTCGGTATACCCGGACTCTTTATCACCTCGTCGGCATTGAGGATTTGTTCCTCCGTATGATGTCCCTGTTCCCAAGGAATATTGTACTTCTGAAGCAGCTCGATGTACTTTGGTGCAATGTTGCCCGAGTCGGAAACGAAAGTATCGAAGCCCTTCAACGATGCCAACACAGCAGCTCCTGCGCCGCTCTCGCCGGCTCCAAGCACCACAATCCTCTTCTTGTCGTTTGTCTTCATATCTATATAGTCCTCCTTGTTTCCTTTATCTTATCTTGAGTGTTATTATCGTTATGGCAGCCAACACGATGGTTACAATCCAGAAACGCACCGTTATCTTCGCCTCGTGCAGCAACGTCTGCGGTGCCTGAATCTTGACGGAGCATCCTTTCTCGACCTGACTCATCGCCGTACGGAAATGATCGTGTATGGGAGCACGCTTGAATAGCCGTTGCTTCACGCCGTGACGCTTGCCGGCTTTGTAGTAGTATCTCTGCAGAATCACCGACAGACTCTCAACGAGGAAGATGCCACACAATATCGGTATCAGCAGTTCCTTGCGGATTATTATGGCGAAGACGGCAATGATTCCACCGATTGTCAGGCTGCCGGTATCGCCCATGAAGATCTGTGCAGGATAGGCATTGTACCACAGGAAGCCAATCAGTGCGCCCACAAAGGCACAGATGAAGATTACCAGTTCCTGTGCCCCAGGGATGTACATTATGTTAAGGTATTGGGCAAACTCGATATGGCTCGACACATACGCCAGAATGCCGAGTGTGAAGCCAATGATTGCCGAATTGCCCGTCGCCATTCCGTCCATGCCGTCGTTCAGATTGGCGCCGTTGGACACCGCCGTGACGACGATTATCGTCATCAGCACGAACAGAATCCAGCCGCCAGCCTGTGCATGTTCGCCGAGGAACGACATCAGGTCGGCATAGTCGAGGTTGTTGTTCTTGAAGAATGGGATGGTGGTCTGCGTGGCTTTTATGTCACGCGCGGCGTGCATCACCACAGTCTCCTGTCCTGGTTGCGACACTTCTATGTTCGGACGAATCACAACTTGCGGACTGAGGTAAAGCGTCAGACCGACAATGAATCCCAGTCCCACTTGTCCTATTATCTTGAACTTGCCGTGCAGACCTTCCTTGTCGTGCTTGAAGGTCTTTATGTAGTCGTCGGCAAAGCCCAAAGAGCCCAACCAGACAGTGGTAATCAGCATCAGTATCATGTAGATGTTGTCCAGACGTCCCAACAGGAAGCACGGAATGAGTATGGCAACGATTATGATTACGCCGCCCATGCTCGGCACTCCAACCTTCTGAACGCCGAAGGGGTCGAGCTCGGCAGAGCGTTGTGTCTCCGTAATCTGCCTTTTCTTGAGCATCCTGATGAACCAGCTGCCCCACATACTCGATATCAACAGCGCCAATATCACGGCAAACAGCGCACGGAATGATGTGTACGAGAACATCCTAGCGCCGGGGAATCCCAAGTCTTCAAGCCAATGAAACAAATAGTAAAGCATATCTACACCTTATTATATATATGTAAGTCCCCTCGGTTCATTTCAGCAATATTTCCCGCAGAATCTCACGGTCGTCGAAGTGATGCTTCACACCGCGAATCTCCTGATAGTCCTCGTGCCCCTTGCCTGCCACGAGAATCACGTCGCCGCGTTGTGCCATCATGCACGCTGTGCGTATGGCTTCTTTACGGTCGATGATGCTCAGCGTCTTCTCCATGTCGTGGTTGTCCAGTCCAGCGAGCATGTCGTTCATGATGTCCTGCGGCTCTTCAAACCTCGGATTGTCCGACGTTATTATCAGTCTGTCGCTGCGCAGTGCAGCCTCTTTTGCCATTATGGGGCGCTTTCCCTTGTCGCGATTGCCACCGGCACCGACCACAGTAATGATGTTTCCTTTGCCGTTCATCACTTCACGCAGTGCGTCGAGCACGTTGACCAGAGCATCCGGCGTGTGGGCATAATCCACAACAGCCGTAAGTCCTTTGGGCGAATGTATGGTTTCCAGTCGTCCTGCCACCGGATGCATCGTGCTCAGAGCCACAAGTACGTCCTCTTCCTTCTTCCCGAGCAGGACTGCTGCGCCGAATACAGCGAGCAGATTGCTCGCGTTGAAGCGTCCGATAAAGTTGACAGCCACCTCGTGGTTGTTGAAGTCGAGCAACATTCCCTCGACGTGTGACTCCAGCACGCGTCCTTTGAAGTCAGCCAACGTGCGCATGGAGTACGTGTACTTGTGCGAACGCGTGTTCTGCAGCATCACCATTCCATTCTTATCGTCGGCGTTGGTGAGGCTGAAAGCCTGCTTCGGCAGGTCGTCGAAGAACTTCTTCTTGGCGTGCAGATAGTTGTCGAACGTCTTATGATAGTCCAGATGGTCGCGCGTAAGGTTCGTAAAGATGCCACCGGCAAAACGCAGTCCGCTGATGCGCTTCTGTGCAACCGAATGCGAGCTGACCTCCATGAACACATACTTGCATCCGCTGTCTGCCATTTGTCCAAGCAGACGGTTGAGGGTTATGGGGTCGGGCGTGGTGTGATCGGTCGGTATTGCCTCGTCGTCGATGTAATTGCACACCGTTGACAGCAGTCCGACCTTGTATCCGAAGTATCGGAATACCCGATAAAGCAGGGTGGCGATGGTGGTCTTGCCGTTGGTTCCCGTCACTCCCACAAGCTCAATCTTCGACGTCGGGTCACCATAGAACGTGGTTGCCACGCGCCCCACAGCCTCTTCGCTGTCCTTCACCTGCACGTATGTAATTCCCTGAACGGTCTCGGCAGGGATGTCTTCGCACAGAATTGCCACTGCTCCCTTTCCGATTGCCGACGGAATATAGGCATGTCCGTCGGCCTGCGTGCCGCGCATCGCCATGAACAAATGCCCGCTCTCCACCAGGCGCGAGTCAATGCTGACACCGCTAATGTCCTTGTCGACATTGCCCTCAACACGCAGAGGCTGTATGTTTTTTATCAGTTCGTTCAGTTTCATCTATCCAAAATTTTTAAATGTCTTTTTCGGTTTTCATTTTAGGCTCAACGCCACGGTTTGTCCGCGTCGTATGTGGCTTCCTGCCGTTATTGACTGTGACGTCACGTGTCCCACACCCGACAGATGCACTTTCAGTCCCGCCTGTTCCAACAGGTAGACCGCATCTTTTGCTCCCATTCCGCGCACGTTCGGCATCGTGTTGTTGCTGCCGACTTCGTGCTGTTCCAGCACCACTGCCGTGCTGTCCTGCCGTGCCCGTCCCCACACCGTCTCCTCTCCGTTGCGGCTTATGTCACCGTTGGTCGGTATGTCGAGGTGCGTCAGCACATATCGCGTCTCGTTCAAGTCACCGTTTTTCACTGCCGGAATGACGTTCGACGTGCTGTCGGCAGCATACATGAGGTCGTAGCTCAAGTTCTTTGCGAACACTCGTTCGGCAATTTTGCTGAAGACGCTGCCAGCCATCTGTCCGCCCGATGCCGGCAATCCCGGCTTCTGTATCGACACAATCAAGCTGTACTTTGGCGCATCGGCAGGGAAATAGCCGCAGAAGCTCACCAAGTACTTGCGACCGCCCGATGTATATCCGGCTGCTCCTTGCGAGATCTGTGCCGTTCCCGTCTTCCCCGCTACTGCAAACTGCTTGCTTCCGGCGGGTTTTGCCAGACCTTCGGACACCACGAGATGCAGAATCTTGCGTATCTTCTGCAGCGTCGACTCCGAGCAAATGTGCTCGCGCATCACCTTTATGGGATATTCCTTCACAATCTCTCCGTCCTTCACGGCTGCCTTGACAAAGCGCGGACACACCATCACGCCGTCGTTGGCAATGGCGTTATAGAACGTCAGGATGTTCAGCGGCGGCACTTGTGTCTCGTATCCGATGCTCATCCACGGCAGTGTGGTCTTGGCAAAATAGCGTTCCTTCGGTCCTTTTATATTGGGTTTGCCGCCTCCGGGAATCTGCAACGGCAGTGAATCGGTGATGCCGAGCTTTTTCAGTCCGTCGACAAACTTCTGCGGGTCGTCGCGGTAGTATTGGTCAATGATTGTCGAAACGCCCACGTTCGATGACACCTCGAGAATTCTTGTCACGTCGATCACGCCGTAGCCGCCCCGGTTCCAGTTGTGGTCTTTCATGGAACTGCCGTACATCCGCTTCACGCCGTTGCCCGTGTCTACCTGTGTGTCCGGCTCCACCTTTCCGTCTTCCAGTGCCACCATCACCGAAGCCGTCTTGAACGTAGATCCAGGCTCCAGCATGTCGCTGATGGCGTTGTTGCGCATCTCGTAGTAGTTGCCGTCGGATCCACGCGTCATGTTCACTATCGCCTTCACGTCACCGGTCTTCACCTCCATCAGTACAGCCACTCCGGCAAAGGCATTCAGCTCTTTCAGTTTGTCCACCAGCGCCTTTTCGCTGATGTCCTGCATGTCTACATCGATGGTCGAGATGATGTCGCAGCCGTCGACCGGCGGAATGTCCGTTATCGACAGGTAGCGGTTCATCACCTTCTGTCGGTGCGTCACGCCCTTTTGTCCTTTCAGTAGTGTATCGAACGCCAGCTCTATGCCGTTTTTTGCACCGAGGGCTGTGTCGGCAAAGACGTCGCCCAGCGTGCGTGCTGCCAGCGACCCGAACGGTTTCTTGCGCTGATTGTATGCCTGTTCGTGGAATCCGCCAGCATATTTGCTCATGTTGAACACCGGCAGAGACTTGGCTTCCTTATACTGGATGTAGGATATTCGCTTCGGATAGATCAGGAAGTTGCGGCTTCCGGCCTTGCGTCCGCGCAGCAGCGTGCGCTTGAACTCATTGGCACTCTTGTCCGGAAAAATCTTGTGCAGTCCTTTGCAGATGCTGTCCATGTAGAGCATCAGCAGCGAATCCTTGCGTTCGCCGCCAGCCTTGAAGTCCATGTAGATGCGATATTCGGGCAGAGAGCTTGCCATAAGGTCGCCGTCGGCAGAGAGAATATTGCCGCGGTTGGCATCGACAGCGACGTTTTCCTTGACGAAACGCTCTGCCACATCGTTCCAATACTGCCGTTCGCCGAACATGATGATAGCTGCTCTAATCACGATGCCGGCTCCTGTGAGTGCCAGAACCAGCACCACGAAGAAGTATCTTGTGAATATGCTCGACTTGTTTACCGCCAAAGTCTTGTTCTCCTTTCAGTCATCATTTAATCAGATACGGCGGAGTCGTCGCAATCTGAAGTTCGCTATCGGTCTCCTTAATGAACTCTTCAATCTTCGACTGGCGGCTGCGCTCCATCAACTCCGACTTGCGAGTCAGGGCATCATACTTCACGTCGGTCAGTTCCTTTTCCAGTCTGTCTATCTCTATCAGCTGCTTCTGGCACTCGTAACGGTTGTTGATGTAGAAGATTACCAGCACCATTATCAGCACCAGCAGCCTTGCCTGACGGCGCATGAAGTCACTATCGAGCACGTCTCCGCCAATCCAGGCGAAGAGCTTGCCGTGCTTCTTGCCGTTCTGCTGTTTCTGCGTTGTCTGTACCATAATGCCTTAAAATTTCTTCTCGGCAATCCGCAGCTTTGCACTGCGCGATCGCGGGTTTCGCCTCACTTCTTCCTCCGTAGGCACCGTCACCTTGCGGTTGATCTGCATCAGCGGAGCACACGTGTTGCCATAGAAGTCCTTCTCGCAGCGTCCCTCAAAGTTGCCTGTCTTCATCAGGTTCTTCACCAGCCGGTCTTCCAGCGAGTGGTAGGTAATCACCGACAGTCGTCCACCTGGCTTCAGCGCTTTCACTGCCGCAGAGAGCATTTCCTTCAGCGCCTCCATCTCTTCGTTGACCTCTATGCGCAATGCCTGGAAGGCTCGGGCAAGGTCTCTCTTCTCGCGGTCGCGACCGAAGCAGGGTTTCACGGCCTCAAGGAAGGAGCTTATGGTGTCTATCGTGCCTGCATTGCGTGCCCTGACCACTGCTGCCGCAATCTGACGACTGTTGTGCAGCTCGCCGTAGAGGTAGAAGACATCGGCCAACTGCTCCTCGTCGTAGGTGTTGACCACATCGGCAGCGGTGCGTCCGCCGCGCTTGTTCATCCGCATATCCAGCGGGCCGTCGCTGCGAAACGAGAATCCGCGTTCGCTGTCGTCGAAGTGGTGCGACGACACTCCGAGGTCGGCCAGCAGACCATCAATCTGCTCCACACCGTAATAGTGTAGGAAGTTGTGCAGATAGCGGAAGTTGCTGCGCACGAAGGTGAAGCGCTTGTCGCCCACAACGTTCTGTTCGGCATCTGCATCCTGGTCGAAACTGTACAGCCTTCCGCCGTCGCCAAGTCTTCGAAGTATCTCACGCGAATGGCCTCCACCGCCGAAGGTCACGTCGACATACGTCCCCTGTGGCGTGATCTCCAGTCCATCGATGCTCTCCTTGAGCAACACAGGTACATGATATGTCAGTGTCTCTTCCATCATCCCTGCCGATTGACGATGTCCTCGCCATTGCCCGGACATCCTGCCATCTTGCGTTCGAGGTCGGCACTCAGGTCGATGGCTTTGTCCTGCTGCTGCTCCCACTTGTCTTTTGCCCAAATTTCTATCTCTTCGCCCATTCCGACGAAGACCACCGTGTCCTTGATTTCCGCCAGCTGTATCAGCCGTTTCGACAACAGGATGCGCCCGTTCGAGTCGGGCTCGGCAATCTCCGCTCCGCTCATAAAGCGGCGGAAGAGGCTTTGGTCACCGGCATCCCAAATGTTCAGACGTGCACGCAACGTGTCTTGAGTTTTGAACCAGACACTCTCCGGATAGAGCACGATGCACTCCTGATGTATGTCTTTGCGCAGCACAATAGCCGTTTCGCCAGCCTCCTGAAGGCGGCGACGGAACGCCGACGGAATGAACACACGGCCCTTGTCGTCGGTCTTTGCCTCTATTGTTCCGAGAAATCTCAACATCTGCGCACAGTTATCTTGTTTCAAGGGTGCTAAATTACACAATTCCCCACATTTCCCCACAATGCCCACAAAACTTTTTCTTTTAACCATATCGCCTAGCACTCAACACCCAAGAGTCTCATCCTGCCCTCCCCTAAAGGGAAGGAAGAATCCGACGCTCAGCATCTAACACCGCGCCGCAGGCGCCTCCGCTTTCATGTCGTGCGTTTTTGGCTCTATATTCCCCACTTTTAATTCGTTTTGAGCCAAAAAACTTACTTTTTTCTTTGGCGTGTCGAAAAGTTGGCTTAAACTTGCACGGTTTTGTGTTTGGACGAACATGGCGGAAGATTCAACATTCCTGATAGATATCGACAAGGTTATTCGCGACAAAGCACCACAGTACAGCAAGTATGTGCCGCGATTTGTTGTCAGCTATCTCAAACGCATTGTCCATCAGGACGAACTCAACGTCTTCTTGCGCAAGCATGGCGACGAGGTGGGGCTGCCCTTCCTGAAGCACTGCCTCGAGTTCCTCGACGTCAAGCTCGACGTGCGTGGCGAAGAAAATCTCCCTCCTGCAGGTTCGAGGTGCACGTTCGTGTCCAACCATCCGCTGGGCGGACAGGACGGACTCTCGCTGGGTTACATCATCGGCTCCCACTACGACGGACACGTCAAGTATCTAGTCAACGATTTGCTGATGAACATCCACGGACTGGCACCGTTCTTCATCCCGATTAACAAGACTGGAAACCAGGCAAAGGACTTCCCGCGAAGGGTCGAGGCTGGCTTCGCGTCCGACGACCAGCTCATCATGTTTCCTGCAGGACTCTGTTCGCGCAAGCAGCATGGTGTCATACGCGACCTTGAATGGAAGAAGACCTTCGTGCAGAAGAGCGTGGAGTACCATCGCGACGTGGTGCCAATCCACTTCGGCGGACAGAACAGCCCGCGCTTTTACAGCTTGGCAAACGTTTGCAAGGCACTGGGCATAAAGTTCAATATCGCCATGCTCTATCTTGCCGACGAGATGATGAAGAACCGCCACAAGACCTTTACAGTCACGATAGGTAAGCCCATCTCGTGGCAGACGTTCGACAAATCGAAGACCTATGCCCAATGGGCGCAGAACGTCAAGGACATGGTCTATAACCAGAACTTAGGCAACACGACAAGTTGAGGCCCTTAAGATAAAAACAAGAAAGACAGAACGAATGGAAGAAGTGATTCAGCCCGTGAGCCGCGATTTGCTGCGGGCAGAACTGACAGAGGAACGGCGTCTGAGAATGACCAACAAGAGCCATAACCAGATCTACATAGTCACTGCACACAATGCTCCGAACACCATGCGAGAGATCGGACGCCTGCGCGAGATAGCTTTCAGAGCTGCAGGCGGAGGCACAGGCAAATCCATGGACATCGATGAGTTCGACACAATGGAGAGCCCCTACAAGCAACTCATCGTGTGGGACCCCGAGACCGAAGAGATCCTCGGTGGCTATCGCTACATCCTCGGCACTGACGTCCGCTACAGACCCGACGGGCAGCCCATGCTGGCAACAGCCCACCTGTTCCACTTCAGCGACAAGTTCCTCAACGAGTACATGCCCGTCACCATCGAGCTGGCACGTAGCTTCGTGACCCTCGAGTATCAGGGCACACGCGCCGGAAGCAAAGGCCTCTTTGCCCTCGACAACCTCTGGGACGGACTGGGAGCCTTGATGGTCATAATGCCCAACGTCAAATATTTCTTTGGCAAGGTCACGATGTATCCGTCTTACATCCGCAAGGGGCGTGACATGATACTCTACTTCCTCAAGAAGCACTTCGCCGACAGGGACGACCTCATTACGCCACTTCGCCCCTTGACCATCGAAAGTGACGAGACAGAGCTGGCAAGGCTCTTCTGCCACGACACGTTCAAGGACGACTATCGCGTGCTTCACAACGAGATACGCAACATGGGCTATAACATCCCACCGCTGGTCAACGCTTATATGAATCTCAGTCCCACCATGAAGATGTTCGGCACTGCAATCAACTACGGCTTCGGCGACGTCGAGGAGACAGGCATCCTCATTGCCGTTGACGAGATTGTGGAAGAGAAGCGCATGCGACATGTCGAATCCTTTCTCCGCAACGAACCCGACGCAGCACGCTTCACGTCCGGCCAGAACAAGGTCGTCTACAAAGAGAAATAACGGTAACGTGTTATGTGTTGCGTGACCCGTTTCATTCAACACCCGACACCGGTGCCGCAGGCACCCAGTTCCGCGGATAAAAAAATATTTAGAACATTAGAAGTGGAGCTTCTGCATGATTGGTATAGCCTAAGATGAAGTGCCTCTACGAAGAATAATATTTTTCTGCAAGAAAACTTGGTAACTATTCAGCGAATGGTAAGGCATCCATAATACCATTCGAAATCCTTCACGCATTCCGTATACTCGCATAGGGGTGTTGCTATTCTGTCCCATGAGAATGTAGTGGCGTGGGTTTTAGCAATCTTTTAATTATCAGTAATATACCGCGTGAATAATAGCTGAAAAGTTTTGTGGTTTCAGGTATTTTCGCACCTTTATGGCTGTAAAAGAGCAAGTTACGGACATATCGGAAGCATTGCAGACCATGACAGAGGGGATGCGGTTGATGCGCAAGACAATAGCCTCGCAGCATTTAGATATCTGTAAGTTGAACCGTAACATAGACAAGCTCAATGCTGATTTGCGCAAGCGCGACAAGCAGATTGAGGAGTTGAAGGCAAGACTAGCCAAATACGAGAAACCCGATAAGAATTCCGGCAACAGTAACACTCCTCCTTCGAAAGAGAGCATGAAAGACGAGGCTATCCGTCGCACAAAGACTTTGCGCAAATCGACAGGCAGAAAACATGGCGGACAGAAGGGACATAAGGGTAGTACCTTGACGGTGGCTCCAGCGCCGTGGTTTATGACACTACCGTCAAAAGTATGGCTGTATACCTGAACGTTGTGATGTTCCTTCCCTATGGCCGCATCGAGAAATTCTTCAAGGAAGTGTTTGGTTTGAGCATCAGTCAAGGCTTATTCGTAAACTGGATCAATGAGGTTAAGAAGAATGCCACACCAGCAATAGAGAGCATCAAAGAATGCATTATGAAATCTGCCGTTGTCGGTTTTGATGAATCCGGCCTTTACTGCAATAAGAAACTCGATTGGGCATGGATAGCAC
>CAVHJI010000064.1:9448-11697 GCA_963636255.1 Bacteroidaceae bacterium | reverse complement strand
CTCTCGACAAGCTGAAGATGAACATCCGTTCGCTCATCACCGCCGAGACTGGCGACTGCAGCGACCTGCTCGACCTGTGCATCGACATAATCTATCACGACAACATGAAAGCCTTCGGACTGCAGAACCTGATGCGGCTCTACGAAGAGCAGAAGGACACCATTGCTGCCACCGATACCGAAGGCGACGACAATGCTGCACAACCGGCAGACCAGACGCACGGCAATGCAGAACAGCAGTGAGACGGTACGCAGCCATGCTGCCGGCAGTGGCGGACAACCACAACTGACCGACTGGCTGCCGACGACGAAGAAGGAGGTCGAACTGCGCGGCTGGGACCAGCTGGACGTCATCCTATTCAGCGGTGATGCCTATGTGGACCATCCGTCGTTCGGCGCGGCTGTCATAGGTCGCACGCTCGAGGCAGAAGGCTACAAGGTGGCCATCGTGCCGCAACCCAACTGGCGCGACGACCTGCGCGACTTCAAGAAGCTGGGACGACCGCGACTATTCTTCGGCATCAGCCCCGGGTGCATGGACAGCATGGTCAACAAATACACAGCCAACAAGCGACTGCGCCACGAGGATGCCTACACACCAGACGGACGCTGCGACATGCGGCCAGACTATCCGTCGGTGGTCTACACCAAGATTCTGAAACAGCTGTTTCCAGACGTACCCGTATTCCTTGGCGGCATTGAGGCCAGCATGCGTCGCCTTACGCACTACGACTACTGGGAGGACCGCGTGCGTCCCAGCATACTTGTCGACAGCGGTGCCGACCTGCTGATTTACGGCATGGGTGAGAAGCCCATCGTAGAGCTGGCACACCACATGGAGCAGGGCGAAGACCCGCGACAGACACCGCAGACAGCGTTCCTCGTGAATGGCGACGTCGAGCCACAGGAAGACGACATAGTGCTTTACAGCCATGAGGAGTGTCTTGCAGACAAGAAGAAGGAGGCTGCCAACTTCCGCCACATTGAGGAGGAGAGCAACAAATACTATGCACAACGCCTGCTGCAGCGCACAGGCAAGCGCACGGTGGTGGTGAATCCGCCCTACCCTCCAATGACCGAGGCCGAGCTCGACAAAACTTTCGACCTGCCATACACGCGCCTGCCGCATCCCAAGTATAAGGGCAAGCGCATTCCGGCATACGACATGATAAAGTTCTCCATCAACCTGCACCGTGGTTGCTTTGGTGGCTGTGCCTTCTGCACCATATCGGCTCACCAGGGGAAGTTCATAGTCAGCCGCAGCAAAGAGAGCATACTGCGCGAGGCACGCAAGGTAATCAGCATGCCCGACTTCAAGGGCTATATCAGCGACCTTGGCGGACCGTCGGCAAACATGTACCGCATGCACGGACGCAACCAGGAGTTGTGCCGCCGCTGCAAACGTCCGTCGTGCGCCCATCCGCAGGTGTGTCCCAACCTCAACAACGACCATCGTCCACTACTCGACATCTACCATGCCGTCGATGCACTGCCCGGAGTCAAGAAGAGCTTCATAGGCAGTGGCGTGCGCTACGATCTGTTGCTGCACCCGAACAAGGACGAGGAGGTGAACCGTGCCAATCGCGAGTATATACGCGAGCTTATCGTGAACCACGTGAGCGGACGACTGAAGGTGGCTCCAGAGCACACCAGCGACGACGTGCTCATGCTCATGCGCAAGCCTTCGTTCGAGCTGTTCCACACCTTCAAGCAAATATTCGACAAGATAAACCGTGAAGAGAACCTGCGCGAGCAGCTGATTCCTTACTTCATAAGCAGCCATCCCGGATGCACGGAAGAGGACATGGCAGAGCTGGCAGTGGAAACCAAGCGGCTCGACTTCCACCTGGAGCAGGTGCAGGACTTTACGCCGACGCCAATGACCGTGTCGACCGAAACTTGGTACACTGGCTACCACCCCTACACACTCGAACCGGTGTTCAGCGCACGCACACAGCGCGAGAAACTACAGCAGCGCATGTTCTTCTTCTGGTATCAGCCCGAAGAACGGCAGAACATCCTGCGCGAACTACGCCGCATCGGGCGCGAAGACCTCGCCACACAGCTCTACGACCAAAGGCAGGTACATCACACGCCGCATCGCGACAGCACGTCAAGACCACGCCGCCGGTAAGTTCCAGCAGGCGCAAGTCTCCAAAACACACTTGTAGCACATTGTAAATCAGTGTTTCTATGGACGTTCAACCATAGATTCTATGAACGTTCAACCATAGCAATGCCGATTTTGGA
>CAVHJI010000064.1:1129-9438 GCA_963636255.1 Bacteroidaceae bacterium | reverse complement strand
TTGCATCACCTATATTCACATAGGACAACCGCACAACAAAATCGGTCGGGTTCGCTTTGCCCAGTCTACGTCTTGCACTATCTTTGTCCCCCAGTAAAAAAAGGACCGAAAGAACGATGAGCCAACAATATCCATCGCAGCTACTGGAACGGGCTGTCAATGAGTTTGCCAAACTGCCAGGCATAGGCACACGCACCGCCATGCGCCTCGTGCTACATCTGCTGCGACAGGACACGCAGACCGTGGAGGCTCTGGGACAGTCGCTCATCGACCTTAAGCATGGCGTCCACTACTGTCACATCTGTCACAACATCTCAGACAGCGACACCTGCCTCATCTGCGGCGACTCACGGCGGGATACCACCACGGTGTGCGTCGTCGAGAGCGTGCGCGACGTCATGGCGATAGAGGCGACACAGCAGTATCACGGACTGTATCACGTACTGGGAGGAATCATCTCGCCCATTGACGGCGTGGGACCTGCCGACCTCGAGATTGCCAGTCTCGTAGAGCGCGTAAAGGCGGGAGGAGTTCAGGAAGTCATCTTCGCTCTCAGTGCGACGATGGAAGGCGACACCACCAACTTCTACATCTCGCGTCGTCTGGACGACACCGGCGTAAAGCTGTCGCAGATAGCACGCGGCGTGTCTGTGGGCGACGAGCTGCAGTATGCCGACGAGATTACTCTGGGACGTAGCATCGTCAACCGCACCCCATTTGGAGGCAACGGCTGAAAGCTACAACCCGCGACCATCAAGGAGGAGAAAGGATATATACATATATAATATGGAGAACGAAATCAAGCGAACCTGTCTGACGCTGAAGCGGCTCTACGCCTACTTCTGGTTTCTCGCCCTTCTGCTGCTTGCCTACGGTGAGAGCGGAGCCTGTGCCTATGAGGGCGTGCTTGCCGACGACGTGCGGGCAGTCTACATATTCGAGAGCATCGTGATACTGCTCACGGCAGTGTGCGTCCCCGGCAGTCTGAAGCTGTTTGCAGTCAAGCTGAAACGCAGCATTGCGCAATGCACCGACAAGCACCGCGCACTCCACCTCTACACAATGTGGAGCAGCATACGTCTACTACTACTGGCGTTGCCACTTCTTGCAGGCATCGTGTGCTACCACTCCTGCCAGAGTTCTACAGGACTGCTCTGTGCCGCCATCTGTCTGCTGGCATCCCTGCTCTGCATCCCCGGCACAACGCGCATCGGCAACGACCTCAACCTCGGCAGTAGCGACGAATAACGTCGCGCACACACATACAGCCGCTTTTCGCCTTTATCGCTGCCTTTTTGCTTTGAAGCGTGCGACAGCACTCCAATGTCCGAGAATTGCGTTTCTTCACAGTGGACCAAAGAAGTCTAAAAGTGTAACGTAATATGAAGAACTATGCGTGAAGAACAGCAAAGAGACGGCAAGCTGAGCCGCAGGCACTTTCTTGGTCTGATGGGAGCATGAGCGGCAACGGGCGCAGCCACACTGGCGGGTTGTGACACCAATGCCAACAGCATCTACGACCCAAGTGGGAACCACACTGGTGACATTCCTACCGACCAGATGACCTATCGCACCACGCCGACCTCGGGCGACCGTGTGTCTCTCCTTGGCTACGGTTGCATGCGCTGGCCCATGATAGACAACCCGAGCGGTGAGGGACAGATCATCGACCAGGAGACGGTGAACGAACTGATTGATTTCGCCATAACGCATGGCGTGAACTACTTTGACACGTCTCCGCACTACGGACGCGGACAGTCTGAACGTGCCACAGGCACCGCCCTAGCATGCCATCCCCGCGAGAGCTTCTACCTGACGACCAAGATGTCGACATTCCTCGATGCCAACGGCGACAGCCGCGAAGTGGCACAAGCGGGCTACGAGCGTTCGTTCCGCGAATGTCAGGTCGACTACCTCGACTACTACCTTATTCATGGTGCGGGCATCGGAGGCATGGACACGCTCCACAAGCGCCTGCTCGACAACGGCATGCTCGACTTCCTGCTTGAGGAGAAGAAGAAGGGACGCATCCGCAACCTCGGCTTCTCGTTCCATGGCGAAGTGGAGGTCTTCGACTACCTCCTGTCTATGCAGGACAGTGGTGACCTGCGTTGGGATGCCGTGCAGATACAGATGAACTATGCCGACTGGCGTCATGCCAGCGGATGGAACACCAATGCCGAATACCTGTACAACGAACTTGTGAAGCGTGGAATACCGGTCATCATCATGGAGCCACAGCTTGGCGGACGACTGTCGAACATGCCGCAGGTGATGGTGGCAGAAATGAAGCGCCGCAGTCCTGACGACAGCGTAGCCTCATGGGCATTCCGCTTTGTCGGCTCACACCCTGGCGTGCTGACATGCCTCAGTGGTATGACTTACATGGAGCACCTGCAAGACAACCTGCGATCATTCGCACCGCTCAAGCCTCTCACCGACGACGAGATGGAGTGGCTGTCAGGTCCCATAGCCGACCAGTACAGTGCCTTCCCCATCATCCAGTGCAACAGTTGTCAGTACTGCATGCCCTGCCCCTATGGCATCGACATACCGGGCATCCTCGTGCACTACAACAAGTGCGTCAACGAAGGCAACCTCAGCGAGAACAGTCAGTCACCAGACTACCGCCGTGCACGTCAGGCTTTCCTCGTGGGCTACGACCGCAGCGTGCCACGTCTGCGTCAGGCAGACCACTGCATAGGCTGCAACCAGTGCACCCCAAAGTATCCGCAGCGCATACAGATTCCACAGGAGATGCAACGCATCAACACCTACGTCGAGTCGCTGAAGCAGAACACGCTCTGACACTCTCCGCCGCATAGAGTGGCACACATATTCATAGTTCCCGACGACGGGCATCGTTGCTATCCACAACGTTGCCCGTCGTTGGTCTTTATAGAGTAGGAACTTTCAAGTGTGAAGATGCGTTGAATCGGACCCCGACACGTTAAATCCAATCGTCGGTGAAATCGGAACACGATGGCGGAACAAGGACGAGATAATAAAGTGAAATCGCTATTTTTGCACTCCCTAACGGAAGAAAGAGACCAATGATATATCCGCAAAACTTTGAGAAGAAGATTGAGTTCGACCAAATACGTTCGTTGATAAAGGGGCACTGCCTGAGCACACTGGGCACAGACAAGGCCGATGGCATGTGCTTCAGCGATGACTTCGACATCGTGACACGCCTGCTGGACGAGACGATGGAGTTTGTCAGCATACTGCATGGCAATGACGACTTCCCCGCACAGTTCTTCTTCGACATGCGCAGCATGCTGCAACGCATACGCATACAAGGCATGTTTGTGGAGACACAGGAGCTGTTCGACCTCAGACGCTCGCTTGAGACCATACGCGACATCACACGCTTTCTGAAGTCCGACAGTAATAGCGACGAAGAAGAAGGTCCCGCGCCCTACCCTTGCCTGCGGCAGAAAGCCGGTGACATCAATGCTTTCCCCAAGCTCATAGAACGGATAAACAGCATCATCGGTCCATTCGGACAAATCAAGGACAATGCCTCACCCGAACTGGCACGCATACGCCATGAGCTGAGCTCGACGAAGAGCAGCATCTCAAAGATTCTGAACGGCATACTGCGCAGTGCACAGACTGAGGGCGTGGTTGAGAAAGACGTTGCACCCACAATGCGCGACGGACGACTGGTGATACCTGTGGCTCCGGCACTGAAGCGCCGCATAAAAGGTATTGTGCACGACGAGTCGGCAACGGGCAAGACAGTGTTCATCGAACCTGTAGAGGTGGTGAACGCAAACAACCGCATACGCGAGCTTGAAGGCGACGAGCACCGCGAGGTGATACGCATCCTCATGGCCTTTAGCGACGAACTGCGTCCATTGATACCCGAGCTGCTGATGAGCTACGACTTCCTGGGAGAGATTGACTTCATTCGCGCCAAAGCACTACTCGCCGACAGCATTGGCGGTACCAAGCCTGCCATGGAAGACAGCAGGCTGATAGACTGGGGAGCAGCTGTGCATCCGTTGCTGCAGATGTCACTGCAGAAGCACGGTAAGAAGGTCGTGCCGCTGGACATAGAGCTGCATGACAAGCGCAGGATTCTGCTTATATCCGGACCTAATGCCGGCGGCAAGTCGGTATGTCTGAAGACGGTGGGTCTGCTGCAGTACATGCTGCAGTGCGGTCTGCCTGTCCCCATGCACGAAGGTAGTCATGCAGGAATATTCAGCAGCATCTTCATCGACATAGGCGACGAACAAAGCATCGAGGACGACCTGAGCACGTACTCATCGCATCTGCTGAACATGAAGGTGATGATGAAGCAATGCGACACGCGCAGCCTGATACTTATCGACGAGTTTGGTGGAGGCACGGAGCCGCAGATAGGTGGAGCCATTGCCGAAGCCGTGCTTGGGAGGCTGAACGCCAAGGGTACGTTCGGCGTGATAACGACCCACTACCAGAACCTGAAGCACTTCGCTGAGGACCACGAAGGTGTGGTGAACGGTGCGATGCTCTACGACCGCAACCGCATGCAGGCTCTGTTCCAGCTGCAGATAGGATTGCCTGGCAGCTCGTTTGCTGTGGAGATTGCACGGAAGATTGGTCTGCCCGAAGATGTCATAGAGGAAGCATCGAAGATTGTCGGCAGCGACTACATCAACAGTGACAAATATCTGCAGGACATAGTGCGCGACCGTCGCTACTGGGCAAACAAGCGGCAGAACATCCACCAGCGTGAGAAGACGATGGAGGAAACCATTGCACGCTATCAGCGGGAGATGGAGGAGCTGCAGAAAGAACGCAAGGACATCGTAAGGAAAGCACACGAAGAAGCCGAGGCAATGATGCGCGAGGCGAACGCAAAGATTGAGAACACCATACGCAGCATTAAGGAAGCACAGGCAGAGAAGGAAGAGACGCGCAAGGTACGGCGGGAGCTGGAGGACTTCAAGCAACGGCTTGAGGAAGAGGCTGCACGCGAGCAAGACGACAAGATTGCACGCAAGATGGAGCAGCTGAAGCAAAGGCAGGAGCGCCGAAAGGAGCGCAAGTCTAGGAAGACCAATGCCAACGATGACAACGATGCCGCACGGCAGGCACGTCAGGAGGCAGAACGGATGTCAAAGATTGTGCCCGGAGCAGCTGTGAAGATAAAGGGACAGAGCACCGTGGGTCAGGTATTGGAGGTCAATGGCAAGAACGTGACTGTGGCATTCGGCAACATAAAGACGACGGTAACTGCCGAACGTCTTGAACCTACGACAGCTCCACAAGGACGCACCACACAGAAGAGTTCGTATCTGAGCACTGCAACACAGGATGCGATGCACGAGAAACGGCTGAACTTCAAACAGGATATTGATGTACGCGGAATGCGCGGCGACGAGGCAGTGATGGCAGTGACCTACTTCATCGACGATGCCATACTGTGTGGCGTATCACGCGTCAGAATCTTGCATGGCACAGGCACGGGAGCACTGCGCACACTCATAAGGCAGTATCTGTCGACAGTGCCAGGTGTGGCAGACTATCGTGATGAGGATGTGCGGCTGGGTGGTGCCGGAATCACTGTTGTTGATCTTGATTGAGGCTATCGGCATCATCGCTGTCGAGCAGGTCGGCCTCGCGTATAGTCACACCACCACGGGCTGAGACGACAATGCTGAAGGGGACATAAAGGTCGCTTTCGGGATAGCCCACGCTGGCTACGTACTGAAGACCGCCGGACACGACCTTGTCGAACGTCAGCCCTTCCAGAATGGCATGCTCCATGAAGTCGGCATCGAGATATTCTGCAAACGATGACTTGAGGAAATCTCTCTCAAGCACCTTGTTGCCACCACTGGTGAGCCGCAGGGTGATGCGGTTGTCATGATAGCGCACACCGTTCTCGTCCGTTATCTGCGGCAGACTCTCATCGACACGACGCACCACATGGGAGTGATACCGCTTGCCCTGATACGTTGTGTCGATGTTTGCCTCGATGGTCTGTTGGCAGCGCACGCCTGTGGCGGCAGACACACTGTCTTCAGCCGACGAGGCTACCATATAGTAGTCACTGCCGTCCTCCTGTCCCTGACGAGCATTGCCTCCACACGAGCACAATGCCAACGTCATGCACAGCGCTACAACCGTATGTCTGCCAACGGTCTTCATTCAGCCTCCGGTGCAGCTTCTGTTGCTGTTGCAGCACTGCCGCCCTGTTCCTCGTCATCGAAGTTGTCGATGCCACTCTTGATGAGCAGATTGTACCAACTGATGAGCTTGCGTATGTCCGACAAATGCACGCGGTCGCGGTCGTAGTTTGGCAACACTGCCTGCAGATAGTCTGTGAGTTCGTCGGCAGAAGCCTTCTTGATGTCGATGGCTATGGGTGCACCGTTCTCCTTCGCCTTGACTGCATTGAGCACGTCGCGCAGAGGTACATCCTCGGCGTCGGTATACATGGCTATGTCTCCTAAAGAGATAATCTTGTCATTGCCATAGGCTGGCATACGACGTTTGTCTGCCAGTGACTCCACTACTATGATGTTCTTTCCGCTGGAAACGAGCTTGTACAGTCCCGGCTTTCCTGCGATTGATAGAATTGCGTTCAACATATCTTTTTTAAACTCCTTTGTACTTATCTGTTAAGTTAGAATTACGCTTCGGGGCGCAAATGTAAGTATTTTATTTCAACCTGAGCCCATGCACAAGCTGCAAAACCTGAGGCAGCAGCGGACGGCAACCGTCGTTGACAATGCAGAAGTCCGACCGCCGCACCTTCTCTTCATCGCTCATCTGTCGGCTGATGCGGTGTCTGACAGCATCGGCTGTGGTGTTGTCGCGTGACATGACGCGAGCTATGCGCACCTCTTCTGGTGCCGAGACCATGACTATCTTGTCTACAACATCGGTGAAGTCGGCTTCGAAGAAGATGGCAGACTCCACAACTACCAGACTACAGCTTTGCCGTGAAGCCCACATAGCAATGTCGGCACGGACGCGTGGATGTATGATGCCGTTGACGATGTGCACATGGTCGTCGGAGGCAAAGAGATAGTCGGCAAGCACAGACTTGTTGAGCTTGCCGTCCTCGGCATATACCGCAGAGCCGAGCAGCGAGATGAGCCTGTCGCGAATTATAGGGTCGCTGACTGTCAGACGTTTCGAATTGCTGTCACAGTCATAGACCGGAACGCCGCAACAGCGCAGAATATGCGAGACGACACTCTTGCCACTGCCGATGCCGCCTGTTATGCCCAGCTTAGTTTGCATCGTCGGACGAATATTGTTCTATGATGAAATCGACCTGCGAAGGATTCAGGCGTATCTGGTTGACACGTTGTGGCTGACGGCGCAGGTGCACCTTGTACTGTGCATTGCCGAGTGCCACGAGCTCTTCATAGGATACCAGTATGCGGAAGTCGTCGGCAGTGATGTCCTTGTATAGGCTCATGGGAACCTGGAAGGTCACCTTCACCTTCGAGGGGAAGGCACGCAAGGCCTTGTCGGCAGGGAAGTTGATACCCTCAATGGGAACATCGACAGTCTTCTCCGTATATATGTCGACAGGCAATGTCAGCTTGACAACATCGGGCACGAACTTCACTCCCCTACCCGCAACCAGTCGCACATCGGCATGCAGCGTATCCTCAATCTGTCCGTAGTCGACACGTTCGGTATGTGCAGCGACAATGGTGTCGAAGACCGACGGTACGGCATAGACAAGGACAGAATCGGGTGTGAAGAGCGTATCGCTAACATAGTACTGGCGTCCGCCACTGACACGTCCGCTGAAACGCACCGGAACCTTCTTGGCTTGACCTTCGGAGTAGAAGTACTCCAGTGTGTCAGGCTGTATGGAGACTATGCGTGCGGCAGAACCCAGCTGTGAACCTATGGAACGCAGGAACGTCGAAGTGGGCAGAGCCACATGATTGTCGTGCGACAGGTTATCCTCGAAGTCAAGCGTCACAGGAAAGAACCGCTGTGCAAACAGATAATTGAGCAGCGCCGTTCCCTTGTCGTGCACACGCACGCTAATCTCGCTTACAGGCTCAGAGGTTATGACGACGTTGTCGGGCACGCCACGCAACCTCACCGGTATGGACACCTCTGTTTCATACTCGTTGTCGAGTGTCTGCAGAAGCCAGAAGCCTGCAGCAATGAACACGAAGAGCAAATAAACGAAGAACTCCCTGCTTTTTGCGCTCAGCAGGAAGTCCCTTGTCTTTCGCAGCAACCTTAGATATGTATGTTTAAGCTGACGGCTGCGCATGTCTCTTCTGTTCTCTATTCTTTACATCTCTCAACGGGGTCCGCCCGCTCAGGATTCT
>CAVHJI010000064.1:0-1119 GCA_963636255.1 Bacteroidaceae bacterium | reverse complement strand
CAGCTGTTGCTGCATTGGCATCGGCAGCAGCGGCGAAGATGGAGTTCTTGTCGACACGTACCTTCACATTGCGGTCGATCTCGAGCAACACGTCGTTGTCGTTGATCTCCTTCACTATGCCATGTATGCCTCCGGCAGTCACCACGTTCTGGTTCACCTGCAACGACTTGCGGAAGTTCGATATCTCTTTCTGCTTCTTGTTCTGCGGACGTATCATGAAGAAATACATTATGGCGAACATCAGAATAAGCATTATCCACATGAGGCTGCTGTCGCCGGCTGCAGGAGCCTGAAGTAAAACTGTCATTAGGTTCATTGTGTCTCTTGTTTTTTAGTCTTTATGAATATGGTATCTACTTTCTCGGTCTTGCAAACATACTAATTCTTCAACAACTTCCCGTCCTTTTTTAACACCTTAACTATTCCGTCGAGAGTGCCGTTGACGAAAGCTCCGCTCTTAGGCGTACTGTAGACCTTGGCTATATCGACATACTCGTTCAGCGAAACGCTGACAGGTATGTTCGGGAACGAGAAGATTTCGGCAAGTGCTGTCTGCATGACAACCACATCCATGAATGCCACACGGTTCAGGTCCCAGTTGCGTGTGTTGTCGCTGATCAGCTTGCGATAGGTCTCACTGTTGAGTATTGTGTAGCGCAACAGTTTGGTGGCAAAGTTGCGGTCGTCCTCATCCTTGAACTCCGGCAACAGCGGCTGGTCGGCACCTGTTGCAGGGTCAAAACGATTGATGGTCTTCAGCACAAACGTGTCTACGATATCCTTATCGTCGTTCCAGTAGAGGCTCATGTCTTCGAGCAAATCGTCAAGCTCGGCATTGTTCTGTATGAATGTCTTGTAGAGCTTGCGCCACAATTCCCTGTCAGCATCGTAGTCGGTAGTGTCGGCAACCATATATGCCTTGTAGATATTGCTGTCCTCAATCTTCTCGAAGAGGCTCTTGACGAAGTCAGCCTGATCGTTCCAGCTGCGCTTCTTCTCGTCGATATAGTCATTCAGCATCGTGTTAGCCTGCAGCTGAGCGATGAAAGCATTCTCCACGAAACGCATATTGGGATTCTTGTCTTCCTCTGTAAGGATTTTGTGGCTTCGCTTCTTCTC
>CAVHJI010000063.1:0-11717 GCA_963636255.1 Bacteroidaceae bacterium | reverse complement strand
TAAGGTAATTCAGTAAAAGAGTAAGAAAAGTGTAAAGTAAAATCAGGTAAAGTCAGTCAGCTCATAAAAGTCAGTTATTTACTTGGGCAGTACCATTCGGTTGGTACTGCAGTACCAGATAGCCAGGACTGGCGTACCGAATAGCCAGTACTGCAGTCCTGATTGATTGAAACAGGAAGGAGGACTATAAGAGCGGGGATACAGAAAGGAACCTGTTTGACCGGATCAACGGCCAATAGGGAATAGAGCTGATAGCTGACGAGCCAGTCTTGTTAGCGGTAGGGCTGAATTCCAAGCGAGGAATCCGGCCATAATTTTCACAATTCAAAAAAGTTTTACCGGACAGTAATAAAAGCCATTACAGTTGTAATGATGCACGTCTTCATGTGCCCGGCAAGACGCATGCGGCTAAGAACATTCAACCATAACTTTGCAGATGTTTTTCGTCTGCTCCATTTTCTTTCGCGGCTCACCTGTAGTCTTTTGAGAATTAGCGTTAAATTTGCGGTGACGTAACGCTATAACGTTGTAACAACCATAAACCATTATATCATGATGAAAACCAATAGACGTAATTTTCTGAAGACTTTGGGTGGAGCCGCACTGTTCACCATAGTCCCGCGTCCGGTTCTGGGCAAGGGATTCATTGCTCCAAGCGATCAGCTGACAAAAGGCATCATCGGTGTTGGCGGCATGGGTACCGGACACATCAGCTATCCGGGCACGCGCCTTGTTGCCATCTGTGATGTCGACAGCAATCACCTCTCGGCAGCGCAGAAGCTGGCGGGCGAGGCGGTAGCCACATACCACGACTTTCGCGACCTTATCTATGATCCCAATGTTGATGTTGTACACATCGCCACGCCGCCTCACTGGCATGGTATCATGACCGTAGAGGCAGCTAAAGCAGGCAAGGATATTTGGTGTGAGAAGCCTATGACGCGTACCATCGGAGAAGGTCGCCGTGTCATGGAGGCTGTTCGCCAGTACGGACGCGTGTTCCGTCTCAACACGTGGTTCCGCTTCAAAGACCCGTTCTATGGTCTTGGCACCACCGTCAAGCCGCTTAAGAAGCTCGTGCAGAGCGGCATGCTGGGATGGCCGTTGAAGGTCACCATCAGCAAGCACACAGGCTTCGACTGGAAATTCTATTGGGTCGGCAAGGAGAATCTCGAGCCAATGCCGATACCTGCCGAACTCGACTACGACATGTGGCTCGGTCCTGCACCGGAGAAACCTTACAATCCGCACCGTGTGCACCAGACCTTCCGTGGCTATTGGGACTATGACGCAGGTGGACTCGGCGATATGGGACAGCACTACATAGACCCTGTGCAGTACATCCTCGGCAAGGACGATACCAGTCCTATAAAGGTAGAAGTCGATGCACCGCAGCAACATCCCGATGCCGTAGGTACATGGCGTTCCATTACATATACCTACGAAGACGGCTGTCAGATTGTGCTTTGGGGAGGCGACTACGGCAATCCCGACACACCATATATTGCCGGACCTAAGGGCAATGTCTACAAGAACTTCGTCTGTGACATTCCCGACTGGCAGAAGAAGCTCGCCGACTATCCCGACCCGACTCCGCAGATTACCGACTTCATGGAGAGCATCACTACGCGCAAGCCTTTCGCCCTGAATGAACGCAATGGCTTCCGTTCGGCAACAATCGTCAATATGGGTGCAGTCGCTCTGCGTCTGAACCGCACGCTCAACTTCGATCCCGTTGCTCTGCAGTTTATCAACGACGATGCGGCCAACCGTCTCATCGACCAGCCAATGCGCTCGCCGTGGAATATTTAAGATTTATCCCCAACACTCATAAACAGAGGAGAGAACACAACATGAAGAAACTCTATACATCGCTCGCTGCCCTGCTGCTCAGTGTCAGCATGACCTGTGCTCAGACACCGGCAAACCGCACGAGCAACACAATAATAGCCGACGTGCTGGCACAGATGCCGGCTGAAAACGGACAGGACTTCAACAGCCTGATGTCCGACCTTGCCTCCACTGGTGCAGATGGCGTGCGCCTGCTTGTCTCAATGCTTAAGGCACCGGGGCAGGGCGACAATACCAACGCCCAGTATGCCATCTCCGGACTGTCTGCCTTTGTCTCAAGTCAGGATGCAAGTCAGCGCAGCAGTCTGGCACAAGCCTACATCCAGTCGCTTGGCTCCCTTGCCGACAACGACAGCAAGGCTTTCATCATCCACCAGTTGCAGACCGTCGGCGGCAATGAGAGCGTCGATGCTCTCGCTGCCTTGCTGAAAGATGCCACACTCAGCGGTCCTGCATCGCGAGCCTTGGTAGCCATCGGCACCGATAATGCCACTCGTGCACTCACGACGGCACTCCCGTCGGCTTCAGCTGAAGCACAGAAGCACATCATCGATGCCATTGGCGAAGCCCGCGTTTCGTCTGCCGAGCCTGCATTGCTCGCCCTCGTAGGACAGGGCAAGCCCAATCAGAAAGAAGTGCTTTATGCCCTCGGACGCACAGGCAGCACCGCATCGATTGCCACGTTGTCGCGTGCAGCCGCAGCCGTAAACTTCACAACCGAGAATACTGGAGCCAACGAGGCTTACATCTCCCTGCTCAAGCATCTTGCTTCTGCCGGTGGCGATGCTGCTTCTGCAGCCCTCAAGAATGCCAATAAGTTGTATAAGGATGCTGCCAAGGCTGGAGCCGTACATACGCGTGAGGCTGCCGAGCAGATTATTCTCAGCCTGCTCAAGCCAGAAGAAGCAAGCAAGGAGATTGTGAAAGCAATGAAGGATACTGATAAGGACTACCGCAACGCAGTGCTTATCAACGCTTCCGGCATCGCCAATCAGTCGCTCTACGTCGAGCTGCTCAAGACTGCCGTCAAAGCCAAAGACCCCGCCGTCACTGTCGACATACTCAACTTCTTGATGCTTGAAGCCCGCTCCGGTGAAGCCAAGAAAGAACAGATACGTACCGGTGAACTCAAGTGGGACGAACCCACGATGCAGGTCCTGCATTGCCTCGTCTCCAATGCCGACGGCGATGTAGTGCGTTCGGACATCTGGTTGCTCAATGCTCTGGCTGACAAAAGCTCTATGCCTGTATTGGCACGCCTGCTCAGTAGCGAAGACGAGCAGACAGCCACTGCTGCCCATGATGCTCTCGCCACATTCAGTGGAAGCATCAATGCCGACGTGGCGCGCGTCGTGCCGCAAGCATCCAACCGTGGAAAGATTGCCGGCATCGACCTTCTGGCTGCACGTAAGGCTACAACCAACCTCGGTACTGTGCTGCAGCAGACCGAATCTTCATCGGTAGATGTCAAGACCGCTGCCTACTCTGCACTGAAAGAACTCGTCAGCCCGCAGGACTTCACCAAGATGTGCGGCATGCTCGAAGAGACCGACGACGCCTACGTTCCATACATGCAGCAGGCAGTAACAGCCACGCTGGCTGGACAGGATGGCGACACACAGGTACGCACAGTCATGCAACGCATGAATCAGGCTGGCCCCAAGGCTTCGCTTTACTATGCCGTGTTGGCAGCGACAGCACAGCCACGCGCACTGCGAGCCATCATCGATGGTGTGGGTAGCACCAATGCTTCCATCGGTAACGCTGCATTCCAGGCTTTGCTTCAGTGGCCCGACAACCGTGCTGCCGAACCTCTCTACAACATCTGCCGTGCTGGCGACAGCCGCTTCAGTCAGGCTCTTGACCGTTATGTAGAGCTCTCGTCATCGTCCGAACTTACAGGCGAGAACCGACTTATACAGTTGCGCGAAGCCATGGAAGTGGCACGCACCGATCAGCAGCGCAATGTCATACTGAAGAAGATTGGCGACACAGGCACGTTCCTCGCCATGATCTATGCTGCTCAGTTCATCGACACACCGGCGTTGCAGCAGACTGCAGCTAAGGCAGCCATGGACATTGCCGTTGCGCATAAGGAATACAATGGTACGAACACACGCCAAATTCTCGGTAAGGTGCTCAATGTTCTCAACATCGAGGATGCTGACTATCTGAAGCAGTCTATCCGCACATACCTCAGCGAGGTGCCTGAAGATGAGGAAGGTTTCGTCTCAATCTTCAATGGCCGCGACTTGACAGGTTGGAAGGGGCTTGTCGAAGACCCCATAACGCGCTCCAAGATGAAGCCCGCACAGATGGCTAAGGCACAGGTCAAGGCCAATGAGCAGATGAAGAAAGACTGGATTGTCGAGGACGGGTCGCTCGTCTTTGTCGGCTCTGGCTTCGACAATCTCTGCACACAGAAACAGTATGCCGACTTCGAGATGTACGTCGACTGGCGTCTCGACCCCAACGGCGAGGAGCCTGATGCTGGCATCTATCTGCGTGGAGCACCACAGGTACAGATCTGGGACACTGCACGTGTCGATGTAGGTGCACAGGTCGGCTCGGGCGGACTCTATAATAACAAGGTGAACCGCTCAACACCGCTCACCGTTGCCGATAACAAGCTTGGACAGTGGAATACGTTCTATATCCGCATGACCGGCGACCGTGTTACCGTACGTCTCAATGGCGTGCTCGTCACCGACGATATCATTATGGAGAATTACTGGGACCGCAATCGTCCTATCTTCCCCATCGAGCAGCTCGAACTTCAGGCACATGGTAGCCGTGCTTATTTCCGCAATATCTATGTGCGCGAACTTAAGAGCGCAGAGCCTTACCAGCTCTCTGCCGAAGAGAAGAAGGATGGCTACCGCGTACTCTTCGACGGTACCAATATGTACCAGTGGACTGGCAACACCGTCGACTATACCATCGAGGACGGATGTATCTCTATGAACCCCAGCCGTGCTTTCGGCGGAAATCTCTACACCAAGGATGAGTTCAGCGACTTCATCTTCCGCTTCGACTTCCAGCTGACACCTGGAGCCAACAATGGTGTCGGTATACGCACACCGATGGAAGGCGATGCTGCATATGTGGGCATGGAAATCCAGATTCTGGATTGCGAACATCCCATCTACGACTACATCACACCGCTGCAGCACCATGGTTCTGTCTACGGCATCATACCAGCCAAGGAGGACCACCACAGTGCATTCCATCCGGCTGGTGAGTGGAACACCGAGGAGATTTATGCCAAGGGCGATCACATACGCGTGACTGTCAATGGTCAGGTCATACTCGACGGTGACATCCGCGAAGCCACAAAGAACGGCACTGCCGACCATAAGGAGCACCCCGGACTGTTCAACAAGTCGGGCCACATAGGCTTCCTCGGTCATGGCTCACCTGTCAAGTTCCGCAACATCCGTGTGAAAGAACTCAAGTGAGGTGAAACGAGTCATCCCCACAATACTGCTGCTTGGACAGGCTCTCGTGCTTGCCCAAGCAGCTGATGTTATTCCGACGCGTGGCATCGGCATCTATCCGGGTCGCACTGCCGAGAGTGCTGCTCCGCGCATGGTTGTCGACAGCGTCTATCGCAACGTAGCACTCAACCGTGCTGCTGTTGCATCCTCTTCTGCCGACTATAACCTGACGGCGCAGCTCACTACCGATGGTATCCGTTCCACCGGTGCTCCGGTAACGGTCAGCATCAGCACGCGCAACGGTGCTATTGTGGGGCGTGACAAGGAAAAGTCTATCGACGGCAACACCGTGAGCTACAATCTGCTCATGGGCAGTGACCCTTATATCCAGTACGACTGGAGCGGCATGAGTGTCCGCATCGACACCCTGCGTCTGTTGGCACAGACTGCCTATTATGAGCAGCAAGCCACAGCCGGTTGTCACATCCGTGTGCTTGCCTCCGACGATGGCAGTGCATGGCGTGTCGTTGGCGAATATAGGAGCAATGCACTGCCAGGCTATAAAGGAGAGCAGACCGTCAGCAGTGATCCCAACAAGGCGGAGGATGCAGTGCAACTGCCGTTGCGTAAGGTCAAGATGGCGATTCCGCTGCATAGCGGTGGCAACTTCAGCCACTTGCGCCTTGAACTAGGTATGAAGGGAGCTGCTTGGTGGCGCATCTATGAAGTTGATGGTGGTCCGTTGCGTTACGAACAAGCCACCTATGCTGACGACCACATCAAGTGGGGCTCAACCAATGCCGTCTGGCTTCCGTCAGCGCATTTTTACAGTGCATGGGTAGCCAATCCTGCTGCTGTAGGCGAGAAGCCACAATGGATCAGCGTGGACTTGGGAGCCGATGTTGCCATTGAGCATGTCAAGATAGACTGGCTTTATAGGGCTGCAAAGGCAGAAGTGCAGATATCTGCAGACGGCAGTAGCTGGACTACCGCTGCCGCCATTAGTGCTACAGGCAATGATATTGATGATATCCGATGCACTGCCCATGGACGCTACGTCCGTCTGCTGCTGACCGCACCGACATCTGCCGGCACCTATGGCATCAACGAAATAGAAGTTTGGGGACGTGGAGGCTTGCACGCCGAGCCTGCTGCGGCACTCGCTTCAGCCGATGGCAAGACATTCCTCAGAGGTTGGCAGTTGCGCCGTGCCGATGATGACGGTTGGATTCAAGCCACAGTACCTGCCACCGTATTGGGAAGCTACTTGAATGTCGGCGCTGTGCCCGACAACCGTTTCGGCAATAACATGCGTCAGATATCAGAGTCGTTCTTCAATAGCGACTTCGTCTATCGTACCACATTCCGCTGCTCCGACAACAGTGCCATGATGCACCGCAGCCATCAGTACCTCAATTTCGATGGCATCAACTGGAAGGCACAGATATGGCTCAACGGCACGTATGTGGGCGACATAAACGGAGCATTCAAGCAGCAACGCTTTGACATCACACGCCTCCTTCGCACCGAAACAGACAACATCCTCGAGGTGCGCATCCTGAAGAACGCACATGCCGGAGCCGTCAAAGTCAAGAATTCCACCAGTACAGACCTCAATGGCGGTGTGCTTGGCGCAGACAACCCTACATTTCATGCCACCATAGGGTGGGACTGGATCACGAGCATGCCAGGGCGCGACATCGGTATCTGGAACGATGTCTTCCTCTCTGCCGACGATGGCATCAGCCTTTCCTCACCCGTAGTCACCACACAGCTCAATCTGCCCGATACTCTTGCCACAATGACACCGGCGGTCATCGTCAGCAACACTGGTGATGCCGATAGGACGGTGACTGTCGAGGGACACATCGGTGACATTAGCTTCTCCAAGTCAGTGCGACTCTCAGCAGGTGAGGAGCGCGAGGTGACGTTCTCCCCTGAAGACTATCCGCAACTTCGCCAATGTGCCATGCGGCTATGGTGGCCCAACGGCTACGGCGAGCCATATCTGCACGATGCTTCTTTCAGCGTCAGCAGCAGCGACGGCTTGCAGGCAGACACGCTTGCCTTTAAAGTTGGACTGCGACAGATGGACTACAAAGACCTCGACAGCCGTGCCACCATATATATTAATGGACGCAGGCTTGTGCCGTTAGGCGGCAACTGGGGCTTCTCCGAGACCAATCTCAACTATAGAGCCCGCGAATATGACGCGGCTATGGCATACCATCGCGACATGCACTTCAACATGATACGCAATTGGGTGGGGCAGATTGGCGACGACGAGTTCTATGAAGCCTGCGACCGGCAGGGTATACTGGTGTGGCAGGATTTCTGGCTTGCCAATCCTTGGGACGGTCCAGACCCTGACGATGAGACGATGTTCCTCGAAAACTCACTCGACCTCATACGTCGCATACGCCGTCATCCCTCAATAGCCATATACGTAGGACGCAACGAAGGTTATCCGCCCGAGAGCCTCGACAGTGCACTGCGCCAGCAGGTCAGCACGTGGCACCGACAACTGGAGTACATCTCCAACTCTGCCGACGACGGCGTCAGTGGTCACGGCCCCTATTGGCTCAACCCTTCAATCTACTACTTCGGGCACCAGACCGGCAAGCTCCACTCCGAGCAGGGAATGCCCAATGTGCCCAATTATGAAAGTTTGCTGCGCATGCTGCCGGCAGATAGTCTGTGGCCGCAAGGTGAGGCATGGGGACAGCACGACTTCACGCTCCAAGGTGCACAACGCGGACAGTCGTTCCGGCAGATGATGTCCGATCGCTTCGGTGTTCCGCAGGATGCTCGCCGCTTCACGCAACTGGCGCAGTGGCTCAACTACGACGGCCATCGTGCCATGTTCGAAGCATCGCAGCAGCAGCGGCAGGGGCTTCTTATGTGGATGAGTCATCCGTGCTGGCCCAGCATGGTGTGGCAGACCTACGACTATTACCTCGACCCTACAGCCGCCTATTTCGGCATCAAGAAGGCCTGCGAGCCGTTGCACATACAGTACAATCCCGAGAAAAAGGTGGTTCAGGTGGTGAATACGAGTGTTGACATCATGGGTACGCTCACAGCCACACTCACTATGTTCGACGTCAGTGGCAACCAGCTCGGCACGCAGTCTGCCCCCGTCAGCATTGGCTGCGACAGCACCATCGACGTCATGCCGGTCGCTATTCCCGACGACGAAGTGCGCTATTTGCGCCTCACACTGAGCGATGCGGGCAGCAACACCGTGTCCACCAACTTCTATGTCGAAGCCTCGCGTCCTGAGCTGTTGCGCCAAATTGTGCGGCAGTCTGTGCCGGAACTTGCTGTTGGTTGTGATGTCGTGGATAGGAGTGATGGCTGCGTCAGCCTGCGTGTCAGTGTCAGCAACCCATCGTCTGTGCCGGCGTTGCTCATACGTCTCAATCTAAGAGGTACCGACGGTGAACAGATACTGCCGGTCATCTACGAGGACAACTACTTCGCCCTAATGCCCGGCGAACAGCGCACTGTCAGCATCAGCTATCGCGAGGAAGATGCACGCGGTTGTGTACCATCGGTCAGCGCCGCCGCTTTCGGAGCGGAAGCATATTGACACACATATATATAATATGGTGTGCGATATTCGCGGCTGTTCTGAAGGCTATTTCTTGTCGTAAGCGTGCTGCGGATAGTCCAGCGTGTAGTGTAGTCCGCGACATTCCTTGCGCTCTATTGCTTGTCGGGTGATGAGGTAGCCGGTGTTGATCATGTTCCTGAGCTCGCATATCTCCTTGTTCGCCTTGCTCTTCTTGAACAGTGCTTCGGTCTCCTCATACAGCAGGTCCAGTCGGTCCCATGCACGCTTCAGTCTGAGGTCGCTGCGCACGATGCCCACGTAGTTGCTCATAATCTCGCCTACCTCGCGCACACTCTGCGTTATCAGCACCTTCTCCTCATTGGTCAGCGTGCCTTCGTCGTCCCATTCGGGCACTGCGTCGTTGAAGCTGTATTCGCCAATATGTTCCGTGGAGTGCCGTGCAGCTGCATCGGCATAGACCACAGCCTCAATCAGCGAGTTCGATGCCAGACGGTTGCCGCCATGCAGTCCGGTGCACGAGCATTCGCCAAGGGCATAGAGCCGCTTGATGCTCGAACAGCCATTGAGGTCCACCTTTATGCCGCCGCACATATAGTGGGCTGCCGGCCGCACGGGGATGTATTCCTTGGTGATGTCGATGCCAATGGACAGGCACTTCTTGTAGATGTTGGGGAAGTGGTGCTTCGTCTCCTCAGGGCCTTTATGTGTGACATCCAGGCAGACGTGGTCCAGTCCGTGAATCTTCATCTCCTTGTCTATGGCACGAGCCACGATGTCGCGTGGTGCCAACGATAGCCGTTTGTCGTACTTCTCCATGAAGGTCTCACCCGTCGGCAGTCGCAGTATGCCGCCATAACCGCGCATAGCCTCGGTGATGAGGTAAGCTGGATGGGTTTCGCCAGGGTGGTAGAGCGATGTGGGGTGGAACTGCACGAATTCCATGTCCTTCACTGTGCCCTTGGCGCGATAGACCATCGCTTCGCCGTCGCCGGTAGCGATAATTGGGTTGGTAGTGGTCTGATATACCGCTCCGCAACCGCCCGTACACATCACCGTCACCTTGCTCAGGTAGGTATCCACTTTCTGCGTCTCGGGGTCGAGCACGTAGGCGCCGAAGCACTCTATGTCGGGCGTGCGGCGTGTCACCTCAACGCCCAGGTGGTGCTGGGTGATTATCTCCACGGCGAAGTGATTCTCCTTCACCTCGATGTTGGGATGGCTTCTGACAGCTTCCATAAGTCCACGCTGAATCTCCGCACCCGTGTCGTCGGCATGATGCAGTATGCGGAACTCCGAATGTCCGCCCTCGCGGTGCAGATCGAAGGTGCCATCGTCCTTGCGGTCGAAGTTGACGCCCCACTGCACCAGCTCGCGTATCTGTGCCGGTGCGTTGCGCACCACCTGCTCCACGGCCGCACGGTCGCTGATGTAGTCGCCGGCAATCATTGTGTCTTCTATGTGTTTGTCGAAGTTGTCGAGCTCCAGATTTGTGACCGATGCCACGCCGCCCTGTGCGAACTTGGTGTTTGCCTCCTCGAGTGTAGTCTTGCAGATGAGGCATATTGTGCCCTTGCCCTCTTGTGCCACTTTGAGGGCGTAGCTCATTCCTGCTATTCCTGAACCTATGATGAGGAAATCATATTTGTGTACCATAGTCTCTCGTTTATGAGTTTAATTGTAAAGATTCAGCCCCAAAATTACGCATTTTGCCGTCAGCAGACCCGAATGTCATGCAAAAATACCGAGTCCAGCCCTCTCTTGTGCGGGGTGCAGGCCTCGTGTAGTGTGTGCAAGCGGCAGATTTCCCATGTTGCGACATGAGAGATTCTGTATGTGCTACAGTGTATGAACGAACATCTAACGGCAACTCATCAAAAATAATCCATAGTATTATGTGTCGGGATTTCTGTATGATTCGTATAGCCTAAGATGGTCTGTTATTGAACAAAAATATTTTTTTCTTCTGTTCAGTGCTTTCTTCCAGGGTGTGGGCAAGCAGGACTGGTATCCTTCGAACGAGTCGTCGGCATCGGTCGACATGGTCTTCAGTTCCGAGAAGGTTTTGCAGACCTATTCCTACTCTTTCTATAATGTGTTGCCGTCGAGAAGCGAAGCCTTCAAGCACAACACCACCCTCGATTATGGAGTGAAGAACTCGCTGGGCGGCATGGAGGTCGGCGCCTACACCGTCAATTCGGCGACAAGCTGGAGCTGGACAGCGCTCCGCAACATCAACTTATTCCTCGAGAACAACACAGACCAGAAACTCTCAGAGACGGTACGCAACAACTATTCCGGCATTGCGTACCCAATACCGGAGGTGGTGATCCAGCTGAACCCGAACCTTACGCAGAATCCAGGCTGGTAATATTCCTCATAGCGCGCACTACCATCTACCGTAGTGCGCGCTATTTGCTCCCGTTACGCGCGTAAACTATTTCATCTACGCGCGTAAACTGTTTTCGTTGTCATCACAATTGTCTCCCGTTGTGTGCACCGTTGCATCCGAAGCCTCAAGGCAGCATCATGGGATATGCACGGAGGGACGCGCACTTGTTATTTTGCTTATCTTTGCGCGATGAAAGAGATGTACAGGACTTTTCGCGCACGGATAACGGCTGGACAGTTGGCATTCCTGCTCTTGGTGGCGGGACTGATTGTGTGGGCTTGGTGGTTCAAGCACATCATCATAGTGCTGCTGCTGGCGGTGCTCATGGTGGTCTGCATGGAGCGGCTGCTGCACACGGAGTATGTCATCACGTCCGATGGCACGCTGCATCTGTCCTACGGACGCTTCGACCGGAGCCGTGACATACCAGCTGCCGACATTGTGGCTGTGGAGCATGCACAGC
>CAVHJI010000062.1:0-11734 GCA_963636255.1 Bacteroidaceae bacterium | reverse complement strand
ATCTGAGCCCATCTGCTGCTTCACCACAGGCACGCCAACACGCTTGCCCCATATCTCCAGTTGCTCTACGGCTGCTGCACGGAAGGTGTCGGCTGCACCGAGCCATACGCTCTTGCCCGCCTTCTTGTACTGGTATGCCAGCTTGCCAATGGTTGTGGTCTTGCCGACACCGTTTACGCCAACGACCATTATCACGTATGGACTGCTGGGCAGTGGTGCCTCGAAGTCATCGGCATCGGAGGTGTTGTTCTCCGTCAGCATGGCGGAGATCTCGGAGTGCAGTATGCTGTTCAGCTCGGCTGTGCCCATGTACTTGTCGGCAGCCACACGCTGCTCAATGCGCTCAATTATCTTCAGCGTCGTGTCCACGCCCACATCGGATGTTATGAGTGCTTCCTCGAGGTTGTCGAGCACATTGTCGTCGACCTTCGACTTGCCTGCTATGGCTCGTGCCAGCTTGTCGAAGAATCCGCGTTTGGTCTTCTGCAAACCTTTGTCCAGCGTCTCTTTCTTCTCCTTACTGAAGAATCCAAAAAATCCCATATATGTCCTTTAATCTTATAATTCTACAATCCCCACAAAGGTAGTGCAAGCCTCTGACAAAACAAAACTAAAAGAGGCAAGCTCCGCTGTCGGTTGTTGTACCAGACCGTGCGGAGCTTGCCTTATTGTTCTTTTGTCAATGTCGTCGTCCTGTGGCTTGCCGCCCCGGTGTCGACGTGTGCAGTTTCTTCCAGTGGTGACTCTTACTTCTTGAAGAAGTCCTGTACCTTCTCGTTCAGTACCATTTGCTCGTCAAAGACATAAGCACCGGTCTTCGGAGACTTCACCATCTTGATGACCTTGGTGTATGCACGACCCTCCTTCGAGCCCTCGTGCAGTGTAGCGACTGTTTTCTTTGCCATAGTCTCTTATGCTGTTATTTCGTTAGTGTTCCGTTACTTAATCTCTTTGTGCACCGTCATTCTCTTCAGGATGGGGTTGTACTTCTTCAGCTCCAGTCTTTCGGGGGTGTTCTTCTTGTTCTTGGTGGTGATGTAGCGTGATGTGCCGGGCAGGCCGCTATCCTTCATTTCTGTGCACTCAAGGATAACCTGTATTCTGTCGCCTTTTGACTTCTTAGACATAGTGTTTTCTCCTCTCTCTACGTGTGTTGTTTCTTGTTAACCAATTACTTTTACCGACTTCCAGTCGCAATAGCCTTTGCTTACGGCGTTCTTCAGCGCAGCATCCAGCCCCACCTTGTTGATCAGGCGCAGACCATTAGCGCAAATGTTCAGCCTGATCCAGCAGTCCTCTTCAACATAGTAGAACTTCTTTGAGAACAGGTTCAAATCAAAAGTCCTTTTCGTTCTTCTCTTCGAGTGCGACACGTTGTTTCCGCTCATCGCCTTCTTACCGGTAATCTGACAAATCTTCGACATCTCTATTTATGTATTTTTTATTATTCAGAAAATGGCGCTTCGTAGAAGCAGGGTGCAAAGTAACTACTTTTTTGATTACCCGCCAAAGTTTTTTATAAATAAATGTCACAGCCCTATTGTATGGTGCAAACGCCGTGACTCTTCATGCTGCCCAAGGCGTGTCTTGCAGTCAGAACACGTGTGCCTTGGAGACATTAAAGTCTGTCGCAATGCACTGCCCCCAAAAAGTCAGTACTACTTACTTGGCAAAGTAAGTAGTACTTCGATGGCAAAGTAAGATATACTGGCTTGGCCAAGTAAGTGCTACTGGCTTTTTTTAAGGCAGGACATCAGCTTTCAGATACCACTTCAGGGGAGTGGTCAAAGGCTTATATTCTTCCGTTCCAAGTCTTATATTTAAAAGTACCATCTCTTATATAAGACTTTGCCATTTCTTATATAAGACTTTGCCGACGCAAACATAAGACTAAAAAACCACAACCCCCATGGACGTTTGTCCGCAGACGTTGTGGTTGTGCTTTGTTGCGTTTGATGGCTGTGGAGCGTGCGCCGTTACAGTCCGGCGAGCTCGATTACCTTCTCAACGGCTTGGCTCAGTCCGTCGGCTTTCTTGCCTCCGGCAGTAGCGTAGTGAGGCTGTCCGCCGCCACCGCCTTGTATCAGCTTTCCAGCTTCGCGTACCAGCTGACCGGCGTTGAGGTTGTGTTCCTTCACGAGGTCTTCGCTCATCATGACGCTTATCAGAGGCCTGTCGTTGTCGACGGTGCCGATTACGCAGAACAGTCCTGCGGGCACAGCCTCACGAATCTTGAACACGAGGTTCTTGGCCTGGTCGGGTGTCATCGGCAGGATGCCCTTGATGAGTGTCACGCCGTTTCTCTTCACGGCGTTCTCCACCAGCTTGTCCTTCAGTCTGTTTGTTGCTTCTGCCTGGAAATGTTCAATCTTCTTCCTCATCTCGTCGTGCTCGTCGATGTACTTCTTGAGCACGCCTGTCAGGTCGGGAGCGTTGTTGAACAGTGCGCGTATGCCCCTCAGCGTGTCTTCCATCATATAGATGGCTTCCTCGAGCTTGCTGCCTGTGATGGCCTCGATGCGGCGCACGCCGGCGGCAACGCTACTCTCACTGATTATCTTGAACATGCCAATGGTTCCTGTGGACTTGACGTGTATACCGCCGCACAGTTCCATGCTGTCTCCAAACTGGACCATGCGCACCTTGTCGCCGTACTTCTCGCCGAAGAGCGCCAATGCTCCGAGCTTTCGTGCTTCGTCGATTGGCATATCACGGTATTCCTGCAACGGCAGGTTCAGGCGAATCTTTTCGTTGACCATCCGCTCCACTGTACGTATCTCTTCGTCGGTCACTTTCTGGAAGTGTGAGAAGTCAAAGCGCAGTATGTCGGGCGATACGAACGAGCCTTTCTGCTCTACGTGTGTGCCGAGAACCTGGCGAAGGGCTGCATCAAGCAGGTGCGTTGCAGAGTGATTGGCGGCACTGGCATTGCGCTTTTCTGTGTCTACGCATGCCATGAAGTCTGCATCCGGATGCTCGGGCATCTTGTTGGTGATGTGAACGCTGATTCCGTTCTCACGCTTGGTGTCGATAATCTCGACCGTATCGTTCTCGCTGACCAGTACGCCGGTTTCGCCAACCTGTCCGCCCATCTCGCCATAGAACGGTGTGTAGTCGAGCACAATCTGATAGAAGCTGTTCTTCTTCTGTGTGACCTTGCGGTAGCGCAGTATGTGACAGTCGTGTTCGCTGAAGTCGTAGCCCACAAACTGAGGCTCGCCTTCGCGCAGTGTAACCCAGTCGCCAGTCTCTACGGCTGCAGCATTGCGGGCACGCTGCTTCTGCTTCTGCATCTCTTCGTTGAACTGCTGCTGGTCGACCGACAGTCCGTTCTCGCGGCAAATCAGTTCTGTAAGGTCGAGCGGGAAGCCGTAGGTGTCGAACAGCGTGAATGCCTGCACGCCGTCAAGTTCTGTCTTGCCGGCAGCCTTGACATCTGCCATTGCCTTGCTGAGCAGGCTGATTCCCTTGTCGAGTGTACGCAAGAAGGAGTCTTCTTCTTCCTTCATGACCTTGACGATGAGTTCGCGCTGTGCTTCGAGCTCGGGATATGCTCTGCCCATCTCGCGTATGAGTACGGGCACGAGCTTGTAGATGAATGCTTCTTTCTGTCCGAGGAATGTGTAGGCGTAGCGTGTAGCGCGGCGCAAGATGCGGCGGATGACGTAGCCTGCCTTGGCATTGCTCGGCAGCTGTCCGTCGGCGATCGAGAAGGCAATAGCGCGCAGGTGGTCGGCAACAACACGCATTGCCACGTCCGTCTGCTCGTCCTTGCCGTACTCCAGTCCCGAAAGACGGCATATCTCTTTTATTATGGGCTGGAAGATGTCGGTGTCGTAGTTGGAGTGCTTGCCCTGCAATGCACGTACCAGGCGCTCGAAGCCCATGCCGGTGTCGATGACACGTGCAGGCAGCGGCTCGAGAGAATGGTCGGCCTTGCGGTTGTACTGCATGAAGACGAGGTTCCAAATCTCAATGACCTGCGGATGGTCTTTGTTCACCAGTTCACTGCCGGGGATTTGTGCTTTCTCTTCCGGCGTGCGTGAGTCAAGGTGAATCTCCGAACACGGTCCACATGGACCGGTGTCGCCCATTTCCCAGAAGTTGTCGTGCTTGTTGCCGTTGATGATGTGGTCGGCTGGCAAGTACTGTGCCCAATAGCCAGCTGCTTCGTCGTCACGTTCCAGGCCTTCGTCGGCAGCGCCCTCGAACACCGTGGCATAGAGATCGGCAGGATTGAGCTTGAGCACTTCTGTCAGGTATTCCCATGCCCAGCCGATGACCTCCTTCTTGAAGTAATCGCCAAAGGACCAGTTGCCAAGCATCTCGAACATGGTGTGGTGATATGTGTCGTGACCGACCTCCTCAAGGTCGTTGTGCTTGCCGCTGACGCGGAGACACTTCTGCGAGTCTGTGACGCGTGTCCACTTGGCAGGGCGGTTGCCGAGGATGATGTCCTTGAATTGGTTCATTCCGGCATTGGTGAACATCAGTGTCGGGTCGTCTTTGATTACCATTGGGGCAGAGGGCACTTTGTGATGTCCTTTGCTCTCGAAGAAACCTGTAAAGGAATCCCTTATCTCATTTGCAGTCAACATTGTATCTCTTTTTATAAAAACTGCGCAAAGATAGCTGTTCTTTTTATTACTTTTGTCCGTGCCGACGTAAAAAAGCGGCTCTACGGCTGGTCCACTGATGTGGCGTCAGCATGCAGATACGGAAAATGCGTTAAGTGACGATGGAAGAAAAGCAGAACTCGAAGTTGTACTACTCTATAGGTGAAGTGGCAGACATGTTCGGACTGAACGAGTCGACGCTGCGCTATTGGGAGAAGGAGTTTCCGAAGCTGAACCCCGACAAGGGCGCTCGCGGCGTCCGCCGCTATACGCAAAGCGACATCGAGCAGATACGTCTTATACACCATTTGGTGAAGGTGCAGGGGCTGACCATTCAGGGAGCACGCGAACGCCTTAGGGTGAACCGCACCAATGTGTCGCGCGATGCGGAGGTTCTGCAACGTCTCATCGACGTGCGCCGACAGCTTGCCGAAATGCGCGATGCGCTCGACTCCTTCACCTATGACCAGGTGAACCGTCTCGCCGACAATCTGGCAGACGAGGACATGAAGGCTCGGTAGAAGTTTCCCGTCATTCGCGTCCGGCTTCCTGGATGTCGTTTATCTTCTTCAGATTGTTTATAATGGTGTTCACGTCATCCACATCGTGGACATACAGCTCTATGTGTCCTTCGAATACGCCTTGGTCGGTCTCGATGGTCAGCCTCTTGATGTTCACGTTCAGCTGTCTCGATATCACCTGTGTCACGTCGTTTATCAGGCCGATGCGGTCTATGCCCTTGAGACTGATGTTGACCAGGAACGTCAGTTGCTTCTTCGTGTCCCACTGTGTGGCAAGTATGCGGTTGCCGTAGCTGCTCTTCAGCTTCACCGCTACGGGGCACTGCCGCTTGTGAATGATGATGTTGTTGTTGTCGTCGATGAATCCCAGCACGTCATCGCCAGGGATGGGATTACAGCAGTCGGCAATCCTGTACTTCGTCTGTATGGCTTCTTCGGTCAGCTTCAGCACCTGCTTGGTATTTATCTTCTTCTGCGGTACTGCGGTCTGTTCTTCCTGTGGAGCTGTGCCGACAACCTCCTTGCCTTTGTTTCCTCCGAACGGCAGTCGCAGGAAACGTCGCCATCCGGTGTTCTTCCTGCCACGAATCTCGTTCAGGTCAGCCTCTCCCAGTATTATCTTGCCTGCGCCGATGTCGGCAAGCAGGTCGTTCTTCGTCTTCTCGTTGTGGAACAGGCGCAGCCTCTCCAGCACCATGTCGTCGACATACATGTTCTCGTCCTTCAGGAACTCGTTGAGCTTGTCCAGTCCTTCCTGTTGGCTCTTCTTCGCTTCCTTGCGCAAAATCGATGCTATCTTGCTACGCGCCTTGGCTGTGTTGACAATGGCTTCCCATTCGGGATGTACATATTGCGACTTCGAAGTCAGTATCTCCACCTGGTCGCCGCTGTTCAGTTTGTGGCTCAGTGGCACCAGCTTGTGATTCACCTTTGCTCCGATGCAGTGCACGCCAATCTCCGTATGCAGCGAGAAGGCAAAGTCCAGTGCTGTGGAGTTCTGTGGCATGGTCTTTATTTCGCCTTTCGGCGTGAAGACGAATATTTCCTGTGCATAGAGGTTCAGCTTGATGGTGTCGAGGAAGTCCATAGCGTCCGGCTGCGGGTCGTCCAGGATCTCGCGTATCGTTGTCAGCCACTTGTCCAGCTCGCTTTCGTCCTCACCGCCTTCGCCTTCCTTGTACTTCCAGTGTGCGGCAAATCCCTGTTCGGCAATGTCGTCCATTCGCTTGCTGCGTATCTGCACCTCAATCCACTGTCCGTCGTTCGACATCAGCGTGACGTGCAGTGCCTGATATCCGTTTGCCTTTGGATGGCTCACCCAATCGCGAATGCGGTCGGGGTGAGGCTTGTATATCTTCGAGATGCCGACGTAGATGTCGAAGCAGTTGTTCAGCTCCTCTTCCTTGTTGGTCGGCTCGAACACGATGCGCACTGCCAGCAGGTCGTAGATTTCCTCGAAGGGCACGTGCTTGGTCTGCATCTTGTTCCAGATGGAGTAAGGGGTCTTCACGCGCGCCGTGATGCTGTACTTCAGCCCCATCTTGTCCAGCGCCGCCCTTATGGGTGCGGTGAAGTCGGCAAACACCTTGTCGCGTTCGGCAGCCGTCCGATGCAGCTTGTCTTCTATCTCCTGATATTCCTCGGGATGTTCGTACTTGAAGCTAAGGTTCTCCAGCTCGGTCTTTATCTTGTTCAGTCCCAGTCGGTACGCCAGAGGAGCATACAGATACAGCGTCTCACCGGCAATCTTGTACTGCTTGTTGGCTGGTTGCGATGCCAGGGTGCGCATGTTGTGCAGACGGTCGGCAATCTTTATCAGTATCACGCGCACGTCGTCGCTCATTGTCAGCAGCAGCTTCTTGAAGTTCTCTGCCTGTGCCGAGGCATGTTCGCCGAAGATACCGCCCGCAATCTTTGTCAGTCCGTCGACAATCTGCGCAATCTTAGGTCCGAAGATGTTTTCTATGTCTTCTACCGTGTAGTCGGTATCCTCTACGACATCGTGCAACAGTGCCGAGCAGATTGAGGTCGAGCCAAGCCCAATCTCGTCGCACACAATCATTGCCACCGCCAACGGGTGCATGATATACGGTTCGCCCGACAGACGGCGTATGCCTTTGTGTGCCTGATATGCGAAGTTGAAAGCCTTGGTGATTATCTCCACGCGCTTGCGGTGCTTGGTCGCCAGATAGTGGTCAATCAATTCATGGAACGTGTCCTGAATCATCTTCTCTTCGGCTTTCTCTTTCTCGCTCAGATTGTCTTCCATTGTGCCTGTTACACCTTTTATTATATCTATCCTGTTATATACCTTATTATATATATAGTCGTCTCGCCCGAACTCTTCCCTTACTTGACGCGCAGCTTCTTGCCTGCGGTGATGTTCGAACCTTTTATGCCGTTCAGACTGCGCAAACGGCTGACGGTAGTACCGTAGCGTTGTGCTATCGTCGACAGTGTCTCACCACGACGTATGGTGTGATATGTTGCGCCCGACGAGCTGCCCGACGATGTCGACGAGCTGGCGTTGCTCTGTCTGCTGCGGCTGCTGCGAGTGCTCTGTTCGGGGACAGCCACCACGCGGCGGTTCTTGAAGTATTCGGCTGCCTTGTATGCCACTACCGAATCCTGACGTTCGAGGAATGTGCCTACGATGTCCTGCGGCAGACGCAATGTCTGTGGACCGGTATCTCCGGGAATGATGTCGCGCTTGTATTGCGGATTGAGGCTGCGCAGCTCCTCGAAGTCCACGTTGCACACCTCGGCAATCTGCCGCAGATGCATGTTCCTGTTCACCTGCACCGTGTCCGTGGCACTCGGGATCTCCATGTCCATGGGGCAGATGTTGTGCTTGCAGTAGTAGGTCATGACGTAGTTGGCGGCAATGAACGAGGGGACGTAGCCGCGTGTCTCGCGTGGCAGGTAGTTGTAAATCTCCCAGTAGTCGGTCTTGCCTCCCGAGCGGCTTATCGCCTTGTTTATGTTGCCCGGACCGCAGTTGTAGGCTGCAATCACGAGTGTCCAGTCATGATAGATGTCGTACATGTCCTTCAGGTAGCGTGCTGCTGCCCATGACGACTTTATCGGGTCCTGGCGGTCATCCACCAGACTGTTGTATTCCAGTCCGTACAGTTTGCCTGTCGTCGGCATGAACTGCCACAGTCCCTTTGCTCCTGCACGCGACGATGCCCGCGGGTTCAATGCCGACTCGATGATTGGCAGATACCTCAGTTCCAGCGGCAGGTTGTAGGCGTTGAGAGCCTCCTCGAAGATGGGCACGTAGAAGTTGCTCAGGCTGAGCAGCAGCGACACACTGCTGCGCCGGCGTACGGTGTACTGGTCAATGAACCCGCGTACAATCTCGTTGTAGGGCATCTCGATGACTGTGGGCATGCGGCTCAGCCGGTCGATGTAGATCGAGTCACTGAACAGCGGGTTGTCGTTTGAGGTGCTGCACTCCTCGCCGGTGCTCAGGTATGTCCTGACCTTCCATTCTGCCAGCAGACTGTCTATCGGATAGGTCATGCTTGGCGGCAAATCGATGTTCTCCGTGCGGGCTGCGCCGAGGCTGTCGTGCATGGTCACGCTGACGCTCTCTTCCGGTTGGTCTTGTGCCTCTGCACCGACAGTGCCCAGCATCAGCGATGCGAGGCATATCAGTAGCCGCAGTATGTGTCTTCTTGTTCTCGTCATTATAGTGTGTACTCTCTATATATCTCTATGTTGCTTGTTGTCGTGTTCTCTCTCTATATTATATATATGTGTCTGTCCTTTTCTCTTCTCTCTGTCCTTCTCGCGGTCAGAATCTGAAGCTGCACTGCATTCCCACCGACTTGTCGCGGAGGTTCATGCCTTGATTGCCCGAATCCATCACCGCCGGCTCAATGCTCATGCTCAGGTCGGGCGTGATGTCGAAGTTCGACAGCTCGGCATCCACGTAGGCGTCGACCACCGACAGCAGATACACTCCTATGAAGGCAAATATACTCATGTCGCGATAGCGGCGGTACAAATCCTTTCTCTTTTTCAGCACCTCGGTGATCTGGCTCTCCGACGTGCGTCCCAGGTAGGTCGACGGCAGCAGGTCGGTGATGTTCTTCGAGCTCCAGTTGCCGTTCACGGCATCCTTGTAGGCAGCCGAGTAGTCCTTATACATGCGGTTGTTCCATGTCAGTGCGTAGGTGCATCCTGCAAATCCGCCGTAGAATATCGGCAGCTTCCAGTACTTGCGGTTGTAGATCTGTCCGCCGCCAGGCACCACCAGCGCCAGCCATGTTGCCTTCGTAGGGTTGGGGATGAACCGCTTCTGTTCCACTGCCTGTGCCACCTTGTCCTGCTCCACCGCGCCTGCGTCAATCCTCACTGTCGAGTCCATCGCCGCCATCTCCTGCCTGTTGGCACGCTCAATGCTGTCGATGGTCAGACTGTCGGCATTCAGCAGCAGCTGCGTGCTGTCGGCGGCAATCATTCCAGCTCGACGCAGTGCCGCGTGCGGCGTCTGTGCCAGTGCTTCCAGCGGCATCCATCCTGCGAGCCACACCATCAGTGTCAGCACCGCAGTCGTGATGTATGTGTGTCGCCGTCGCGTCATCTCTGTTTCAGCGAGTCGAATATCGTCATTATGCGTTCCAGCTCCTCCTCATTGCTGAAGGGGATGCTGATCTTGCCACGTCCCTTGTCCGAGCACGTCAGCTGCACCTTCGTCTTGAAGAATGCCGCCAGCTGCTGCTTCAGCGTGTCATATTCCTCGGGCAGTCGGCTGCGTCGCGGCTCAATCTTGCGACTGCCGCTCTTCACTGTCTCGCCGTCCTGCAGTGCCTTCACCATCTCCTCGACACGTCTCACGGAGTATCCGTTCTCTATAATCTCCCTGTAGAGCTTCACCTGCAGCTTCGCGTCGTTCAGCGTCACCAGCGTGCGGGCATGTCCCATGTCGATGAGCTTGTTCTGCAGTCCCATCTGTATCTCTGCCGGCAGCTTCAGCAGTCGCAGGTAGTTGGCAATCGTGGCGCGCTTCTTCCCCACCCGCTCGCTCAGCCTCTCCTGCGTCATGTCATACTGGTCCAGCAGATGCTGGTATGCCAGTGCTATCTCCACCGAGTTCAGGTCCTCGCGCTGAATGTTCTCTATCAGCGCCATCTCCATCACGTTCTCGTCGTCGGCAGTGCGTATGTATGCCGGAATGGTTGCCAGTCCTGCCATCTGTGTGGCGCGGAAGCGTCGTTCGCCGGCAATAATCTGGTACTCGCCGTTCTTCTCCTCGCGCAGCGTGATGGGCTGTATGATGCCAATCTCCTTTATCGAGTCCGCCAGTTCCTGCAGCGACTCCTGGTTGAACTCGCGTCGCGGCTGGTTGGGGTTTACGTGTATCTTGCTCAGCTCAATCTCGCTTATCGACGACGACCCCTCGGTCTCAATGTTGTCTACGCTCAGCAGGGCGTCGAGTCCGCGCCCCAGAGCACTTCTCTTCTGTTTCATTCTTTATCCTTTCTTCTTTGCGGAGAGTCGCGCAGCATCATGCGGTTGCGGCGCGAGCCCCTCAGGCGTCAGCCGCCGTCGCCTTCCCCTTCACCTCGTTGCGCTCCACCAATTCCTTGGCCAGCAGCAGATAGTTCTTGGCACCGTTCGAGTCGGCGTCATACAGTATGGCGGGCAATCCGTAGCTTGGTGCCTCGCTCAGCTTCACGTTGCGCTGTATCACAGTCTTGAACACCAGCTCCTGGAAGTGCCTCTTCACCTCGTCGTAGATCTGGTTTGCCTGTCTGAGGCGCGAGTCGTACATCGTCAGCAGGAAGCCCTCAATCTCCAGGCTCGGGTTCAGTCGGGTCTTTATGATCTTTATCGTATTCAGCAGTTTGCTTATGCCCTCAAGGGCGAAGTACTCTGCCTGCACCGGAATAATCACCGAGTCTGCAGCCGTCAGCGCATTCACCGTGATGAGGCCCAGCGACGGCGAACAGTCCACCAGTATGTAGTCAAACCGGTCCTTAACCGGCGCCAGCACGCTCTTCATAATCCTCTCGCGGTTCTTCAGCTTCAGCATCTCTATCTCCGCACCCACCAAGTTGATGTGCGAGGGAATGACCTTCAGCGTATCAATCTCCGTATCCTGTACCGCCTCGTCGATGTCGGCATGGTCAATCAGGCATTCATAGATGGTGCATGGAGCCTTCTTGATGTCGATACCCAATCCCGACGAAGCGTTCGCCTGCGGGTCAGCGTCGACCACGAGGACACTCTTCTCCAGCGTTGCCAGCGAAGCTGCGAGGTTGATGCACGTCGTCGTCTTGCCCACACCGCCCTTCTGATTTGCCAATGCAATGATTTTTCCCATGATGGTTCCTTCTTCAGTCTCTTTCTTCATTATGGGACAACGCCCATAATACGCACAAAGGTACGGCTTCTGCCCAAAAGAAACAAACTGCCCGCCCGTTAAAGATTGAAAAGGGAACAGGTCGCAGTCCCTGAAAACCGTTCAACATGTCAAAGAGCGCGAGGTTTGCCCCACAAGCCTTGTTCAAGTTTTGCCTTCTCAACCTTCTTGAAAAAAATGATTCTTCGCTACAAGAGAAAGGGGCATTTCCCCGACACCCCTCA
>CAVHJI010000061.1:0-11760 GCA_963636255.1 Bacteroidaceae bacterium | reverse complement strand
CGCCGAGAGTGCACTGAAGATGGAGCAGGGTGACTCGCTATATGCATATATCGGTGTCGCGGCGCGTAGAGAGTACGATATCATCAAAGCTCTGGTCATAAACAACAGCATCGACCGCAGCAACAACTACATAACCATCGACAAGGGCTCGTCCGACGGCATACGTCCAGAGATGGCTGTCGTCGGTGCAGGCGGTGTCGTGGGCATTGTCTTCAGGACATCAGCCCATTACTCGCTGGTCATACCGCTGCTCAACGGCAAGTCGAACCTGAGCTGCAAGATAGCGAAGAACGACTACTTCGGCTACCTGCAGTGGGAAGGCCACGACCCGAGCCACGCCTACCTGAAGGACCTGCCGCGACATGCGAAGTTCAGCGTCGGCGACACCATAGTCACCAGCGGCTTCTCGACAATGTTTCCCGAAGGACTGATGGTAGGAACGATAGACGACGTATCGGACTCGCACGACGGACTGTCATATCAGGTACGGGTGCTCCTGTCTGCCGACTTCGGCAACCTGACCAACGTGCGCGTGCTGATGGACAGAAATGCCGACGAACGTATGCAGCTTGAGCGGCAGGGACAGGATTAAGGGACAGGCGACAACTTGAAAGAGAGGAAGGACAGGTTTGGCAAGCACATATATAAATAGGATAGTCTGGCTGGTGGCACTGGTGCTGATGCAGGTGCTGGTGTTCGACAACATCCTGTTGTGGGGTGTGGTGCATCCGTTGCTGTTTGTCTACCTCATCCTGAAGTTCAGCACCGGCACCGACCGTTGCGAGACTATGCTGTGGGCATTTGCCCTCGGACTCATCGTAGACATCTTCGAGGACACGCTGGGAGCCAATGCAGCCGCCCTGACGCTTGCAGCCTTTGCACGTCCCACACTGTTGCGACTGTTCGTGACACGCGATGCACTGGACGACGACGTCGTGATGCCGTCGGTCAAGTCATTCGGATTGCCGGCATTCTTCAAGTACGTGCTTACGTTCGTGCTACTGCACCATACCGCAGCGGCGATACTCATACAGTTCTCACTTGCCAACTTCGGCAGCCTCCTGCTGCGCATCATAGGATGCACGGCAATGACCGTGGCTTGTGTCTTCGCCATTGAGATGATCAGGAAGAAATAGCAGGGATATATATATATGACATCACACAATGACCAACTCGAACGACGCAGATACATCATCGCAGCAATGGCAATCGTCATCGTGGTCGTATTCATTGCCCGCCTGCTGACGTTGCAACTCCTGACGGAGGACTACAAGAGGAGTGCCGACAGCAATGCCTTCTACCGCCACATACAATATCCGTCGCGCGGAACCATCTACGACCGCAACGGCAAACTGCTGGTCAACAACCTGCCATCCTACGACATAACCTTCGTGCCACGTGAGGTAACAAACCTCGACACGCTTGACTTCTGCCGTACACTGGGCATCGACCGCCAATATTTCGACACACGCATGAAGGAGATACGCGACCGCAGCCGCAATCCAGGCTATTCGCGCTACACACATCAGACGTTCATGAGCCAGATGTCGGCAGAGGAGTGTGGCGTCTTCCACGAGAAGCTGTTCAAGTATCCAGGCTTCTACGTGCAGCGTCGCATCGTCAGGCAGTATGCCTACAATGCTGCAGGTCACATACTCGGCGACGTCGGTGAGGTGTCCGAACGCGACATAGACAACGACAGCTACTACTCCAGCGGCGATGTCATTGGCAAGCAAGGTGTGGAACGAACATACGAGAAATACCTGCGTGGCGAGAAAGGCGTTGAGGTGTTGCTGCGTGATTCGCGCGGTGTCATTCAAGGCAGCTATAAGGACGGCCTTCTCGACAAGGCTACTGTGCCGGGCAAGGACCTGACACTCACCATCGACATCGGACTACAGATGCTCGGCGAGCGTCTCATGCGTGGCAAGATAGGTGCCATTGTTGCCATAGAGCCGTCGACAGGCGAAATCTTGTGCATGGTGTCATCGCCGACGTTCGACCCCAGCCAGCTCATAGGACGCCAACGTGGAGCCAACCACACGGCACTGTCGCGCGATCCTCACAAGCCTTTGCTCAATCGAGCCATCATGGGTTCCTATCCTCCGGGGTCGACGTTCAAGCCTGCACAGGGACTGACGTTCATGCAGGAAGGCATCGTCGACGAGGAAACTCTGTATCCGTGCACGGCAGGCTTCATCTTCCACAATCTGCGCCTGGGCTGCCACAGCCACTCATCGCCACTGTCGATAGTACCCGCCATAGCCACATCATGCAACTCCTACTTCTGCTGGGGACTGTTCCGCATGTTCGGCAACGACAAGTACGGCTCGACACAGGATGCCATCACCGTATGGAAGGACCACATGGTGTCGCAGGGCTTCGGCTACAAGCTCGGAGTGGACCTGCCTGGCGAGCAACGCGGACTCATTCCCAACGCACAGTTCTACGACAAGGCCTACAAAGGTTCATGGAATGCACTGACCGTCATAAGCATCGCCATCGGGCAGGGCGAAATACTTGCCACACCGCTGCAGATTGCCAACTTGGGAGCCACCATTGCCAACCGCGGCTACTACGTGACGCCACATGTCGTGAAGGAGATTGAGGACAACGACATCGACAGCCAGTACCTCGAGCGACACCGCACCACGATAGACAGCAAATACTACGACATCATCGCCGACGGCATGCGCCATTCCGTCATCGGCAGTACTGCCGGTGCCACGTGCCGTCAGCTTGCTACGCTGTTGCCAGACATTGAGGCTTGTGGCAAGACGGGTACAGCACAGAACCGCGGACGCGACCACTCGGTGTTCATGGGCTTTGCACCTTTGAACAATCCGAAGATTGCCATCGCCGTCTATGTTGAGAACGGCGGCTTCGGAGCAACCTATGGCGTGCCCATCGGCGGACTGCTGATGGACTACTATCTGCATGACGGACACCTGTCGCCCGACAATGAAGGAGTAGCCAACGATTTCAGCAACCGCTCCATCTATTACGGAGACAAGGAACGCTGACGCTATAAAGGATAGACAACGACAGATAGAGACAAGGAAACATATAGGCATGGCACAACGAAGAGACAACATATTTAGGACACTCGACTGGGTGACGGTCGGCATCTACCTGATACTGATCATTGCCGGATGGTTCAGCGTGTGCAGTGCCAGCTTCACACTTGGTGATACCGACTTCTTCAGTTTCTCCACGCGTGCAGGCAAGCAGCTGGTGTGGATTCTGTGTTCGTTCGGGTTGGCATTCGTACTGCTGATGATCGACGACAAGCTGTTCGACGTCTATGCCTATGCCACCTATGGCATCATGCTGCTCATTCTCGTGCTGACCATCTTCATTGCTCCCGACACGCGTGGCTCGCGTTCATGGCTGATATTTGGCCCTGTGAGCCTGCAGCCAGCAGAGTTCTCGAAGTTCGCCACATCACTGGCACTCGCCAAATGCATGAGTGTATACGGTTTTACGCTTGGGCGTACACGCGACACACTGCGAGTGCTTGCCATAATCTTTGTGGCAATGATGCTCATCGTGGCACAGCGCGAGACAGGATCGGCACTTGTCTACCTCTCCTTCTTCCTGATGCTCTACCGCAAGGGCATGCCTGGGGCAGTGCTCTTCGTTGGACTTTCTGCTGTGGTGTTCTTCTTTGTGGGCGTGCGCTTCGATGCCGACATGCTGCCGGGCGATGTGCCTTCATCGATAGGACGTTCCAGTGTGTTGCTGGCTGTGACATTGTTGTCGGGCTTGCTCACTGGCTTCTACACCCGCCGTTGGAAGCGTGCACGACTCATGATGGGTGTCTCACTGCTCGTGAGCGTTGCAGCCTATGCCGTAGCACGATGGCTCTGGCCGTTCGACATCACTGTGGTGCAGCTCTGCCTATGTGCAGTGCAGGTCGTGTATCTTGTAATCCTGTTCCTGATGGACAGATACAAGTCCACACTGCTCATCGCACTCTATGTGATAGGCTCAGTGGCAATGCTCTACTCTGTCAATTACGGATTCAACAATCTGCTGATGCCCCACCAGCAGGAACGCATCAAGGTGGCTTTTGGCATGGTCGACGACCCTACAGGTGCAGGCTACAACGTCAAGCAGTCGATGATTGCCATCGGCTCTGGCGGTCTCACCGGCAAAGGCTTCCTCAATGGTACACAGATAAAGCTCAAGTACGTGCCTGAGCAAGATACCGATTTCATTTTCTGTACTGTGGGAGAGGAACATGGCTTCGTGGGATCGGCAGCAGTGTTGCTGTTATACATGTTCCTGATACTGCGTCTCATAAGACTTGCCGAGCGGCAGACCACCGAGTTCGGACAAATCTATGGCTACTGTGTAGCCGGCATCTTCCTGTTCCACCTGTTTGTCAACGTCGGCATGGTGCTCGGACTGGTGCCTGTCATAGGCATCCCTCTGCCGTTCTTCAGCTATGGAGGCTCGTCCCTTTGGGGCTTCACCATACTGCTGTTCATCTTCCTCAGCATCGACGCCCAGCGCGAACGACTATTCTGACCCTGCCGCCGACATTATCTCAATCCTGAGGCCGACATCACAGATGCCGTTCAGTATGCTGTCTGTCATGCTCTGCACAATGCTGAAGCGATACATCCCGGGCTTCTCCATGCGCAGTGCACCGATGGGCACTTCGCTGATGCGTATGCCTTCATGACTGCTCCCGCCATTGGGACGTCCGCTACTGTCGAGCAGCTGTACCTCTATCTCCTTCTGTGGAAACACCACCGTGGAGTCGGGCCCTGTACCCTCTATCAGTATGCCTAAGTTCATGTAGGGATAGCTGCTGTTGCTACGCACGTCGAGATACATGCGCCCGACGCGCCCCGAGTCCAACAGCTCAGACTCTATCTGCAGCGTGTCCGTGCGCTGCCATGCGGCACCGTCGACATGTGCATAGGTGTGCACAAGCGTCGATGGGTTGCACGCCGCAAGCATGCACAGCATCACAACGGCAGCAACCACAGCGGTCGCCACCGTCGTCGTCATCCCCTGGCGGTTACTCTTATTCCTGTGCTGAGCCATTATTGTCGGCAGGCTTGTTAGCTTGCTGTTGCGGCTGGCTTGCCTGGTCTGTCTGTGGACGTTCACGCCGTTCTCTGCGCGGGCGTTGTTCCTTGCCCTGCTGACGGTCTCTACGACGCTGACGGTCCTGCTGCGGCTGTTGCTGCTGACGGTTGTTGTTGCCGTCCCTGCCGTTGTTGTTGCCGTCCCTGCCGCGCTTACGGTTATTGTTGTTGCTGCTGTTGCTATTGCTGTTGTCGGCATCGGGTGCATCGGGTTGTGCCGATGCCTGTTGCGGAGCATTGCCATTAGCGTTGCCGCCGTTATTGCCCGGTTTGCTCTTTTTCTTCTTGTTGCGCGGCTTCTTGGCACGGTCAAATCGCGTCAGACTTTCCTGCTCTACCAAATCCACCGGACCACGGTCTGTCTTCGACTGTTCGTCTCCCTCCAGACTGTCGGGCTTCTGTCCGTGCTTGTTCATATTTATAATCTCGAACGCACGGCGGCCGCTTATCGTCACCTCGTTTGCAAGTATGCGCTTGTCGGTGGAATATGTAATGGTGTTTGCCAGTATGTCTGCCTTGAAGAAGTAGTACGTGCCGTCTGTCGTTTCCAGCGTAATCTCGCGCGACGGCAGACGTTTCTGTGCCTCCACATAGCAGTCGACCTCGTAGTTCAGGCAACACTTCAGCTTGGCACACTGACCGGCCAGCTTCTGCGGGTTCAGCGATATGTCCTGCAGACGTGCCGCATTCGTCGACACCGACACAAACGATGTCATCCACGTGGCACAGCACAGCTCGCGTCCACAAGGGCCGATGCCGCCGATGCGTCCTGCCTCCTGCCGTGCTCCAATCTGCTTCATCTCGATGCGCACATGGAAGGCTTCTGCCAGCACCTTTATGAGCTGTCGGAAGTCGACACGCTCGTCGGCGACGTAGTAGAAGATTGCCTTGTTGCCATCGCCCTGATACTCCACATCGCCAATCTTCATCTGCAGGTTCAGCCGTTGTGCTATCTGTCGCGACTCAATCATCGTTGCGTGCTCGCGGGCCTTCGCCTCATGATACTTCTCCATGTCCACCGGCTTTGCCTTGCGATAGACCCGCTTCAGTTCGTCCAGCGAACGTATGTTGGCTTTCTTCATCTGCAGTTGCACCAGGCGTCCTGTCAGTGTCACCTCACCAATGTCGTGTCCTGGCGAAGCCTCTACAGCCACCACGTCACCCTTCTCGAGTGGCAGATGGTTGGCATTGCGGTAGTATCCCTTTCGTGTGTTCTTGAACTGCACCTCCACGTAGTCTGTCTCGGTGCTGTTGCCAGGGATGTCTGCAAGCCAGTCGTAGGTGTCAAGCTGCTTGTCATGCCGCCCCACGCCCTTGCAGCACAGTCCGTTGTGGCACTTGTGTATGTTGTACATAAACCGTATCCTCTCTCTGTCTCTTTGTTGTGTGTATATATATAATAAGGTGTAGCCTCATCTCTGCACATGGGCAGAAGTGCCGTCACCGTCTCAGTATCAAAACAATCATCTGCATGGCAAAGTCGAAGAACACCATCTTGGCATTCACGTTCTTCTCTATGTGCTCCTGTGCTTCGCTCAGCTCACGCTCTATGCCCATCACATTCTTCTCGTTGATGAATGGTGCAAAGCGTTCGGCAAAGCCACGTTCGCGCGCATTCATATAGTTCAGCTCGCTGCGGTGCAGGTTGAAGATGAAGTTCTCCCTGACCATGCGCTGGCAGTAGCCCAGGAAGTCCTTCTGCTTCTCGCGTCCCAACGCTGCCATCTCGTCGCTCCATTTCTTCAGTTCCTTCAGCTTGCGCTGGTATGCCAACCGCATCAGGCTGACGAAGCTGTTGAAGAAGTATTCGTTGTCGTTGTCGAGCTTTATGGTCTCCAGAGCTCTCGCGAAGTCGCCTCCAGCCATGCGTGCTATCGTCCTTGCATCTTCCGGGTTCACGCCAAAGCGGTTCGCCAGTGCATCTTGCACGTCATTGTCGTCGATGCGCTTCATCTCGAACCTCTGCGTGCGGCTCACTATCGTGGGCAGAATCTTCTCCGGTTCTTCGCTCACGAGGAAGAACAGAGTCTTCTGCGGCGGCTCTTCCAGCAGCTTCAACATCTTGTTGGCACATGCTTCCTGGAACTTCTCCGGCAGCCAGATTATGGTAATCTTATATCCACCCTCAACCGACTTCAGGCTCAGCTTGTGTGCAATCTCGTCGCTCTCTTGCGAATATATGATGGGTTGACTGTTCCCCACCTCTATTGTGTCCATCCAGTGTGCGTAGGAGAAGTAAGCACTCTCCGTCAACATGCTCCGCCACAACGGCAGATAGTCATCGCAGGTTTCCAGCTTTTCCTTCTTGCGCGCCACTATGGGGAACATGAAGTGGACGTCAGGATGCATCAGTTTGTCCCATTGCTGGCACTGCGGACAGTGTCCGCATGGTGCATCTCCCGTTCTGTTCGGACAGCTGAGGTAGTGTGCATAGGCCAGTGCCAATGCCATCTTGCCACATCCGTGCGGACCGCATATCAGCATGGCATGCGGAATCTGTCCGCTTCCAGCCTCGGTGAGCAACCTCTCCTTGGCTTCTGCCTGTCCCACCACGTCGTCAAATCCGAACATCACTTCTTCCTTCTTCTTCTTGCGTTTGTTCCTTCCGGCACAGCAGGCTCACGTCTTCCCTGCCCTGCCGCATATCTCAATACACTTCCTTGGCAATAGCCCTTATGCTGTCGGCAGCACCTATCGAGTAGAAGTGCAGGCTCGGCACACCGGCTGCCGCCAGCTCTTTGCATTGCGCAATGCCCCACTCCACACCTACGTGCCATGCCTCCTCATCGTTCTTGCACTTCAGTGCCTCGTCCACCAAGTCCTGTGGCAAGTCCACCTTGAAGGTCTTGGGAATCACCGTCAGCTGACTAAGCTTTCGGAAAGGCTTGATGCCCGGTATTATGGGCATAGTCACACCTGCCTGCCGTGCACGCTCCACGAAGCTGAAGAACTTGCTGTTGTCGAAGAACAGCTGCGTCACTGCATACTGCGCTCCCGCATCCTGCTTCATCTTCAGATATCTGATGTCGCTGTCGATGTTGGGTGCTTCCTCGTGCTTCTCCGGATAGCATGCCACGCCATAGGTGAACGGCGTTGCCGGAGCACGCATCTCCTCACCGTCGACAGAGACACCGCAGTTGAAGTCGTTGACCTGTGCAATCAGGTCCAGCGCATGCGCATTGCCTCCTTTCTCAGGCATAAAGACATTCTCGTCGCGTGCCTTGTCGCCACGCAACACAAGCAGGTCGTATATCTCCAGGAATTGCAGATCAATCAGTTCATACTCCGTGTCCTCGCGCGTATAGCCACTACAAAGCACGTGCGGCACCACTGGCAGCCCGTACTTGTTCTTTATGGCAGCTGCCACAGCCACCGACCCCGGGCGGCGACGCACACGTCTACGCTCGTACAGACCGTTGCCCTTGTCCTTGTAGACATACTCACTGCGGTGCGTCGTGATGTTTATGTACTGCGGGTCAAATTCGCGCAGCATATCAATAGCCTGAAACAGCTTGTCGATGTTGTTGCCCTTCAGCGGTGGCAGCAGCTCGAATGAGAATGCCGTCCGTCCGTGTTTCTTTATCAGGTCTATAACGCTCATGTGCTTGCTCTTCTCTTTTTAGTCCGTCGTCTCTTGCTACGGCATCTTCCATGCCGAATTAGGGACAAAGGTAGAGAATATCCGCCACAATCCCCGTAGACGCAGCTTAAAAATAGTCGGCAGACCGACCGGGAGCAATGGAGCCATTGTCAATGTCGCGTTGAGCAAACAACCGAAGTCGCATCAACAAGACGTAAGAGGTCGGATGCTCATATCGCGAGGCGGTAGAAAACAGGTGGGAATATCCACATAACACATAGCACTTAACACGCAACACATACATAAGACTTGGCGCGGGAAGCTATAAGACTTGGCGCGGGAAGCTATAAGACCTGATCCGGGAAGCTATATGTATTGGCCCGAGAAGCTATAAGACTTGGTCGGAGAAGCTATATGTGTGGCTCATACCAAAGCTTGGTATGAATATTGCAAGTACTTGGTATGATAATTGCAAAGCTTGGTATGAATATTGCAAGCTTTGGTATGAGGAAGTCAGATATCTTCCCGACGGAAGTCAATCGATTGCCAATGCGCTGGAAGATATGCAAATATAGCATAGAAGCAGGCTCTTTGCAAGTGTTTTGAAATATATATTTTCGTCCATAGAACTTTACTACCGAGCCTTTACGACGGACACTAAACAAAAACTGCCCACACCTTCACAGGCACGGGCAGCACAAACCACAAATACAAATACAACTAAACAAAGTTTCCTTCGTAGCCGGTACACATCATGCTGCGTGTACCGGCCCTATTCTTCTCTATATCTTTCTTATCACACAATTCCTTGTGCCATCATGGCGTGAGCCACCTTCATGAAGCCGGCAACGTTTGCGCCCTTCACGTAGTTCACATAGCCATCGGGCTGCGTGCCGTACTTCGTGCACTGTTCATGGATGTTGCGCATGATGTTGTGAAGTTTCTCGTCAACCTCTTCTGCGCTCCAACTCAGGTGCATAGCGTTCTGCGACATCTCCAGGCCAGAAGTAGCGACACCACCAGCATTGACAGCCTTGCCCGGGGCAAACAGCATCTTGTGCTCGACGAACTTGTCGATGGCTTCGGGCGTACATCCCATGTTCGACACCTCAGCCACACACAGCGTCTTGTTGTCTATCAGGTGCTGTGCATCCTCGCCACCAAGCTCGTTCTGCGTTGCGCAGCACAAAGCCACGTCGACTTTCTGTTCCCACGGCTTCTTGCCTGCATAGAACGTTGCGTTGGGATATTGCTCCACGTATGGCTCAACAACATCATTGCCAGAGGCACGAAGTTCGAGCATATAGTCAATCTTGTCGCCACTGATGCCGTCCGGATCATATACATAGCCGTCAGGACCGGATATTGTCACAACCTTGGCTCCGAGTTGCGTAGCTTTCGTCACTGCACCCCAAGCCACATTGCCAAAGCCTGACACGGCAACAGTCTTGCCCTTCAGGTCCAATCCGCGTGTAGCCATCATCTGCTTCACGAAGTACAGTGCGCCAAAGCCTGTTGCTTCAGGACGAACCAGTGAGCCGCCATATTCCAAGCCCTTGCCCGTGAACGTTCCGTTGAACTGGCGTGTCAGCTTCTTGTACATGCCGAACACATAACCAATCTCGCGTGCTCCAACGCCAATGTCACCTGCAGGAACATCCATCTCTGGACCTACATGGCGCCACAGCTCAAGCATGAACGCCTGGCAGAACCTCATAATCTCGGCATCGCTCTTACCACGCGGAGAGAAGTCAGAACCACCCTTGCCGCCACCCATTGGCAACGTCGTCAAGGCATTCTTGAACGTCTGTTCGAAGCCCAAGAACTTCAATATCGAAAGGTTTACAGATGCATGGAATCTCAGACCGCCTTTATACGGGCCAATGGCATTGTTGAACTGCACTCTATAGCCCAAGTTGGTCTGAACCTCACCCTTGTCGTCTACCCAAGTCACACGGAACGTGAAAATTCTGTCAGGCTCTACGAGTCTTTCGATAATCTTGGCCTTCTCAAACTCAGGATGCTTGTTGTATACATCCTCGATTGACATCAAGACCTCTCTGACTGCCTGCAGATATTCTGATTCATTTGGATGCTTCGCCTCCAAACCAGACATTATTTTCTGTATATCCATAGCACAAAGTTTTTATAAGTTAATGTTGCGTCTTATCAAAGTGTCATCAAACACACTGCAAATATATGGATATTCCAAACGTGCAAAATCTTTTCGGGCAAAATTTGCATTAATTAGCATTAAATCGTCAAGAACCACTCTTGCGGTGCACAAGCACCGGCTCATAACGGTGCGGTAAAGGTAGCATTTTTCAGATATGCGGTGAAGCCGACACTGTTTTTTTCCGTTATTTTGCAGACTACCTGTAAAAATAAAGAGAGGAATACAATGCTCAGCAAGCTAAAGCTCAACCAACTATATCTGCGCGACACGCAGTTTGCCAACCTGATGACGCGCAGAATCTACAACATTCTGCTCATTGCCAATCCCTACGATGCCTTCATGCTCGAGGACGACGGCCGCATAGAGGAGAAGATCTTCATAGAGTATGCATCGCTGTCGTTGCGCTATCCGCCGCGCTTCACGCAGGTCTCCACCTACGACGAAGCCCTCAAACAGTTGCAGACGATGGAGTATGACCTTATTATATGTATGCCTGGCAACGGCGACAACGAGACGTTCGATGTGGCCCGTAGCCTGAAGAAGCAATACCCCCAGATACCGATGGTCATACTGACACCCTTCAGCCACGGCATCACACGCCGCATGGCGAACGAAGACCTCAGTGCATTCGAGTACATCTTCTGCTGGCTCGGCAACACCGACCTGCTGGTGTCTATCATCAAACTGCTGGAAGACAAGATGAACCTCGACCACGACCTCAAGGAGGTGGGCGTACAGGTCATTCTGCTTGTGGAGGATGGCATCCGCTTCTACTCGTCCATACTACCAAACATATATAAGTTCGTGCTTCAGCAGAGTCAGGAGTTTGCCACCGAAGCCCTCAACGAACATCAGCGCACACTGCGTCTGCGTGGACGTCCAAAGATTGCATTGGCCCGTAC
>CAVHJI010000060.1:0-12153 GCA_963636255.1 Bacteroidaceae bacterium | reverse complement strand
GTGGAAGCGGATGTGCTTGAAGTCGTTCTGCGCCATCTGGAGGACGTAGGCGCTGTCGGCAAGGTAGACGTCGCGACCCTCACGGTCTTTCGCCATGTACTGGTACTTGCGCTTCATGAAGTCGGCAAGCTCCTGGGGGTCGTCGCTCTCAATCCAGCAGGCTTTGTACAGGTGGACAGGCTCCCAACGGCAGCTGGCGTTGTACTCGTTGAGCAGGCGGTACTGGATGACCTCGAACTGCAGCTGGCCCACGGTGCCGATGATCTTCCTGCCATTGAACTGGTTGACGAAGAGCTGTGCCACACCTTCGTCCATGAGCTGGTCGATGCCTTTCGCCAGCTGCTTCTGCTTCATGGGGTCGGCGTTCTCGATGTACTTGAACATCTCGGGGGAGAAGCTGGGGAGCCCGCGGAAGTGGAGATGCTCGCCTTCGGTGAGGGTGTCGCCAATCTTGAAGATGCCATTGTCGGGCAGGCCCACGATGTCGCCAGCCCAGGCTTCGTCGACGGTGGACTTGCGCTGCGCCATGAACTGCACGGGGGAGGTGAAGCGCATGGACTTGTCCTGACGGACGTGGTAGTAGGGCGTGTTGCGCGTGAAGCGACCCGAGCAGACCTTGCAGAAGGCGATGCACGAGCGGTGGTTGGGGTCGATGTTGGCGGTGATCTTGAACACGAAGCCGCTGAACTTGGGCTCGTCGGGCTGTACGGTGCGCTCGCTGGCCTGCACGGGACGAGGGCAGGGAGCTATCTCGACAAAGCAGTCGAGGAGCTCCTGCACGCCGAAGTTGTTGAGGGCGGAGCCGAAGAAGACGGGGGCGAGGTGGCCGTCGATGTATTGCTGGCGGTCGAACTCGGGATAGACGCCTTCGATGAGCTCGAGGTCCTGGCGCAGACGGGCGGCGTCGTGCTCGCCGATGTGCTGCTCGAGGTTTTGCGTGTGGATGTCGACCTCGACCTTCTCGGTGACGACCTGCTTGGAGGGGCGGAAGAGGTTGAGGCGCTGCTCGTAGATGTTGTAGACGCCCTTGAAGCGCTGTCCCATGTCGATGGGCCACGACAGCGGACGGACACTGATCTTGAGCATCTCTTCGAGCTCGTCGAGGAGGTCGAAGGGCTCCTTGCCCTCACGGTCCATCTTGTTGACGAAGATGATGACGGGTGTGTTGCGCATGCGGCAGACGTCCATGAGCTTGAGCGTCTGCGACTCCACTCCCTTGGCGGCGTCAATGACGATGATGACGCTGTCGACGGCGGTGAGCGTGCGGTAGGTGTCTTCGGCGAAGTCCTGGTGGCCCGGGGTGTCGAGGATGTTGATCTTGTAGTCGTGATAGTCGAACTCGAGCACGGAGGTGGTGACAGAGATGCCGCGCTGCTTCTCGATGTCCATCCAGTCGGAGGTGGCTGTCTTGCGTATCTTGTTGCTCTTGACGGCTCCGGCGACCTGTATCTGTCCGCCAAAGAGCAGCAGCTTCTCTGTCAGCGATGTCTTTCCTGCGTCAGGATGTGCCACAATGGCGAATGTGCGTCTTCTTGCTATCTCGTTGTTCATCGTTCGTTCTCCCAGTATCTTTTTTGGTTGCGGGCGCAAAATTAGAAAATAACCCATAAACGGGGAATATAAACGCGGACAATAAAGTAATCGGAGGATATGGTAACCTCGGAGTGCGCGGCGCACCCGTCTAAGTTCCGCGGATAAATCAGACGCAGTACGTTTATCGCTTCTCGAGTGCGTCGTAGAGAGCTTGCTGGAGGCGCGGACGGATGTTGAGCGAGGAGAGGCGGTTGACCCACGGATGGGGATAGACGCGGTTGCTGAGGAAGACGTAGACCATGTGGCTGTCGGGGTCGACCCACGCACAGGTGCCGGTGAAGCCGGTGTGGCCGTAGACGCTGCGCGGTGCCGCGTCTGCACAGGGGTTGCTGCCTCCATTGGTGGCGGGCTTGTCGAAGCCCAGCCCACGGCGGCTGCGCTTGGAGGTGACGGTGGTGAACAGGCGACAGGTGGCTTCGCTGAGATAGCGCTGTCCCAGCCAGACGCCGCCATCGAGCAACATCTGATAGATGCGTGCCACTTCTTGGGCGTTGGAGAACAGTCCGGCATTGCCCGAGACGCCGCCATGGAAGGCTGCCGCCTCATCGTGGACAGAGCCTTGCAGCTGACGATGGCGCAGGAAGGCGTCATCGACGGTGGGCACGATAGCATCCTTGGGCAGATGGCGCGCGGCGAGGTAGCAGATGCGCTTCAGTCCCATGGGCTTGAAGAACTCTTGGTCGAGGTATTCGTCGAGCGGCATGCCGGTGATGGCTTCGACAACCTGCTGGAGCAGGATGAAGTTGATGTCGCTATAGACGTAGCGCCGTGCTCCGCGGCGGGCGGTGGCAATCTTGTCGCAGTAGACGCTGTCAGCGAAGTCGCGGTCGATCCACAGGCTGTCGCAGACCTGGAGCGTGTGGCGTGAGGTGCTGACCGGCGAGGTCAGTCCGGGCTTGAACCTGATGTCGGCTGGAGCCCATAGGTCGCTCTCGACCTGCACCGTGTGGTTGCGGTCGCGCTTCGCAACGAACAGCTTGCCACGGTAGCTGTCGTCGTCGATGGCCTCGCGGTAGAACGAGATGGCGGCGGGGAGTCCGGACTCGTGGAAGAGCAGGTCGCTGATGGTGATGGTGCGCTTGTCGGTGTTCTGCAGATAGGGCAGATAGCGTGAGGCGTAGTCGCTGATGCCGAGGCGCGTCTCGTCGAAGAGCTTCATGACAGCCAGCAGGGTGCCGGTGGTTTTGGAGAGCGAGGCAAGGTCGTAGACGTCGGTGGCACTGACGGGCAGTGCGTCGGCGGCGTATGTGTGGTGGCCGTAGGTGCGGTTGATGACCTCGTGCCCGTCTTTGTACACCACAATCTGGCACCCGGGGTAGGCTTTCCGGGCAATGCCCTCGAGGGCGATGCTGTCGAGCTGGGCGAGTCGGACGGTGTCGAACCCATAGTCTTCGGGACGGTAGAGGGCTTCTGCCTCTGCCTCCTCGACCGTCTCCTCTGCCGAAGCCGCTGCGGGAGCCTTGTAGCCGTCGCCGACGGCGAAGAGCGAGCCGAGAGATGTGGATAGACTGCCACAAGCCTGCTGGCGACCGTAGAGCACGTTGGCGGCGTGGATCTGCACGGCGGCAAGCGTGTCGTGAGCCAACAGAACGGCATCGGCATGGCGCAGGCCCTCTTCTGCCGCCATCATCTCCTTGGCGGGGACAAACGACACATATATGATGGGCGCCTCGGTCGGGATGGCGGCAAGGAACGAGGCATAGTCACTTACCTTGCGGTCGGACAGGCAGACTATGATGCGCTTGTAGTCCTTGAGGCGCGACAGCACGCTTTGTCGGGCAGAGGCTGTTGTCGAGGCATCGACATTGAGCACGGTGGGTACGGCGTAGGTGGAGAGCTCGCTGACGAAGGGCGCGATGATGCTGCTCTTGCCACCGACATTGAGCAATGCGACATCCTTCACGTCGGTGTCGACCGGCACGGCTCCGCCAGTATTGCCGAGCAACGTCACTGCCGCGACGCTGAGTCGCTGGATGAGCTGCTGTGCCTCGGGCGTGTTGATGCGCTGCTCAAGTCCGGAGATCTGTATCTGAGGCTTGGTGTGGAGGCCGAGGACATATTTGTACATCAGCACCTTGCGGCACTTGGCGTCGATGAATGATTCGCTGACCTCGCCGCGCTTCACGGCACGCTCGATGGCTTCGAACTCCTCCTTGAGCCGTGAGGGGACGAGCAGCAGGTCGTTGCCCGCCTTCAGCGCCTGCAGGCAGGCGGAGCTGTTGCCCGACACGCCCTTCATCTCGAGGGCGTCGGTGAACTTGAGTCCGGTGAACTGCAGTTCGTCTTCGAGCAGGTCGGTGACGATGTTGTGCGAGAGCGACGAGGGCAGTCCGCTGCGTTCGGACAGCGCGGGGACGTCGAGGTGACCCACCATGATGCCGTCGATGCCGGCACGGATGGCGCGGCGGAAGGGAAACATCTCAATGCTGTCGAGTCGCTGGCGATCGAAGTTGAGCGTGGGCAGAGCCTTGTGGGAGTCGACGTTGGTGTCGCCGTGACCGGGGAAGTGCTTCGCCACAGCCACCACGCCTCCGTCCTCAAGACCGCGGGCGTATGCCACGACCTTGGATGCCACGTTGTAGCGGCTCTCGCCAAAGGAGCGGACGTTGATGACGGGATTGTCGGCATTGTTGTCGACGTCGGCAACGGGGGCGAAGTTGACCGTTATGCCCATCTCGCGGCACTCGCGCGCCACCTCACGGCCGTACTCGTAGATGAGGGAGTCGTTGGAGATGCATCCGAGGATGCGGTTTCGCGGGAACACGGGCGTGGGCTTAAGGCGCATGGCGAGTCCCCACTCGCCGTCGAGCGTCACCATCAACGGGATATGCGAATGGCGCTGTGCCTCGTTGGTGAGCTGTGCCTGCGCCACCAGACTGCCTCCACTGAACAGCACGCCGCCAAGATGATACTGGCGTATGACGCGCTGCATGAACTGGCGGTTGTTGCGCGTGTTCTGCGGGGCGAACTTGTAGACCAGCAACTGTCCTATCTTCTCCTTGAGCGACATGTGCTGCATGAGCGAGTCGGCCCACTCGGCAGCGCGCGGGTCGGTGCTGATGCGGCTGCCAATGATGGGTGCCTGGCGCACATCGTCGGACGGCATATCGGCTATGCGCATTGCCTCCGAGTTGGTCGACAGGCTTCCGCCGAAGGCGAGGAGAACGAGTAGTGAGGTGAGGAACTTCTTCATCGCCGCGCTTTGTCGAGGTTGAGTTCGCTGAGGCTCATGTACACGCCATTGTTGCCGATGTGCATTATGGGAACTTCGCGTCCGTCGGCGTCGCGTATCAGCACTGCCTCCTTGAGGAATGTGTGGGTGTGTCCGCCCAGCACGAGGTCGACGTTATGGGTGTGGGGCACAAGGGCGTTGTCGTAGGAGTTGGCGTTGCCCGGGTCGCGCGTTATGCCGAGATGGGACATGAGGATTATGACGTCGCACTTCTCCTTGTCCTTCAGCAGGGTGGTCATCTCCAAGGCGGTCTGTACGGGGTCTTTATAGACCACGCCCTCGCACTTGCTCTGCTGGACCAGACCCTGCAACGGTGGGCTGAGGGCGAAGATGCCAATCTTGACGCCGTCGCGCCGCAACGTGAGGTAGGGCTTGACGATGTCCTGGAGCACGGTGCCGGTGAAGTCGTAGTTGGAGCACACCACGGGGAAGTCGGCAAGGCTGAAGATGCGTGCCATGTTGTCGAGCCCGAAGTCGAACTCATGGTTGCCGATGGTCATGGCGTCGTAGCCGGCGAGGTTCATGATGCGGACCTCAAGCTCGCCCTTATACATATTATAATATGGTGTTCCCTGCGAAATGTCGCCACAGTCGAGTACCAGCCCGTCGGGGTGCTCTGCCTTGAACTGATGGATGGCGGTCACGCGGCGTGCCGCTCCGCCCATGCCGGCATTGCGTATTGCCGGATTGTCGTCGAGCGGTTCGATGCGGCTGTGGGTGTCGCTGCTGTGCATGATGTACAGCTTCTTGTCCTGTGCCTGTGCGCCTGTCACCACGAGGGTCATGAGCGCAAGCAATATGTAATGGCGTAGTGTTCTGTTCATCTGTTTTCCTCTATTTATTGTCCTGTATCTTCAGGCGTCCGTCGATTGTCGCTGACACGGTGCGTCCCTGGGCTGTCTGTTGCTGCACCCACTCGATGAATAGGCTGCGCAGTGTCATTCCTTCGGGGCACACCTTGTCCTCGAACTCCAACAGTCCCGTCATGCCGTCGTTGCCCTCGGCGAGATAGTCGATTGTGGCAATGGTGTAGAGGCGGTTGTCGTCAATGGGCTGTCCCTGTATGGTTGCGTCGCTGAAGCCTCCGTGTCCGTCTATGGTGATGCGTCCTCCGCTGATGGCTTCACCGCCTCGCTGCGAGATGTTGCTGAGCACCTTCTTTACTTGCTGTCCCGTCATGGTCAGCACGCACAGTGAGTTCTCGAACGGCAGAATCTCGAAAGCCTCTGCCATCGTGATGTCGCCAGCCTCGAGCTCGCGCCTTATGCCTCCGACATTCATCACGGCGAAGTCGGCAGGATGTCCCAGCACCTTGGAGCCCGACAGCCTCAGCACTTCGGCTATGAGATTGCCGAGTGGCGACTCGGGACGGGTGCGGTCCATCATCATCTCCGAATGTCCCAGCACATGATTCATCATGCTGTCCACGCCGCCACGATAGGGGGCTATGAGCTGCAGTGCCTCGGCATCGGCAGTGACGCTCTTGTCGATGGGCACACGTGTTATCTCTGCTGATGTCACGGCATAGTGGCTGCGGCACGATGTCAGGCACACCGGCGAGCACACCGTGAGTCCGACGACAGCGGCAAGCAGTATCTTCTTCTTATTATTATTCATCATCTCTTCGATTAGTGTTCTGTCTGCTCTATGCGGAGAGCAATGTTTATGCACAAAGGTAGTAATAATCGAACATCTGCGCAGGAGCACAGTTGGTTTTTTAATCATCCGGCACCCAACATCCAACATTCAACACCGTTGTTGCAGTCCGTGGGGAAAAAAAGAACTTCCGACGCTCCACTGCGGTGAGTGGCATGCGCCGGAAGTCCTTGTGTATCTCTATGTATACGCTGTCCTCTGCGTGGCTGGCACGAGCGGGATGTTATTTGTTGCTGTTCTTGCTTGGAGCGTAGCGGGCATTGAGTCCGTCAACGACCTCCTGGGTGATGTTCAGGGCATCGTCGGCATAGAGCAGATTGTCCAGTCCGGTGTTGCTGAAGATCATGTTGAAACCGTGCGTCTTGTTATACTCCTTCAGGAACACGTCGATGGTGTCCTGGAGTTGCTGGTTGTACTTGTTGCTCTCTTCTGCCAGTTCGTTCTGCAGCTTGGTGCTGAGTTCCTGCAAATCGTTGTTCAGTTTGTTGATGCGGTCGTACTCCTGTTGTGCACGCTCCTGCGAGAGGAATGCGTTGTTCTGATACTTGGTCTGGAACTCCTGCTGTTGCTGCTGCAGCTCCTGTGCCTTCTGGTTCAGTGTCAGGCGTACGTTCTCGCTCTTCTTGACCATCACCTCGTTCAGGTCGACCCAGAAATTGTATTTTGCCAGCAGTGAGTCAACCTCTACATAGGCAACCTTCAAATCGGCCGAAGAACCGCCCTGTGCATAACTGCCCTGTGTGCCCTGTGTGCCTGCGTTGCCGGAGCACTGTGAAAAAAGAATTGCGCACGAGAGCGCCACCAAACCTCCGAAGAGATGTTTCAATCCTTGCATAATTACTTCTTAATTGTGTATGTTTTTTAGTTTACTTGTTTCTCTCTGCCCTTTCCGCGTCCTTCGCTGTCTCGTCGACGGCAAACGGTGAGCGGCGACGCGCCCGCCTGTCCTGCGACTCCACGCAGTCGATGCCGCGCTTTTCCATCTCCTTATTCCCACTGACGTGGAAGTGAGGAAAGCGTCCGTCAACAAAAAAGATCCGGACACCCAACAGCAACACACAGACTGCCACAGCAACCAGTGCAAATAGAACGGTGTACAACATAGACATTCTCGGTACGTCGGTTTTTCAATCAAGTTGCAAACATAGACATAAAAAACGAACGGGCAAAAGGATTTGTTTGCCTTTATCTTCCCGCTTAGCTATCTTTGCCGTGACAAAAATACACCAAAACAACAATATCATGACACAGGAAGACTTGAAACCGGCTGGCATTTTCAGTTTTTTTGACGAAATATGCCGTGTTCCGCGCCCATCGAAGAAGGAAGAACAAATCATCGCATACCTGCAGGAATTTGGCAGGAAGCACAATATCGAGACACACACCGACGACGCAGGCAACGTCATCATGAGGAAACCTGCCACTCCAGGCATGGAGAACAGAAAGCCCGTGGTGCTTCAGTCGCACATGGACATGGTGTGTGACTGCCTGAAGGAAGTGAAGCACGACTTCACAAAAGACCCCATAGAGACATACATCGATGGCGAATGGCTGCGCGCCAAGGGCACGACACTTGGGGCCGACAACGGCATCGGCGTGGCGACGGAACTTGCCATACTGACCGACGACAGCGTCGAGCACGGTCCCCTCGAGTGTCTCTTCACGCGCGACGAAGAGACCGGACTGACCGGAGCTTTTGCCATGCAGGAGGGATTCATGCACGGTGACATATTGCTCAACCTCGACTCCGAAGACGAAGGGCAGATCTTCATCGGCTGTGCCGGAGGCATCGACACCGTGGGCAAGATGGCATACAGCGTCATCGACGTGCCTGCCGGATATTATGCCTGCCGCATTGAGGTGAAAGGCTTGCAGGGTGGACACTCAGGCGACGACATAGAGAAGAAACGTGCCAATGCCAACAAGCTGCTGAACCGCTTCCTCACGAAAGCCGCTTCACGCTATGACACCTATCTCTGCGAGATTGACGGCGGCAACCTGCGCAACGCCATTGCCCGCGAAGCCCACGCCGTGATAGCCCTGCCCGAGGGTGACAAGCACGCACTCCGTGCCGACCTCAACATCTTCGCGAGCGAGGTCAAGGACGAATATCACGTCACCGAACCCGACATGCAGATCTCCATGGAGTCGGTGCCCTGTCCCGCCAATGCCATCGACCGTGATTCAGTCAAGCGACTGTTACAGACGCTCTACGTCATGCCCCACGGCATTTATGCCATGAGCCAGGACGTGCCAGGACTTGTCGAGACATCGACCAATCTGGCGTCGGTGAAGATGACCGACGGCCACACCATCACCATCTGTACCAGCCAGCGCAGCTCCATCACCTCGGCAAAGCAGGACATCGCCACAATGGTCGAGACCGTCTTCACCGTTGGCGGATTCGAAGTGAGCCACAACGACGGCTATCCCGGATGGAAGCCCAACACGCACTCCGAAATACTGCAGGTGGCTGTCGAGTCCTATCGCCGTCTGTTCAATGCCGAGCCCGAGGTGAAAGCCATCCATGCCGGACTGGAGTGCGGACTGTTCCTCGCGAAGTATCCGCACATGGACATGATCTCCTTCGGCCCCACATTGCGTGGCGTACACTCGCCCGACGAGCGCATGCACATCCCCAGCGTGGCGAAGTTCTGGAAGCATCTGCTCGACATCCTGAAGAACATCCCCGTAAAGCAGTAAGAGGCATGTGCCGCCGCTGCGTCGTGCTCCTTGCGCTGCTCATGCAGGCACTGTCCGTCTGTGCGCAGATGGACACGTGCCGTTTGCGCGTGATGAGCTACAACGTAGAGAATCTGTTCGACACACGCCACGACACACTGCGCGACGACACCGAGTTCCTGCCCGACGGCGTCCGCCACTGGACACGTTCCAAGTACGACCGAAAGCTCAACGACGTGGCGCGTGTCATCGTCAGCGTTGGCGGCGACGACGGCGTGCCCGAACTGGTGGGACTGTGCGAAGTTGAGAACGACTCCGTGCTCATCGACCTCACGCAACATTCGCTGTTGCGCCGTGCCGGCTACCGCTACGTCATGACCGACTCGCCCGACCAGCGCGGTATTGATGTGGCGCTGCTCTACCAGCGTGACAGCTTCCGCCTGCTCGACATGCAGAGCCTGCGCCTTCCCACGTCGGAGAACGGACAAAGTGCCACGCGCGACATATTGCACGTCGTGGGACAGCTCCCCGACGACAGCATGCTCGACGTGTTTGTCTGCCACTTCCCCTCACGTTCCGGCGGACAGCACGAGACGGAGCCGCGCCGCTTGCTGGCAGCACGCACGCTCCGACATGCCGTCGATAGCATCATCAGCCTCAGACAGAATCCGCAGGTAGTGATAATGGGCGACTTCAACGACTATCCCGACGACCGTTCACTTACCGAAGAGCTCCGTGCACAAGTGTCGGAACCCCTCAGCCCCGAACCCGCGTCGCTCTACAGCCTGCTCGGCATCAAAGCCCGGCAGACCGACGAAGACTTTGGCAGCTACCGCTATCGCGGCTCGTGGGGACTGCTCGACCATCTGATTGTCAGCGGCAGTCTGCTTTGCGACGATGCCTCGTGCCATGTGGCCCGCGGTTCTGCCCGCGTGTTCCAAAGCGACTTCCTGCTCGAGGATGACACGCGCTATGGCGGCAAACGCCCGCGGCGCACATTCAGCGGCATGAAGTACGAAGGCGGCATCAGCGACCATCTGCCCGTCTGCTTCGACCTGACCATTAACGTTTTTTAGACCGTACGGCGGTCACTGCCGTCGCTATTTCGTCTACCTTTGCGCCATAACGAACGTCCAATCAAAATCATCACAATGAACAGATTCTCTACCATGCTACTACTGTCACTGCTGTTAGTGGCAGGAGCATGTAGCGACGGCGAAGTCTTCGAGAGCAAGAAAGAGTCTACCCCGACAACCGATAACGATAACAGCTCTACAACCACGCCAGCCATCAGCGATGAGATAAAGCTCGCCGACCAGTTTGCCATCGACGCCCTCGACGTCTACTACCTCTGGATTGACGACAGCAGCATCAAGTCTGCCATCGAGGCCAAGCTCGCCCCCGAGACCTGCACCGACCCCATCAGCACCATCAAGGAAGTCCGTGCCGACGAAGACCGCTGGACGTCACTCTACGACGACGCCTCCACGCTGACAAACAGCCTCAACGGCACGAAGACCACCATGGGACAATACTTGCAAGTCGGAACAATCAGCAATCAAGACGGCACCTACTTCCTCATCGTCAACTACGTCTATCCCGGAAGTCCGGCTGAGAAGGCTGGCGTGAAGCGCGGCGACATCTACTTGTCCTACAACGGTGCCGACATCACCGACAGCAATCTCGAGGAAGCCTACTACGGCAATAGCGTAGCCACCTACGGTCTGGCACACCTCGAGTCGACCTCCGACGGCTACATCGTCAAGGACGACAAAACCACCGTCAGTATCACCCCCACTGAACTCTACGAAGACCCCGTCATCTGCACCAAGACCTTCGACATCGACGGCAAGAAGGTGGGCTATCTGGCATACACCGGCTTCGACATGAAGTCGTGCAGCAAGCTCATCGAGACCTGCAAGGCGTTCAAGAGCCAGGGCGTCAGCGAGCTCGTGCTCGATCTGCGCTATAATGGCGGCGGCTACGTCTTCACCGAGGAAATACTCGCATCAATGCTGGCGCCTGAGGCAAACGTCACTGCCGGCGATGTCTACGAGAAGGAAGTCTACAACAATCTGCTCACGAAGTATTGGGGTGACACCTCCACCTCCTACTTCAGCACCACCTTCAGCCATACCGACGACGACGAAGTCAAAACCAATTACTCCACCAAGGACGCCAACATCGGACTGCAGAAAATCTATGCACTCGTCTCCGACAACACAGCTTCGGCATCCGAGTCCATCCTCGTCGGCTTGATGCCCTATATGGACATCGAGGTCATCGGTGCGCGGACGCACGGCAAGTTCTGCACCGGCATGATACTGACACCTGAAGACGTCTATAAGACCGCACCCGAGGCCATCGAGGACTGGGGTATCTACGTCATGATTGGCTCCTACAGTGACAAGGACGGCAACAATCCCTGCCGCCCTGACGGACTGACACCCGACGTCTCTGTCGACGACAATCCCTTCGACGGCTACCAGCTTGGCGATGAGAACGAGACCATGCTCAAGGCAGCGCTCTCGGCAGCCGGCAAGAGCTACACCGCCACCCGCAGTCTCAGCCGCGCTCCCTATCAGAAGACCCGCGCCCTGCACGACCGCACCTTCGGCATGCGCATCAGGACCGACCTCCCGCAGCTGCCAGTCACAAGAGAGTAGGGCACGCCATCTTATGGCTGGTGCACCGCGCACTCCAAGGTTAATGGTCATAAATCCCATGGTTTAAAGCCTACAAACCTGCGGTTTAACGTCCACAGGCTCTATGGCTGTACGTCCATAGGTCCTATGGTTGAACGTCCACAGAAACGCTGTTTTTTCAACATTTTACAGCAACATTGACGTAAAGACACGACATTGCCCAGAATGGCTGTCTATGGATGCCCATCGTTGGGGTCTAAGGATGCCCATTCTATGGTCGAGTGAATGCCCATCCTTAGGTGCTATGAATGCCCATCCTTAGACCCTAAGAATGCCCATCCTTAG
>CAVHJI010000059.1:0-12200 GCA_963636255.1 Bacteroidaceae bacterium | reverse complement strand
AGCGAGTATGGCAATATGGCCGATGCCGTCAGCGAAGTTGGCATTGCAGGCATCAGTGTCTCACCCAGAGTTGTCAGATAGGCATGGGTATAGGGAGCCTTGAACTTACCTGCACGTATGGCAATCTTCTCGTTGAAGGCATAGTCTGCCCAAGCCTGCTGAAGCAACTGGCCACCCGATGCGGCAGCATTGATAGAGAGGTTGAACGTCAGCTTACCGAAGGCCTTGCCTGTGAAGCCAAGCACGGCATAGGGAATGGCAAAGCCGGAGTTGGCAACGTTGTCCTGATTGTAAGCCTTGTCCAGTCCTTCATCGTCGTAGTAGTTGAACTTGGCTGCTGTCTGCACCAGCAGATAGGGACGGAACAGGAAGTCACCGTCCTTGGAACCTATGGAGAAGCCCTCACGTCCAGCAAGTGAAACCACACCATTCTCCGTGTCAGCATCGTATTGAGCCATTGCCGCTACAGGCAACAGAGCCATCAGCATGATGGCAAGCATTATCTTTTTCATAATTGTGTTTCTGTATGAGATTATATATATATGAGTATTCTTTATTCTTCTTGTTAGTCTTAGAGTGAGTTGAGGAATGCTATCAGTGCGTTGCGGTCGTCCTTCGACATGTTCTTGAATATGTTCTTGGAGGCTTCTCCCTCACCGCCGTGCCACATGATGGCTTCTACATAGTTGCGTGCACGTCCGTCGTGCAGGAAGTAGGTATGTCCGTTGACCTTCTGCTGAAGTCCTATGCCCCAGAGAGGAGTGGTACGCCACTCATTGCCACGAGCCAGTCCACTGACATAGTTGTCGTTCAGACCTACGCCCATAATCTCCGAACCCATGTCGTGCAACAGATAGTCCGAATACGGATGTATGGTCTGTCCGCCCAGCCAAGGCAGCTGTGTACCTGCCAGCAGCACTGAACCGCGAGGCTTGGTGTGGAGAGTCTCGACATGGCAGAGGTGGCACTTGGCTTTATGGAACATCTCCTCTCCACGTATCACCTGTGCATTGTTGACATTGCGACGCGCCGGCACTCCCAATGCCTGCATGTAGAGGTCGACGTCCTCCATCTCTTCGGTAGTGACATCGAGCATCTTGTAACTAAGTCCCATAGCTGCGCCCTCTTCAATCTGTGCCTGTCCCTCACTGATCTCTTCCGGATAGCGGCTATTGGTCAAGCCCATGTCGCTGGAGTAGCCAAGCTCGACAGTCAGGTCGGCATGCTGTGCCTTGTTGCCCGACACGCCAAGTTGCTTGACACCTTTCTCGGTGATGTAGTTGGCACGTCCGCTAATGCCAAGCTCGGGATAGTTGCTTTGTGCGGCAAGGGCTTCAATCTCATTGGGGTCGAGAGCCATCATCTGTCCCATGCCGACATGCCGCAGCGGTATGCGGACAGTGATGAACATGTCTTCAGGACGTATGCTGTCGGCATACCATTCGGTTATTTCGTAGTTTGGCTTAGCCAGCTCGTAGGTCTCGCCGTCGGGGAACTCAAACGTCTGGAAGTCATAAGTCACCTTCAGCTTGCCTTCCGGCTTGACGCCGTAGATGGCATTGTCGTGTATCACACGTCCGTAGTTCTGGAAGAACGAGCCGTTCTTGCGCGTGATGTAGATAAGTGCAGAGGTGAATCCATAGGAGCCTGAGCCGCCTTCGGTCCATAGTGTAGGTTCCGTGCGTCCTGCATTGCGGTGACAGCTACCACAGCTGTAGCCTGCATAGACAGGTCCCAAGCCACCCATGTTGCTGTTGTGGTTTATGGTCTTCACGTTGTCATACAGCTTGTCACCGCTGTTGAATCGCGAATCATACTTGCCCGACACCCACTCGGCAGGCTGGTCGTATGCAACAGGCGAACTGAAGAACGTGGTCGACGTACCTGCCGACAAGGCATATCCGGCAGGAATCTCGATCTGTTCCTCAGTGATGCCATGGTTCTCGTCGCAGGCTGCGAGCGAGAGTGATGCACCCATGGCAAATAAGGTATACCTGATTAATCTGTTCATAAATACGCAATTATGGTGGGTTTCAAGTACCCACCTTATTCATTCTCATTAAACTCCGAAAGAGGAGGTTGTGTCTGCATGCAGGCACAGCCTTCTCTCTTTCGGCATATATTGTTCAGCTCCTGAACAATTGCCCCACAGCTTGATGCGCTTTACTCGTTGGGGTTGGTATTGTTCTGGAAGTAAGGCTTCAGCTCCTTGTTCAGCACATCCTCGAGGTCACCGCAAGCATCCATTGCTGCCTTTGCCTCAGCACTGTTGATGTTGCTGCGGAATGGCTGCGGGATTGCCTGAATGGCTGCAGCTGCTGTAGAGATGGCGTTCTTGACCTTTGTGTCGAGGTCTGAGTTGACACGTGCCAGTACTGCAGACATTGAATTGGAGTTGATTGTACCGTCGGTAGAACCGTAGTAGACGTTGCGGATGGAGTAGATGTTGTTGGTATAGTCGTCGCGAGAGTGCCAGCTGTACCACGACTCAACAGCGTAGAGAGCCTCTTCTGTCTGACCTGCCTCATACTTGCTGATGGGGTCGCCAATCTTCGAAGAGCCTACCTCACTTGCTATCTCCGTGCAACCGTCAATCAGTGCCTCGATGCAGTTCAATGCGCTCTGATAGCCCTGAGTGCCATCGTGCGACTTGAATATCTCTGCATAGCTCTTGCCTCCGTTGAAGCTGTCCGACCAGTCAGAGTAGAGTGTGCTTGCATCCGAACGGAGCAGTGCACCTACAGCCTGCATGTAGTTGCCCCATGCATCGCCATAACCTGCTGCAACAGCGTCGCCATACTGCAGTGCGTTGGGGTCGCTAAATCCTGTTGTACTTGTCTCTGAGATTGTGCGTGCCTTGCCATCGAAGAATGTCAGGTACTCCAGTGTGTGGAAACCGCGGACTTCCTGCTTTGCAGCGATGTTGTCATCGTCCTCGTTGTAGTCGCCCGACCACTCCATGTCGTTCCACTGCTGTGACTGCAGCAACTGCACAATGGCAGACTGGTCGAGTGGCCAGCTATCCATGTTAGGGTCAAGACCCTTGTCGGCTACAGGTCCCCAGAGGAATGCCTCGCTGGTCTCCCATGGCTTACGTGCTGCAAGCCATGCATTGGCAAGAGCCTCAAAGTTGGCATCCGACGGTGACTGGCGAAACGTCTGCACTGCATTGTTCAAGGCATCGTTCTTCTCTGCCAGCTCCTTGTATGTGGGCAGTATAACGTTGTTCACAGCCTGCTGAATAACCGGATCGAGTTGAGCCTGAGTGATGGTGTAGGTCTTCTCACTGCCGCCATTCTCGTTATTGTCATCGCTGCACGAAGCAAAGCCACAGGCGAGAGCCACAGCAAACAGGCCTGTCGTTAATGTGTTCTTTCTCATCTTGTTTGTTCTAATTTTGATTAGTTCATTAATATTTGTTTCCTTCTATAGCTTTCATTTCTGGAAGAACCAGCCCACATAGGCAATGGCTATGCCGAACTCGTTCTCACTGTTATACAATCCCTTGCCAAAGACCTTCTGTGTGCCTATCTGACGCATCGTATAGTCTGCCTTAACCACGAGGTTGGGCAGCGGCTTCCAGTTCAGACCGAACTTCCACAGGCTCACCTGACAGCGCTTGTCCATTGTCTGGTCTGCATCGGCTTTCTGCTGCGGGTTGTAGTATTCGTAGTGGGCGAAGGGATAGATCACGGGGAAGTTCTCCTTGCCAAGTATGGTCTTCAGGTTGAAGCCGACCTCTCCCATGTAGGTCATCGAGCCACTGGCTATCGGCGTGAAGCGGCTGTAGGGTGACTTGTTGGAATAGGAGTTGTTGAGGCGTCCTATTGCTGCAGCATGCCCGATGTGTCCGGTCATGAAGTTGGCACGGGCGGTTATATACTCATTTATATATTGTGCATCGGCAGTGAAGATGCGCACTGGTATCTTGCCTATCTGGTCGTAGGTAATCAGCTTGTCGGAATTGGCACCGGCATTGTTGACGAAATAATAGGAAGCACCGACACGCAGTCCGGGAACGCCGACATAGTCCAGACGGCCTATCCATGCTGGCGAGCTGAAGTTATCGGTCTCGAAGATGCCCTGACGGCCACCTTTCACCCAGTCGTACTTGCTGAAGCCGTTGGGGTTGAGTCCGGCAACGATCATTGCCTGATAGTTGAATGCCGCATATCCTTTGCCGAAGCTGCCGAAAAACTCAATACCGGTCTCGTGCCATGTCGACGGCAGGAATGTGGTCTCTCCCTCATTGCGCTGTGTACCGAAGAAGTTGGTTGGCTCGTGGTGACTGTTGGTCAAGCCTACAGGCAACACCAGATGTCCGGCACGCACATTGAACTGCGGAACGATGAGACGTGTGATGTGGAACTGCTCAAGGGCAACCTCACCACCCTTCTCCATCTCCGACTCATATTCGCCGTTCTCACTGCCGGTACCTGTCTCAAGCTCGTAGGCTGTACCTGTACCTCCTGCCTCAAACTCAATCTCGGCACCGAGAATCCATTTGTCGGAGAACTTATAGTCCAGTGCAATGATGAAGCGTGGCAGTGACACCTCGGCATGGTTTATCTTGGAGTTGCCATTGTTGGAACCGCTCCAACGGTTGATGCCATAGTCTTTCCACGTGCCGAGCATCTCGCCGTAACCGCCAAGACGGAAGCGCCAGTCGCCGTCGTACTGTGTCGAGACTGTGGTGTATGATGATTTGTTGTTGTCATTGTTGTCTGAAGAAGCCACTGACTTGGAGGGCTCGGCTGCACCCAGACTCTGTGCAGTCATCAGAATACCCATTGAAAAGATCGTTACCAGTTTGTTCATATCTCTTTCACATATTTTTTACCGCTGCAAAGGTATGGCGACCCCCAAACGCGGGGAATACCTAATTGTTGCTAAAAAGGCTTACCGGAGTAATCACCTGTAGGTAGACACTAAGGTGTTGGGTGTTGGGTTCAAGTGCCACAAGACATGAGAAAAGAGTGAGGGGAAGTACACGCATCAGTGCACTTCCCCTCACTCTTCACTGTAATATTTACATTTATGAAATCTAATATCCTTTCGTAAGGAACGGACAGCCTTTGGCTGCAAAAGCCTCAAGCCTTGATGTTGCCGTTCACCACAATCAGCTTGTCGAGCTGCTTCTGAAGGGCTTGGCACATGATACCGTTGCCCATGTCCTGATAACGCTGAATCTGATACCTAAGCTTTGTAACTGTTGCATTTGTCTTCAAGTTCATCATAGTTAAATCTCCTCTCTTACATTTGCTTCCCGCGCTTCGGGAAGCCATTAAACAATCTTTTTACCTTTTATTTACGCCGCAAAGATACTGCCTTTATCCCTATTTTTATGTTCTTCAGCATAAAAACCGCCTTCCTTTAACAACATTTTAATATCCCTGCCCGTCATAACAACTCAAGCGACACCCAAAACCCAAGAGCCTCACCCCAACCCTCCCCTAAAGGGAAGGGAGAAGCCCAACACATAACACGTAACACATAAAAGTCCGTTGGTCGGCAAAAAGATTGTGTTTGTCGATTTTGACTTGCACGATTGTCAGGACAAGATACTTTTGTTCCAGCAAAAGGAATGTAAACAACAGGAACAACATCAACACATATATCAATTATGAAGACACTCAACAAGATCTTTGGACTGACGGTGCTCGGCATGACTTGCAGCATTGGTGCGAATGCCCAGACGGACATCACCATGCACCAGACACCTGCCAGCATCGACACCACACAGACCATTGTGGCGCAGCCAGGACAATGGACGCTACAAGCCTGCATCGACTACGCACTGAAGCAGAACATCAGCATACAGCAGAACAGGCTGAATGCTGTCAGTTCACAGATTGACGTGGCATCGGCAAAGGCAGATTTCCTGCCAAACATCTCTGCCAGTGTGAGCCAACGCGTAGTGAACCGTCCCAACAGTACGAACAACACTATGATTAGCGGTGACCTCATCACCACCTCGACTAGCAAGACCAGCTATAACGGCAGCTATGGCATAGACCTGAACTGGACACTGTTTAACGGCAGCAGACTGAACACACTGAAGCAACAACGCCTGAATGCCGAATCGGCAAACCTCGACGTGGCAGAGAGCGAGAACACCATCATAGAGAATATCACGAAGATGTACATACAGATACTGTACTCGGCAGAGGCTATAAAGATCAACGAGTCTACCCTCGAGACCAGTCGCGCCAACTATGAGCGCAGCAAGCAGCTGTTTGAGGCAGGAAGCATATCGAAGGCAGACTTGGCACAGCTGGAGTCACAGGTGAGTCAGGACAACTATTCGCTCGTGACCTCACAGGCAAACCTTCAGAACTACAAGCTGCAACTGAAGCAACTGCTCGAGCTTGGCGGTGAAGAGGAGATGGACCTCTATCTGCCCGAAGTCGGCGATGACGATGTGCTGACACCACTGTCATCGCGTACCGACGTCTACAATGCAGCACTGGCCTTGCGCCCCGAGATACAGGCAGGCAAGTTGGACATAGATGCTTCAGACGTAGCAATAAAGGTGGCACGTGCAGGATACCTGCCGACACTGAGCCTCAGTGCAGGCATCGGAACAAGCAATGCCAACGGCAGCGACTTCACCTTCCGCGAGCAGGTGAAGAGCAACTGGAACAATTCACTCGGACTGACACTGAGCATCCCCATCTACGACAAACGTTCAACGAAGTCGCAGATACAGAAGGCCAAGATACAGAAGCGCAACAGCGAGCTGCAGTTGCAGGACAAGCAGAAGACACTATACAGCAGCATCGAGAACCTGTGGCTCGATGCCAATAGTGCACAACAGCAATACATAGCCGCCAAGGAACAGGTCAAGAGTGCACAGACCAGCTTCGACCTGGTGCAGGAACAGTTCAACCTTGGCATGAAGAACACCGTGGAACTGCTGACTGAGCAGAACAATCTGCTCAGTGCACAGCAGCAGCAACTGCAGGCAAAGTACATGGCTCTGATGAACGAGCAGCTGCTGAACTTCTATAAGGGCGAGTCTATAAACGTAGAATAACAAAATCAAAAACATACAATTCAATATGAAAAAGAAGACCATTATCTGGATTGCCGTAATAGCAGTCGTAGTGATAGCAGTAGGCTACTTCATGTTCGGCAGGAACACCGGTCGCGGACAGACTGTCACATTCAACACCGTGAAGATAACAAGAGGCAACGTGGCAGAGTCGGTCACGGCAACAGGTACAGTGAAGCCAGTGACCGAAGTAGAGGTAGGTACACAGGTCAGCGGTATCATCGACAAGCTCTATGCCGACTATAACACTGAGGTGAAGAAAGGACAGCTCATAGCCGAGATGGACCGCATCACTCTGAACAGCGAACTGCAGAGCGCACAGGCACAATACAGCAGTGCAAAGGCAGACTTCGAGTATCAGACAAAGATCTATGAACGCAATGTGACACTCCACAACAAACAGCTCATCAGCGATCAGGACTTCGAGCAGTATGAGTACAACTACCAGAACTCGAAGAGCCAACTCCAGAACACCGAAGCATCGCTGGCCAAGGCGCGCCGCAACCTGTCGTATGCCACCATAACATCGCCCATCGACGGTGTCGTGATTAGCCGTGAGGTTGAGGAAGGACAGACAGTGGCAGCCGGCTTTGAGACTCCTTGCCTCTTCGTGATTGCAGCCGACCTGACGCAGATGGAGGTCGTTGCCGATGTCGACCAGGCAGACATCGGCGGCATTGAAGAAGGTCTGCGTGCCGTGTTCACTGTAGATGCATACCCGGATGACACATTCGAGGGAGTGGTCAAGCAGGTTCGCATAGGCAGCACATCATCATCGTCGTCGACGACTTCAAGTTCGACAGTCGTCACCTATGAAGTGGTTATATCGGCACAAAACCCCGACCTGAAGCTGAAGCCGAGACTGACAGCCGACGTCACAATCTACAAGAACGAACGTGCCAACGTGCTGACCGTGCCCAACAAGGCATTGCGCTTCACACCGACCAAGGAACTCGTGGGCAATGCAACGGTCAACAACGTACGTGCCACAAGCAAGCTGTGGACAAAGGAAGGCAACACCTTCACTGCACACGAGGTGCAGACAGGCGTACAGGGTGAGTCGACTACCGAAATTCTCGGCGGACTGCCCGAAGGCACAGAAGTGGTACTCGAGGCACGCATCGACGCTGGCATGAGCGAACTCGACTCCCTGTCACAACGTAACAACAGTATGTTTGGTGGTTCTGGCGGTGGTCCTGGTGCAGGTGGTCCTGGCCCTGGCGGTCCGATGTGATGACCGACACATACGCACATGTTTACACCTTATTATATATATGTAATATAGAGCAACTATGAGTAAAGCAGTCATTGAACTACATGATATACGACGCAACTTCATCGTCGGTGAGGAGACAGTACACGCCTTGCGCGGTGTCTCGTTCACCATCACCGAGGGCGAGTTCGTCACCATAATGGGAACATCAGGTTCGGGCAAGTCCACACTGCTGAACACACTGGGCTGCCTTGACACCCCGACAAGCGGAGAGTACATACTCGACGGCGTGCCGGTGAAGTCGATGTCGAAGAACCAGCGTGCACGGCTCCGCAACCGCAAGATCGGCTTTGTGTTCCAGAACTACAACCTGTTGGCGAAGACCACATCAGTGGAGAACGTGGAATTGCCACTGATGTACAACGACGAGGTGTCTGCAGCGGAACGACGCAAACGGGCAATCGATGCTCTGATGGCTGTGGGTCTGGGCGACCGTCTGGAGCATAAGAGCAACCAGATGTCTGGCGGACAGATGCAGCGCGTAGCTATAGCACGGGCTTTGGTCAACGACCCTGCAGTGATACTTGCCGACGAGGCTACCGGTAACCTCGACACCCGCACATCATTCGAGATCCTCGTGCTCTTCCAGAAGCTGCATGCCGAAGGACGCACCATAATCTTCGTCACACATAATCCTGAGATTGCACAGTACAGTACACGTACCATACAGCTGCGCGACGGACAGATAAAGAGTGACACTATGAACGACAACATCCTTGACGCAGCAGAGGCACTTGCCGCACTGCCGGTTCCAAAGGACAACGATTGAGGAGGCTGCATATATGAATTTTACTAATCTATTCAGAATAGCAATCAAGGCCATTGCCAACAACAAGATGCGCTCGTTCCTGACCGCACTGGGCATCATCATAGGCATAGCGTCTGTGATTGCGATGCTCAGCCTCGGACAGGCAACGAAGGAACAGGTGAAAGGTCAGATCTCAGAGATGGGAACCAACATCATCACCATAATGCCTGGTGGCGAGACACGAGGCGGCGTACGTCAGGAAGCCAGTGCCATGCAGACACTGAAGATTGCCGACTACGAGACACTGCGCAGTGAGTCTACGTTCCTTTCGGCCATATCGCCAAGCGTGTCATCATCGGGACAGCTCATTGCCGGTGGCAACAACTACCCTGCTTCGGTAAGCGGTGTAGGCGTGGACTACCTGACCATACGTCAGCTAAAGATTGAAGAGGGCGAGATGTTCACCGAAGCAGACGAACGCTCGTCGGCAAAGGTGATAGTCATAGGAAAGACCATTGCCGACAACCTCTTCCCCGACCAGGACCCGATAGGCAAGACCGTCAGACTGAACGGAGTGCCGTTCCGCGTCATAGGACTGCTCGAGGCCAAGGGCTATAACTCAATGGGTATGGACCAGGACGAGATTGTCCTTGCGCCCTACACCACGGTGATGAAGCGGTTGTTGTCGCAGACCTATCTTGGCAGCATCATGGCATCTGCACTGTCTGAAGAGCTGACGATCAACGCCGAGAACGAGACAACGCAGATACTGCGCCGTACACACAAACTGAAAGCCACGGACGATGATGACTTCACCATACGCTCCATGCAGGAGATGATGGAGATGATGGACTCTGTCATGGGAATGCTGACAGCATTGTTGGCAGGCATAGCAGCCATATCGCTACTCGTGGGCGGCATAGGAATCATGAACATCATGTATGTCTCCGTCACCGAACGCACACGCGAGATTGGTCTACGAATGTCGGTAGGTGCACGTGGTGCAGACATACTTGCACAGTTCCTCATAGAAGCACTCGTGCAGTGTCTGGCAGGTGGTATAATCGGCATCATCGTGGGATGTCTTGGATCGGTCATCGCACTGAAGTTAGTGGATATGCCAGTGGTCATCGACACGTCGAGCATAGGACTCGCGTTTATCGTCTGCACCCTCATAGGACTGTTCTTCGGATGGTATCCTGCCAAGAAGGCTGCCAACCTTGACCCGATTGATGCAATCAGATACGAATAACCCGTGAATGTCAGTGCAGCTGTGCGGCTTATGCCGCATCGGCTGCACTGTTCTTTCTTAATACTGACGACTGATGAAACCTGATTTAACCATCAAGGATACATTACGCAAAATGTGGCCGCACGTGGCAGTATGGGGAATAATCTACATTCTACCTTACGTGATGATTTTGCGGGCAGGATTTACGTTCTCGTTCACGGTGTACAACATGTGGTTTGTTCCCGCCGAGTTGTTCATTGCCCTGGTGTTCTATGGCAATTACTTCTTGCTCATCCCGAAACTGTTGTTTGCCAACCGTACCACCGCTTTCATGCTGACCAATTTCTTTGGTGCACTGTCTCTTGCGTTCTTGCGCGGCGTATGCTTCTTCATGATATGGCCGTATTTGCCGTTCTACGACGGACGGATTGTCTACAACGGTGTGCCGTTGGACCGGCCAATGATTACATTGGGAGGACTTATCGCCGACATGATGCCGTTCATTATAGTGGCATTCGTAGCCACGTTTATCAGGCTGAGCGTACGATGGCGCCAACTGGAAACGCAGCAGAAGGAGTCTGCCAGACAACTGGCAGAGGCTGAGGTGCAGAACATGCGCAACCAACTGAGCCCGCACTTCCTGCTCAACACACTGAACAACATCTATGCCCTCATCGCGTTCGACACGGACAGGGCGCAGAGCACCGTACAGGAACTGAGCAAGCTGTTGCGTCATGTTCTCTACGACAACCAACAACCTACCACAACACTCAGCAAAGAAGTGGAGTTCATTCGCAGCTACATCGAACTGATGCGCATACGACTGTCGGGGAACGTGAGGCTGACGACGGAGTTCAACGTGAAAAAAGACTCACAGACGGAAATATCTCCGCTTATATTCATATCTTTGATTGAGAATGCCTTCAAGCACGGAATCTCACCCACCGAGCCAAGCTTCATAAACATAACACTGGACGAGGAGAATGGCGCGATATGGTGCGAGATTGTGAACAGCAACTTCCCCAAGAACGCTGGAGACAAGAGCGGCAGTGGCATCGGACTACAGCAGGTGCAGCGACGGTTGGACTTGAGCTATCCGGGCAAATATGAGTGGGAAAAAGGCACGAGTGCCGACGGCAGGGAATATTACTCAAGGATTACACTCCATATAGACTAAAATGGTTATGAAACTGAAATGCGCTATAGTCGATGACGAGCCTTTGGCACTGGGACTGCTGAGAAGCTACGTACAGAAAACCCCTACACTGGAACTTACAGGCGAATACTCGAGTGCAGTACAAGCCATGAAGGAGCTGCCCGACAAGCATATAGACCTCATATTTCTCGACATACAGATGCCCGACCTTAGCGGACTGGAGTTCTCGAGGATGATTGATGCCAAGACACGAATCGTCTTCACCACTGCATTCCAGCAGTATGCCATCGAGGGTTACAAGGTCAACGCACTGGACTATCTGCTGAAGCCCATCTCCTACGCCGACTTCCTCGGTGCCGTCAACAAGGCTGTGCAATGGTTTGAACTGCTGGAGCAGCCACGCGAAGAGATCAAAAGCATCTTCGTGAAGAGCGAATACAAGCTCATACAGATTGAGCTGAAGGACATTCTGTACATAGAAGGACTTAAAGATTATGTCAAGATCTACGAGGAAGGAACATCGAAACCCATACTCTCGCTGATGAGCATGAAGAGTCTTGAAGACATGTTGCCACAGTCGCGCTTCATACGTGTGCACCGTTCGTTCATAGTGCAGAAGGACAAGATACGCGTCATAGACCGCAACCGAATAGTCTTCGGCAAGACCTATGTGCCCATAGGCGACAGCTACAAGCAGCAGTTCCAGGACTTCCTGGACAGGCGCAGCTATAGTTAAGA
>CAVHJI010000058.1:10147-12293 GCA_963636255.1 Bacteroidaceae bacterium | reverse complement strand
AGGTTTGCAATTATCATACCAAGCTTTGGTACGAATATTGCAAACCTTGGTATGAATATTGCAAGCTTTGGCATGAGGAAGTCAGATAACTTCTTGACCGTAGTTGACTACTTGCGTAGGCCTTAGAAGTTATATTGTATCGGTCCAGAGTGCATATTGCAAGGCTTAACTTGATTATACTCGTCATTAGTTCCATACGTGCTACTCCTGACAAATAACTATATGGAATAGGTTGATGAGAATTTTATCTACTTGATGTTTGTGCAGTAAAATAATATGGACTAACTTTCGTACCTCAAAAGAAAGCTATGATTAGAACCGTTCTAATATTGATTAGTATCTTCCTGTCTTGTCGGGTATATTGTCAAGATATGGTGTATTCCGACCTGCAGGAGCTTCTCTCCGGCAATGGTGACACTGTGACCACGCTTGCCAAGGAACGACGAACTCTCAGTCAGATATATATGTCTGGCGGAGCCGACTATCATATCTACTCGACGGACAATGACAGTTTTACGAAATATTTGAAGAAGCGCAGTTTTGCTGTCCGTTGTCAGGATACGCTTTACGTCAACTGCAAGCAGGTGCGTTATAAGAAGTATAGGTTTGGCAACTGGTTCGCAAAGGCTGCCATGGTCAATGGGCATGTCTTCTTCGTGGCACAACCATTGGGCCAGATTGCCAGTAGCTCTCTCGTATCAAAAGATGTACCTCGCCTTCAAGGGACTGTTGGTGACGCCATAAATGCCAGCGGACTTGTCTACGACCGTGTGGTCTATGAGATATTCCCCGATGGCAATGTCGACTTCGTGGGCAGAGATCGCATGAAGCAAATACTCGCATCTCACACGGCGTTGCTCGACGACTTCCTGGCACAGAACAGCGAGAGCGCTGATGTAGTGATGAAATACCTGATGAGCGTGCATTGAATCGGTAAAACACAAATCCTCTGTACTTTTCGTGAAAAACAATTTACACAAAATAGGGGTAATACTCCTGCTTGTTGTCCTGATGCTTATAGGACTGCACTATGTCCCGTCGGTAGCTATAGGCGACTATAAGACCAGAAATGTCGATATCCTGTCTGACCTCAGACATAAAGAAAAGGTTGAACCTGCCGTTCGTGTTGACGTCTTGCCTGTCGACAGTATCCTCGTCGGCGATACGACGGAAGTCGTTGAGGAGAATGTACCAGTGCCAGAGGACATAATAATTGCCTATACCGACACGTGCGAAGGCGGTGTGATATGCATAGAAGATTACAGTGACTCCACGCAGCGTGGCATGCAACCATTCTATCGTGCCCTGGACAGGGCTGGCAGCGAAGCCGTTCGCATCGCCTATTTCGGTGACTCGTTCATTGAGGGCGACATCTTCACTGCCGACTTACGTTCCTTCCTGCAACAGAACTATGGAGGATGCGGCGTGGGATTTGTCCCTATACATACCGCTTCGTCTGGAGCCCGCGTGTCTGTCCGGCAGGAAGCAGAAGGGTGGGAAAACCACTCCATCATGGACTCTGGTCACTTCAACCATGCCAAGCAGGACATAGCCAACCGCTATTTCATCCCGCAAGCGGAAGCCTCCTTCGCACTTCAGGGGCAGAAACGCTTCTATTCTAATCTTGACAGGTGCGACAAAGCCTCGTTCTTCTTCCGCTCCGATTCCGCTGTGCATGTCATGGCCGATGTCAACGGAGAGCCAGCCTTAGACCAGGTGTACGACTCCGGGAGACTGTCCGTCGCCGAAGTACATGGCGACATCAGTTCTGTTACGTTCAGAGTTATGGCTGCAGACACATCGTCGGTGTTCTATGGTGCATCCATGGACGGTGCTTCGGGCATATCGCTAGACAATTTCGCCATGCGCGGAGCCTCCGGACTCAATCTGCGTTCGGTACCTGTGCGAACAATGAAGGCATTCGAAGCAGTCAGACCATACGACCTCATCGTCCTGCAGTTCGGCTTGAACGTCGCATCGCAGGAAATGACCGACTACTCGGGCTATGTCAAAGGGATGCGTGCTGTCATCTCACACCTGAAGGAGTGCTTCCCTGGGGCTGGCATCCTTGTGGTCAGCGTCGCCGACCGTGACTATAAGACCGAAGATGGCGAAATACTTACCATGCCCGGCATAAAGAGTCTCG
>CAVHJI010000058.1:0-10137 GCA_963636255.1 Bacteroidaceae bacterium | reverse complement strand
CTTTTGGAATATGTTCGTTGCCATGGGTGGCGATGGCGGCATGCGCCAGCTCGTCGAGTCCAATCCTCCTATGGCAAATCAAGACTATACGCACATAAACTCCCGCGGCGGAAGACACATGGCGAAGATGCTATTCGATGCAATGCAGTATGGGAAGTCTAAATTCGATGAGACGGCATCGCATGAGGCATATTGATGCATTCCTGTCTGCACTCCTGGTGCTGCTCGCAGTCTCCATACGCTTGTCTGCACAGGATGTTGTGCCGCCCATACCCCGTACGGATGTCTTGGCTGTCGTCATCGATACGGCATCGGTGCGCTCCCGTGCCCACGACACGCTGCCCCTTATACATGCAGTCATTCCGCCCACGTTCAAGGAAACCCATGACTGTCTGATTGCCGATGCCTCAGGTTCGCTCATTCCCTTTTGGGACAAGCTCGAAGAAGTGCTGTCGGGAGAGCCTCGCGACACACTGCGCATACTGCATGTCGGCGACAGCCATATCTGTGGCCACATCTATCCCCTGACTGTGCGCGACATCCTGTTGCAATATGCCGGACCGAAGGTGCTATACTCCGACATGGGCATCAACGGAGCTACGTGTGTCACCTTCTCCACCCCGGAACACATGCAAGACATCGTCGCTGCCCGACCGGATCTTCTCATTCTCTCGTTCGGAACCAATGAGAGCCATTCGCGTGCCTACGATGCTTCGACACACTATCATCAGATGGAGGTACTCCTGTCGATGATCATAGCCTGCCTTCCTGATATCCCTGTGCTGCTGACGACGCCTCCGGGGTCATACGAACGTACCGGGCGCGGCAGACGTGCCGGCTATCGTGTCAATCCGCGTACAGCCAATGCCGCTGCTACCATACAGCGCTTTGCCTCGGACAAGCATCTTGCGTCGTGGGACCTCTACAACTCCTGCGGTGGTGCATCGCGTGCCTGCCTCAATTGGTATGGTGCAAACCTCATGCAGCGCGACAGGATTCATTACATAGCAGAGGGCTATACCCTTCAGGGACAGCTGCTCTATCTTGCCATCGCCAAAACATTCAATCATTATGTGGAATCAAATTAAGGAACTGCTGACATATAACCCGCAGGCCCCAATGGTATTCAACAGCGGTCTGTTCCTGTGGCTTTTTGCCGCGTTCTTCCTTGTCTATATTCTGTTGCAACACCAGCGGAAGGCACGAATGCTCTTCGTGCTGCTCTTCTCATACTATTTCTATTATAAGAGCAGCGGCACGTACTTCTTCCTGCTTGCCTTTGTCACGGTGTCCGACTTCCTCATTGCCCGTCGCATGAGTCTGATGTCAAGTAAAGCGTCACGCCGGCTCATGGTGGCATTGAGTGTTGCCATAGACCTCAGTCTGCTGGGCTATTTCAAGTACACCAACTTCTTCGCAGGCATACTGTCGTCGATTACCGGCGGCACCTTCGGTCCCTTCGACATTTTCCTGCCGGTGGGCATCTCGTTCTTCACGTTCCAGTCCCTGAGCTACACCATTGATGTCTATCGCGGCACGATAAAGCCCATTGGCAGTCTGCTCGACTATGCCTTCTATGTCTCTTTCTTCCCGCAACTGGTGGCAGGCCCTATAGTCCGGGCACGCGACTTCATCCCTCAGCTCTATCGGCCTATCGTTGTTACCGACAGCATGATGGGACGTGGCATAGCCCTTATCGTGGCTGGATTGATAAAGAAGGTTGTCATATCGGACTATATCAGCGTCAACTTCGTCGACCGTGTGTTCGACAATCCCTTGCTCTACTCAGGCATCGAGAACCTGATGGCTGTCTATGGCTATACGCTACAAATCTATTGCGACTTCTCCGGCTACAGCGACATGGCCATCGGCATAGCACTGCTGCTGGGTTTCCATTTCAACATCAACTTCGACTCGCCCTACAAGTCAGCCTCGGTCACGGAGTTCTGGCACCGTTGGCACATCTCCCTGTCTTCGTGGCTCAAGGACTATCTCTACATATCCCTTGGAGGCAACCGCAGGGGAAAGATTCGCCAGTATGCCAACCTCATCATCACCATGCTCCTTGGCGGACTGTGGCACGGGGCTTCGTGGAACTTCGTGCTGTGGGGCTTCATGCATGGCGTTGCTTTGGCCCTGCACAAGGGCTTCCGCAGTCTGCTTGGCAGGGACAAGCACTACGTCAGTACAGGCTGGCGCAAGGCGGGCGCTGTGTTGCTGACGTTCCACTTTGCCTGCCTCTGCTGGATTTTCTTCCGTCAGCGCGACTTGCTGCAGGCTTTCGACATGATAGGACAGATCTTCTGCAACTTCTCCCTGCATCTGTTGCCGCAGGTAGTGGCGGGCTATCGTGTGGTCTTCGTCCTCATGGCCTTGGGCTATGCTGCCCATTTCGTGCCCGACCGATGGATGAACGGCTTCAACAACATGGTCACTCGGCTGCCTCTTCTTGGCAAGGCACTGCTGCTCGTAGCTGCAATCTGGCTCGTCATCCAGATGAAGGGCACCGCCATCCAACCGTTCATCTATTTCCAGTTCTGACATCTGTGCCGGATGCCAGAACCGGAATGCTTGTCCGTGCTATTGCTTCATCGTCTTGATGATGTGCTCGGATGCCATGTCTACAACGCGTTCCAAGTCTTGCATGAATCCATGGTCGAAACCGTCGAGCAACTGAAGCTCGCTGCCTGGCCAGATGTGGTTGAACAGCACGCTGTATGTATATGGCACCAGACGGTCACCCGTGCCGTGAATCATCATTGCTTTGCCTTGGTAGTTGGCTGCCGTCTCGTAGATGGGTAGCGAAAATGCGGTAGTGATGTAGTCTTTGCCCAACTTCAGTCCGCCGAACATCTCCACATACTCAGGAGGATCCAGCGGGTCGTATGTCTTGCCCATGGTATTGCCGCGTATGGCATCCTCACGCAGTGCACCTGCCGGAGCCATCAGCACCACATCCTTCACCTTCGCTGTGCCGAGCTGTCCTGCCAGCATGCTCGCCACTACTCCGCCTTGCGAATGTCCGGCCAAGGCTATGGAGCTGACATAGGGCAACTTGCTGACGTAGTCGTAGACTCTGTGTGCATCTTCAATCTCGTTGGGCACGGTCATATATTGGAAGTCACCTTCGCTCTCACCGTGCCCGTTAAAGTCGAAGCGTATCGATGCAATGCCGGCTGCTTCGAGCTTGTCGGCTATTCCTTCTAGCAGCGGACTCTCCTTCTTGCCGGTGAATCCGTGCATTATTATGGCCATCGGTATCTTGTCACCGCTCTTAAGATTGTCCGGCGTCTGTATCACTGCCACAAGCTTGCCGCGGCTGCCGTCTATGTTTACGCGTTCGCTCTTTGCTGATGCTGCTGTCGCCATTGCCAGCACTGCACACATTACCATTACCTTCTTTCCGATTTTCATGATTGATCTGTTTTAGTGTTGTTTGTACTGGCAAATATATTCAATAAACACGCCAGTTCGTGATAATCATGACCTAAAAATAGCAACTCAGTCTGTCTTGATTCCTTATCCCGAATTCGGGTAAAGAAATGGATATGTCGCCTGCGCGAGTCTGCCATTGATTCCGATTTCGCAAGGTCTCGTTTAGAGTTACGCGCGTAAAACAATCAATCTACGCGCGTAAACCGATTCCGCCTTACGCAACAATAGGTTCACCCATCCCCCAACATCCTTCAACCGACACCCGTCACCCTTTGCGGGGAATGATAATATTCCTACCTTTGCAGCCTTTTTCAGACAGTATTAGTATAAACGTAAAGAGATTTTTTGATCCAATGAGTTTTCTTTCAACCAAGAACATCAAGGGCGATGTTACCGGTGGCATCACCGCGGGCATCGTAGCCCTGCCGCTGGCGCTGGCCTTCGGCATTCAGGCGTTTGGCGGCATCAGCGACCCGTCGGCATCCAGCATGGGAGCGCTGGCAGGTCTTGTAGGAGCCACGCTGCTGGGCTTCTTCGCAGCACTGTTTGGCGGCACGCCGTCGCAAATCAGCGGTCCCACGGGCCCTATGACGGTGATCACCGCCGGACTGGTCAGCGGCGTATGGGCGTCGTCGTCGGGCAACATGTCGACGGTGCTCGTCACCATGTCGCTCTCGGGAATGTTCTGCGGCCTGTTCCAGGTGCTGTTCGGCATCATCAGGATAGGCAAGCTCATCCGCTACATACCCTATCCCGTGCTCTCGGGCTTCATGAGCGGCATCGGCGTAATCATCATCCTGCAGCAAATCTATCCGCTCATGGGACTGAAGTCGCCCGTACTCGTGGTGGACATGATACTGAAGTTCCCCGAAATCATTGCCGGCGGCTTCTCGCTGACGGCTCTGTTGCTGGGGCTCGCCACGATAGCCATCATCGTGCTGCTGCCAATGGTGGTGAAGAGCCGCAGCGTTCCCGTGACGCTGGTGGCACTGGTCGTGGTGACGCTTGCCGCACTGCCTCTGGGGCTCGACGACAGCTACACCATCGGCGTCATACCCTCGGGCCTGCCCATGCCCTTCTTCGCTAAGGACGGCATCGACCTGGGCGGTATAGACTGGCTGCTGTCACTCAAGAGCGCCGTCCTGCCCGGACTGACGCTGGCGGGGCTGGGCTCCATCGACACGTTGCTCACGTCGGTCGTGGCCGACAACATAACCAAGACCAAGCACGACAGCAACCGTGAACTCATTGGACAGGGCATCGGAAATGCCATGGCAGGCCTCTTCTGCGGCATATCGGGCGCCGGAGCCACGATGCGCACGGTCGTCAACATCCGCTCGGGCGGCAGCAGCAAGCTCAGCGGCATGATCCACTCGCTGCTGTTGCTGGCCATACTGCTGGGGTTGGGCAGCCTCGTCAAGTACGTGCCGCTGGCGGTGCTGGCGGGCATACTGATCACCGTGGGGTGGGGCATCATCGACTTCCGCGGCTTCCGTGACCTGCGACGCATACCGCACGACGATGCCTTCGTGCTCATCGTTGTCTTCCTGACCACCGTGTTTGTCGACCTCCTCACGGCTGTCGGCATAGGCATGATCATCGCCTGCGTGCTCTTCATGAAGCGTGCCAGTGACCTGGTGGAGAAGCAGTACGACTCCCACGAAATCAATGGCTTCGACAAGGAGAACCCGTGGCCCGACGAGGTCGGCATGCCCGAAGAAGCCAAGCACACGGTCTACGTGCAGCGACTGAACAGCCCGCTGTTCTTCGGGTCGATCACGCGCTTCAAGGAGGTCATGCAGGATGTGCCCGCCGATGCCAGGATAGTGATAATACGTATGAAGAACGTCTCGTTCATGGACCAGTCGGGACTCTATGCCATGGAGTCGGCGGTCAAGGAGCTGAAGGCGCGCGGCGTCACGGTGCTGATGACCATCATACAGCCGCAGCCATACTACATGCTGACGTCGATGGGCTGCATCCCCGAGCTGATACCCGAGGAGTGCACGTTCAAGACGTTCGAGGACTGCACGGACTATCTGCGGCGCATGCTGGGCAGGAATCAGTAGACCCCGCGGTTTTCTGCACGCTTTCTTGGGACGGCCTGCCAGCCGCTTGTGCGAAAAGTCCTATATTTGCCGGTGGTAACGCGCAAAACGGGACTGACAACACACTCTTATATATATAATACCATGAAAGCAACCTCAAGTCTGCGACACATCCTGCTGTCGCTGTTGGCAGGCATCGCAACCCTGCCCACACTGGCCGACACGGGCATCGGTCATCTCACCGTACAGTCAAACGCCGAGCCGTTGGCTATAGAAGACGCACACCCGCTCTTCGGATGGCAGATGACTTCTTCCGAACGTGGACGCCATCAGTCTGCCTATCGCATCATTGTCTGCCGCGAAAGCGACGGACGTATCGTATGGGACAGTGGCAAGCAGACTTCAGGCGAGTCGCAGAACATCAAGTATCTTGGAGCGGCACTGCAGCCGGAGAGAGCATATACGTGGAATCTCACAGTGTGGGACGACCGTGGCACGGAGCATTCCTCTGCATCGCGTTTCGAGACGGGACTCATGGACAAGACCATCCATGCCTGGGACGGCGCACAATGGATAGGCTCGAAAGCCAATCGCCTGGATGCCGCAAAGCAGAGCTATTTCTGCATCTCAACCAAGTTCCGCATCAGCAAGGGCAACAGCATGTCGCTCGTCATGGGTGCCGAAGACTTCCGCTTCCGCGATGCCTTCCAGAATCCCGAGAGCCTTCGGGGCACGCACTACATGCGTGTCGAGCTGGATTTCTCTGGCAGCGAGACAGTGCTCAATGTCTATCGCGTGGGCTATTCGCCCGACGATTCCGACAGCAAGCCTCTGCACAGCGTCAGCCAGTCTGCCAATCCCGATAGCAACATCGGACAGCTGCTCCCCGTCTCTTCCCTTCACGACGAGCATCAGATAGACATCTATGTGGAGTATGGACAGATGTATTTCGTCATCGACGGACAGGACCTCATCATACAGAAGCCTCGCGCCGGCCGCTTCGGCGGATTCTCCGGCATGGGACACACCAACCGCAAGTTCCCGCAAGGCACCAAACTGACCGTCAGCCCCTATGGCAGCGGTGGCAACTTCAATACTGCTCCGCATGTGGCTTGCGTAGGCTTCGCTGCACAGCCGGGTGATGAGGTGCTCTATACCGACTATAAGATTCTCGATTGCGGAATGAGCGAAGACCCCGTGGCGTTCGACTCTTCGCGCTACGGCATATTCAGCAACCTTGGAGGTGTCAGCGTCGATGCTTCCTCGGGCATCACTGTCCGTGGCGGCAACAAAGGGCTGTCTGTCGTTACTGCCGACCCGTCGCATGGCGCACTCACGCAGTTGCGCCACGAGTTCAGCATTCCCAAGCCGATAAAGAGTGCACGTGTCTATGCCTCGGCAATGGGGGCATACAAGCTCTATATCAACGGACATGATGTCGGCGACGACTGGTTTGCCCCCGGCGACAGTCAGTATCGCGAGACCCTGACCTACCAGGTCTACGATGTCACTTCACTCCTGCGCAGTGGCGACAATGCCATTGCCGCGCAGCTCAATCCCGGATGGTTCACCGGCTACATGACATTCACCAGCACCAACTACAACTTCTTTGGCGACCATGAGGCTCTGCTTGCACGTCTGGTCATTGTCTACGATGATGGCACACGCGATGTCGTCGTAACAGACCCCTCTACGTGGACGTGCTATGCCGACGGCCCCATACGCTCGGGCTCATTCTTCCAAGGTGAGACTTACGACGCACGCCGTGAGGCAGCTGTCAACGGATGGATGGATGCAGGATTCAACGACTCTTCATGGGGCAAACCCGAGGTCATTGCCATGCGTTCATGGATGCATCCCAACTTGCAGGCACGCTATGACGGCCTTGTTCAGGTGCGTGAGACGCTGACGGCGACATCCCTTGGTCCGACCAGCAGTCCCGACAAACATACATATATATATAATATGGGTGTCAACATGGTTGGCGTACCCTGCATCTCCATACCTGCCGGGTGGCTTCAAGAGGGCGATACTGTCATTATCCGTTGCAGCGAATTGCTCTATCCGGGCTTCAGTGGCGATGACAAGAAGTATATACAGATGTTCGGTAAACGTGGCAAGAACATTGCCGGCCGTCCGCAGTATGAGACAAACCGTGCTGCCTTCGACACCGACTTCTACATCGCAAAGGGCAGCGATGCCGTCACCATCATGCCCACCACTACCTTCCGTGGCTATCAGTACCTGCAGATAACCCTGCCGTCGCATCGCGGAGCTCTGCCGCTTGAGAATGTCAAGGGACTGGTGCTCTCGAGCGACATACTGCCGCAGGGAACCTATCGTGCCACGACATCCGACGCCAACTCCACAGGCAAGCTCGTCAACCAGCTGTTTGCAAACATCCAGCGCAGTCAGTTAGGCAACTTCTTCACTATACCTACCGACTGTCCGCAGCGTAATGAGCGCATGGGCTGGACCGGCGATGCGCAGGCTTATACTCGCACTGCTACCTACAACAGCAACGTGCGCAACTTCTTCCGCCAGTGGATGGTGGCTTTGCGCGATGACCAGGGTGTAGGCTCTGACACCGAGATGGCAGGAGGCATAGGCAGTACGGTGCCGACCTACAATCAGTACGACGACGAGACCTTTGCCGACGGCACGACATGGGGTGGAGCCGTATGTCAGGTACCATGGCAACTCTATCAACAGTATGGTGACAAGCAAATCATCGAAGACAACATCGAGGCAATGATGGCGTGGCTCAACGGCATGGATTTCTACGACCAGAGTCCTGAATATCCGCATCTCAGCGGCAAGGCCACAGGCTTGGCAGATTGGCTGTCGATGGACCGCAACACACCGAGCGACCTGTGCAACAATGCTCTCTATATTCACTTCATGCAGACCACGGCTATACTCGCCGATGCCATAGGACGTTCCGACTATGCCAATCTCTTGCGCCAGCGCAGTGAACAGGCACGCCTGGAGTGGAACCGCTGCTATGTCGACCCTGCAACAGGAAAGACGCGCACTGCCGATGGCAAGCTCGTCCATTCGCAGACTTCATATGCCACACCGCTGAAGTATGACATCTTCCTGCCTGAATACAAGGAGAAAGCTGAGCAATATCTAGCCGAGCTTACTGCGAATCCCTCACTCAGCGGTGATGGCAAGAGCATGACCTTCAGCCCATATACCATAACGACCGGTTTCAATGGCACGCCGAGCATGCTGCCGTCACTCACGCGCAGTGGCAAGTGGGACGTGGCATACCGCCTCTTCACGTCTCGCAGCTTCACATCGTGGCTCTATCCTGTCACCATGGGTGCCACATCCGTGTGGGAACGCTGGAATGGCTATGAGGTGGCATTCGGACCAGACAACCAGAACAGCATGAACTCATTCAACCATTTCGCCTTGGGTGCAGTGGGCGAGTGGATGTACCAGTATTCGCTGGGCATCACCAACGGCGATGCCGCACAGGGACACCCGGGCTACAAGCACTTCATCCTCCAGCCCACAGCCGGCCACCTCTACACCGCGCTCAAGGGCAGCTATCAGAGCAACTACGGCACGATTGGAGTGGAGTGGACTGCCGACGGGAAGGGCAAGCTCACGGCCTACAGGGTCACGGTACCCGCCAATACCACAGCCACACTCTATCTGCCGGTAGCAGCAGTGTCCGACGGTGGACATGCGGCTGATGGCGTGCAGTTCATAGGACTTGACACTCACCTCGGTCGCAGCGTGGCGCACTTCGAGCTGCAGAGCGGCACCTACAGCTTCGACCTCGGAGCAGATGGCAGTTGGACGGCACGTTAGAGTTCCATGCTTCTCCTCATGATTCCGGCTTCAGACTGGAGTCATGATGCCGTCAGCCGGAGGCAACACAGACATCACGGAGCAACATTGACATTGTCATGTTGCTCCGTGGCGTTTGTATAGGGGTACCCAACATCCAATACCCAACTCTGTTAAAACGTGAAGATGACGAAGGCACAGGCATCCCACACAGCATGCGAGATGATCAGTGCTGTGAGGTCGCGTGGTGACAGACGGTATATCAATCCCCAGCAGGCACCTACTACGAGTGCTGCCATGACCAGCATGAAGTTGAACGACCAGATGTGCACCAGCGTGTAGCATGCCGTGGCAAGCAGAAACCCCAGATTGGGATTGAACTTCTGCATGAGTCTGCGTTGCACGAAGCCGCGCCAAAAAATTTCTTCTGCAGGGCCAATGATGAACAGTAACAGCAATGCTATCAGCCTATTGTCTGTGCCGTCGGCAAACGAATAGATCATATCGACTTGTGGACGGGCAAACTGGAACATCAGTTGTGACAGCTTGTCGCCAATCCAGAACACCCACCACAGCACAAAGGCGATAGTGAGCCCAAGTGCAATCTGCCTCATGCTGAGGCGTATCTCTCTTGTTATCTCGCGACACAGAGTCAGCGAGATGGTCGTAAGCACTATTGCTGAGAACGTCATGGCATACCAGAAGTTGAGCCGTGGCGATGTCCATGGCGAGAACATCGCAAACCAGAGCACGGCAGCCACCGAAATGCCGGCAACCACACCTCTCATTCCACCGAAGCAAGCAGGTGTTTTCATATCAGACCTCCCGCAACGAATCCCAAGGCATAGAG
>CAVHJI010000057.1:0-12484 GCA_963636255.1 Bacteroidaceae bacterium | reverse complement strand
GTGTGTGGGTGAGGCCATACAGAAATGCGGCGTGCCGCGCGATGAACTGTTCATCGTCACCAAGATATGGATCTCGAATGCCGGCGAGGAAAAGGCATACGCTTCCATTCTGGAGAGTCTGACGAAGCTGAGGACAGACTACGTCGACCTGCTGCTCATCCATCAGCCTTTCGGTGACTACTACGGCACATACCGCGCCATGGAGCGTGCCTATCGTGAGGGCAAGGCAAGAGCCATAGGCGTCAGCAACTTCTATCCTGACCGCTTCATCGACCTGCAGGCACACGTGGAGGTGAAGCCTGCCGTCGACCAGGTGGAGACGCACGTCTTCAACCAGCAGATAGAGGCACAGAAGTATATGGAGAAATACGGTTGCCACATCATGGCATGGGGACCTTTCGCCGAGGGGCGCAACGGTATGTTCAAGAATCCCGTGTTGCAGGAAATTGGCGAGTCGCATGGCAAGTCGCTCGCACAGACAGCCCTCCGCTATATGTTGCAGCGTGGCGTCATCATCATCCCGAAGAGCACCCGCAAGGAGCGCATGCAGGAGAACCTCAACATCTTCGACTTCGAGCTCACTGCCGGTGACATGGAGCGCATCGAGGCTCTCGACACGAAGCAAAGCCTCTTCTTCTCCCACTACGACCCCGCCACGGTGGAGCGCTTCATGCAGTGGGAGAATGCGAGATGATGGCCGGCAGAGCCGTCCTTGGCTGAGAAAGCGGTCGACAAAGCATCCTTTGGCATAGGGGAAGTGGCCGATGAAGCCATCCTCGTCGCCAGAGGATGTTTTTTTGTTGTTCTTGAAGTTACTGGGGGAAAGGGAGCGGTAGAAGGGACTCGAACCCTCGACTTCAACCTTGGGAAGGTTGCGCTCTACCAACTGAGTTACTACCGCATGTGAGGCGCGCCGGCTCCCTGCCAATGCCCGGCAAAGGTAATATAAAATCCCGGCACGCAAATCCATGTACCATCTTTTTCTTACTTTTGCGCGCACATCAACTTGCGGGGTGCGGACGACAGAGACGAGGAAGATTCAGCACGCACTCCGTAGATAATGATGGGTGCGGACGACAGAGATGAAGAAGATTATACTGATTACAGGCGGAGCACGGTCGGGCAAGAGCACGTATGCCGAGAGGCTGGCACTGAGCCTCAGCACCAACCCCGTGTATATGGCTACGGCACGCGTCACTGACGAGGAGTTTGCACAACGCGTCAGGATTCATCAGGACAGGCGGGGTAAGGAGTGGACAAACATTGAGGAGGACTGCGAGCTGAGCCGCCACGACGTCGGCGGACGCACGGTACTGATTGACTGCGTGACGATGTGGTGCAGCAACTTCTTCTTCGACCTCGACGGACAGATTCAGCCGACGCTGGAGGCCGTGGAGCAGGCTTTCGACCGCTTCACCGCGCAAGAGGCGACTTTCATCTTCGTGACAAACGAGATTGGTCTGGGCGGCACGTCTGCCAACGACCTGCAACGACACTTCACCGACCTGCTGGGCTGGGTCAACCAGTATGTGGCTGCACACGCCGACGAGGTGGTGATGATGGTCAGCGGCATACCGGTAAAGATAAAAGGGTAGGAATTAGGAATTAGGAATTGGGAACTGGGACGTTCGGCATGCGGATGACGAGACGACATATTACCGGGAATACGGACGCGGGCATACAGAGAACGACACACGAGATACATATACTGAGGGAGAGAGAACATGAGGACATTCGATATCAGCACTCCGGACAGAGCCATCGAGCCGCAGCTGCTCGACAAGATTGACAACCTGACGAAGCCCAAGGGTTCGTTGGGACGGCTCGAGAAGCTGGCACTGCAGGTGGGACTGGTGCAGCAGACGCTGTGCCCCACCCTCAGCGTGCCGCAGAACATCATCTTCTGCGCCGACCACGGCATTGCCGACGAGGGCGTGAGCTTTTCGCCAAAGGAAGTGACCTGGCAGCAGACGGTGCACTTCACCCACGGCGGCGGCGGCGTCAACTTCCTGTGCGACCAGCACGGCTTCCGGCTGAAGATTGTCGATGCGGGCGTCGACCACGACCTGCCGTACGAGCGCGGCATCATCGGCATGAGCGTCGGACGCGGCACGCGCAACTTCCTGCACGGACCGGCGATGACCCCCGAGCAGATGGACCTCTGCATTGAGCGCGGAGCACAGATGGTGCGGCGCTGCGAGGCCGAGGGCAGCAACGTGCTGAGCTTCGGCGAGATGGGGATAGGCAACACGTCGCCGTCGTCGATGTGGATGCACCGCCTTACAGGCATACCCCTCGACAAGTGCATCGGAGCCGGCAGCGGACTCGACAGCGAGGGCATACGCCACAAGCGCGAGGTGCTGCACTCTGCCAACGACAACTACCGCGGCGACGGCTCCCTGCCCGACATGCTGCGCTGGTTTGGCGGCTTCGAGATGCTGATGGCGGTGGGTGCCATGCTGCAGGCGGCAGAGGACCACGTGCTGATTCTCGTCAACGGCTTCATCATGACGGCATGCATGCTGGCTGCCGAGCGGCTCCATCCCGCAGTGAAGGACTATGCCGTCTTCTGCCACTGCGGCGACGAGTCGGGCCACCGCCTGCTGCTCGACGCCATCGGAGCAGACCCACTGCTGAGCCTCGGCCTGCGACTGGGCGAAGGCACCGGAGCCATCTGCGCATACCCCATAGTGCGCTCAGCCGTGCTCATGATCAACAACATGGAGACCTTCCAGCAGGCATCGGTGACAAAATACTACTGACCCCACCCCGAAAACGCTACTGACTTTCCCCCAATAGACATGACCCGCCTACTCGCAGCACTGATATTCTTCACGCGACTACCCTTCTGGCGCATCGCCGAGGTTCCCGCCGACAGCTTCAAGCGCGTGGTGCCGCTATGGCCCATCGTGGGCTGGCTCACCGCCGCCATCATGGCTGCCGTGTTCGGGCTGTTCAGCTGCGTCATGCCGCCACTGATGGCATGGACAGCAGCCGTCGTTGCCCGACTGCTCGTGACGGGCTGCCTGCACGAAGACGGACTGGCGGACTTCTGCGACGGCATGGGCGGCGGCACCACCCGGCAGCACGTGCTGGAGATAATGAAAGACTCGCACATCGGCACCTACGGAGTCGTGGGCCTGATTCTCTACTTCCTGACGATGGTTGAAGCGGGCTCGCAGATCGACGCCCGCATGATGTGCGGCACAATCCTCGCCGCCGACTGCTGGAGCAAGGCGTGCGCCTCGAACATCATCAACCTGCTGCCCTACGCCCGCAAAGCCGAAGAGGCGAAGAACAAGACCGTCTACCGGCGCATGACCGCCGGCGAATGGCTGCTGTCGGCAGCCGCCGGACTCGTCCCCGCCCTGCTCTTCCTGCCGCGCCCCTTCCTGCCGGCACTGGCAGCACCGGTCGCAGTGTTCCTGCTGCTGACGCGACTGATGCGCCGACGCATAAGCGGCTACACGGGCGACTGCTGCGGAGCGCTGTTTCTGCTGTGCGAACTGTCGTTCTACCTGACGTGCGCAATTCTCGACTACGTCCTCTTCGTATAAAGCAGACATTATCCTTGGTTTTCTCTTGACTTTCCAGTCTCTCAAGCTTTCCCGACCTTGAGAGACTCGAGTCTCATGCGCTTGAGACTCGAGTCTCGCGCCGATGAGACCGACGTATCATGCGGAAGAGACTGGAGCGTCTCGCTGACGGTACGTGTCGAGCGGCTATGCCGTCGGAGACGTGCCAGCGGTCAGTAGTCCCAATTGGGAGCGTACTCATAGCTGTCGAAGGTCAGCTGTTCGGTCACTCCTGCCCTCTTGAGTGCACGGAGCACCACAGCCTGCTCGTTGGGCGACAGGTCCAACTCACCGCTACGACGTTTGTAGTAGGGAGAACGGCCGAAGCGTCGTATGAGGGCGTTCTTGAAGCTTTCGTACTGCTGCGGATACATGTGCGACTGGAAGTTGGCGAAGCCGCGTGCGTAGCGCACGGACTGGCTGCTGCGGTAGTGTGGGCAACGGTCGTCGGCGGTGCAGTGGTCGGGGTTGAGCAGCCGCAGGTAGTCGGTGCTGGTGCGCAGCATGTCGAAGGCGATGCGGTGGAGGCAGCTGTCGGCCTTGGGGCACTGGGCGTGCATGCAGGCCGGCTAGTAGTCGGGGGCGGTGGTGGAGAGTTTGCGGTACATATCGTGCGTGTTTTGGTTTCAGCTTAAGGTGTCTGCCGACGGTCGGCGTGAGGCGGCGAGGGGTCGTGCCGCGGGCGGTCGGGCCGTATCGTCGATGCGAATATAGCATTCTTCGCGCAAGAACGTGTCGTCCTCGGGCTGAAATCTGTCGGGGAAAGTGCTGCCCGCGGGGTGGCAGGCCGCGCGGGGCGGCGCCGGTCAGAACTTGAGGTCGAGCGTCATGCCCACCTGCAGGGGGTTGCCCTGCTGGCGGAACTTGCGTCCGAGGCTCTCGAAGTAGAAGGCGGCATAGCTCTTGTCGAAGGCGTTGCGTACCCACACGCTGAGCACGCTGTCGCCGCGTACCAGCTCCAGGCTGCCGTCCAGCAGGCCGTAGAAGGGCTGGCTGGCAGTGTTGTCCTCGGTCCAGTAGATGCGTCCGGCTCCGGTGTATCCGGCGTTGAGGTTTATGGCGTCGAGCCACGCTCCGCGGCGCATGCCGAGGGTGTAGCTGCCGTTGAGGTTCAGCGTGTGGCGCGGCACGAAGGGCACCAGGTTGCCGCTGTAGTCGGTGGTCGGGCTGACGCGGTAGTCGCGGAACGTGGCGTGGGTGTAGCCGTAGTTGGCGTTCAGGCTGAGGCTGGCGGCGGGCTTCCATCGCAGGGACAGCTCGGCGCCGTAGCTGCGGCTCTTGCCGGCGTTGACGGTGATGCGTCCGAAGCCGTTGGCTGAGAAGCGCGAAATCTGCTGGTCGGTGGTGTTCATCAGGAACAGCGCCATGTCGCTCTGCAGGGCTCCGTCGGCAAAGGTGAAGTGTCCGCCCAGCTCGTAGTTCCACGACCGTTCGGGACGGTAGGTCACCGTTCCGTCGACGTCGGGCTCGAAGCCGGTCATGCCCTGGAGGGCGTCGCCCGCCATCTGCGTCATCATGCCGCCGCTCTTCCGGTCCACCTCACTCATCATGGCAGCCGAGAGCGAGCTCTCGATGAGGTCGGAGAACATCTGGATGTTGTAGCCACCGGAGCGGTAGCCCTTCGAGAGGCTGGCGTAGAGATTGTTGTGCCGGTCGAGGTCGAACTTCAGCGCCACCTTGGGCAGCAGCTCCCAGTTGTCGTGGTCGAGGCGGCCCGTGAGGTCGGAGGCGGCGCCCATGGCCTTGAGCTGCTGCAGCATGGGCTGCATCGACGGCACGCGCTCCATGGACGGGATGTTGAAGTCGAAGGTCAGCGCCGTGCCCGAGTTGTAGTCAATCCAGACGCGCTCGTACTCCAGGCGGGCTCCCACCGTCAGCGACAGCCCGTGCACGAGCAGGTCGTGGACGGTGGTCTGATGGTAGAGGGCGGCGTTGGCTGTGGGCGTGCTGAAGTCGCCGCGTATGGCGAAGCTACTGCCCGCGACATCGAGATTCATCGACGGCATGCGCGGGTTCGTGGCCTGCAGCCGCCGGAAGACGGAGTTCACGTTGTCCTCGATGAGGCTGCTGATGCCGTCCTCGTGGAACGTCACCGGCGCCTTTGTGTCGAGCCACTGATAGAAGCCGCTGATGCCCGTCGTCCACTCCCAGCGGCTGTCGGGCCGCGACTTGAAGGCGAAATCCTGCGTCAGCGTGTTGCTCAGCTGCCGCTGTTGCAGGGTGAAGATGTCCATCTCGGTGTAGTCCTGGTCCATGTCCATACGGTCCTTCAGCAGCTGGTATCCGCTGACACTGCTGAAGGTGAAGCCCGGCGCCCGGTGCTCGATGTTGAGTCCGGCGTTGAACAGGTGGCGGCGGTAGTGCCCGTCGCGGTTGTAGGACACCAGCCCGATGCGGTCGGCACGCGTCTCCTCTCCGTCGGTGACGCCGAGGTACTGGTACGGGTAGGCACCCTGCGTCAGGTACTCGTAGTTGGCGGTGAAGTCGAGCTTGGTGTTTCCCGTGGGGAGCCACACAGCGCGCAGTCGTGTGCCGTAGTCGTTGCTGCGGTCGGCACGGCTGTTGCCCTTCGCGGCGTTGCGGAAGAAGCCGTCGGCATGCTCGTAGAAGAAGCCGCCGGAGAAGGCAAACTTGTCCGACAGGCGGTGATAGTGCGTCAGGCGCGCCTTATACTCGCCGTGGGTGGCTGCCTCGAGGTGCATGTCGGTGCCCTGATAGGCAAAGGGGCTCTTGGTGAACACGCGGATGAGTCCGCCCATGGTGTTGCGTCCGTAGAGCGTCCCCTGCGGACCGCGCATCACGTCAATGCGCTCCACGTCGGAGTAGTTGAAGTCGAAGGAGCTCTTGTTGATGTACGGAATGTTGTCCACATACAGACCGATGGCGGGCGTGTTGATGCGCGACCCGATGCCGCGGATGTAGGCGGAGGTGGTCAGCTTGCTGCCGTAGGACGGGATGAAGAGGTTGGGCGCCATGGCCGATATCGACTTCAGCGAGCTGACGCCGTGCAGGCGCAGGTCGGCAGCCGAGAACGAGTTCGACGACAGCGTCTGCTGACGGAGGCGTGCATTCTCCTTGGGCGTCCCCACGACGACAATCTCCTCGATGTCGTGCACCGTGTCGTTTGGCATGGTCAACGGCTTCGCGGGGGCGGCATCCTCAGCGTGGATGCCCGTGCTGCAGGCGCACAGCAACAGTGCGATGGCAAGTTTTCTCTTCATGATTCTTCTCTCCTCTGTGGCGGATTGTGTTTTGTCGCGGTGGGAATCCATAGTGCCCACCATGCTGTTTCTTTCCGCTGCAAAGGAAGCGCATTGTGCCGACGCGGGCAATCCTAATTTATGAGGATTTTCCACCGACGGCGTCAGCTGCGCGGCGGTCAGATGCTGTCGGCCTCGATGTAGCCGTGCATCACGGCGTAGATGGCAAGTCCGGACACGGTCTTGATGCCGAGCTTCTCGGTGATGTTCTTGCGGTGGGTGATGACGGTGGTCAGACTTATGCTGAGACGGTCGGCAATCTCCTTGTTGATCATTCCGCGCGCCACCATGGTCAGCACCTCAATCTCGCGTGCTGTCAGCCCGCTGCCGTCGTCGGGCATCGCGTCACGGCGCGGCATCTGGTCCGTCTGCGGCGGCATGCCACGGTGCCCGTCCTTGTGTCCGTGGCTGTGGAGCATCAAGATGGACTTCGCCAGATGCTGCTGGTCCTGGCAGATGTTGAGCGTCAGCACACCCTTCAGCTGCGGATTGTCGGCTGTGCAGAGCACTATGGTCTGGAACTTCCGCTTCAGGAAGAAGGCGGTATGGCTGAAGTATATCTGCGTCGCCACGAAGTAGTGCGCATACATGTCGGGCGTGTCGTCCACCAGTTCCTGGAAGGAGCTGAACGTGCGTATCACCGCCACGGGAATGATTTCCTGCAGCAGGTTCTCCAGTCCCAGACACGTCAGCGTGTTGGGGTCGATGATGGCTATCTCGGGGCGCGGCACTTCAGGCATGGCTGTTCGTCCTGACATATTCTGCTGCCGATTCGGCACAGCGTTCGCCGTCGATGCCGGCCGATACGATTCCTCCGGCGTAACCGGCTCCTTCGCCGCAAGGGAACAGTCCCCTGAGCCGGATGTGCTGCAGCGTGTCGCGGTCGCGGACAATGCGCACAGGCGACGACGTGCGCGTCTCCACCCCGATGACCACTGCTTCGTTGGTCAGAAAGCCGTGGCTTCGCTTGCCAAAAGTGCTGAATGCCGTCTGCAAACGCGTGGCAATGAACGGCGGAAGCCAGAAGTGAAGCGGCGATGCCAGCAGTCCCGGCGCATACGAGCTGGCGGGCAGGTCCGCACTAAGACGGCGGTTCACGAAGTCGGCCATGCGTTGTGCCGGTGCGGTCTGCCGCATGTTGCCCTGCTGCCAGCACAGCTTCTCGAGGGCATCCTGAAGGTACATGCCGCGCAGTGCCGGTGGTGCCGACGCCACGTAGACGTCCTCGACAAGCTGTCCCCACGCACGGCGGTCGGCTGTCCAGTCTTCGGGCCTCATCTCGACCACCATGCCGCTGTTGCTCCATCGGGAGCCACGGTTGGCAGGACTCATGCCGTTGACGACAATCTGCTGCGGACCGCTGGCGGCAGGGACGACGAAGCCGCCCGGGCACATGCAGAAGCTGTAGACGCCACGCCCGTCGACCTGCGACGTGAAGCTGTACTCCGCTGCCGGCAGCCACTTGCCACGGCCCTCGCGACTGTGATACTGAATCTGGTCTATCAGGTGCGACGGATGCTCCAGTCGCACGCCCATCGCCAGTCCTTTGGCCTCAATCTCCACACCGTTCTGCCACAGCCAACGGTAGACGTCGCGTGCCGAGTGTCCGGTGGCAAGTATCACGGGACCGTGCAGTGTCTGTCCGCCGTCGGTCTCGATGCCGGCAACGCGGTCGCCCTCCACGAGCAGTGCGCTCATGCGTGTCTGGAAATGTACCTCACCGCCGCAGCGCAGTATGGTGTTGCGCATGTTCTCGATGACGCGCGGCAACCGGTCGGTGCCGATGTGCGGATGAGCGTCGACGAGTATCGCCTCCGACGCTCCGTGCTGGCAGAATACGTTCAGGATTTTCTCCACAGAGCCGCGCTTGGTGGAGCGCGTGAACAGCTTGCCGTCCGAATATGCTCCAGCCCCACCCTCGCCGAAGCTGTAGTTCGACTCGGGGTCTACGGTCTGCTCGCGGCTTATGCGTGCAATGTCCACCTTGCGCTGGTGCACGTCCTTGCCACGCTCCACGACAACCGGCTTCAAGCCAAGCTCGATGAGCTTCAGCGCGGCAAACAGTCCTCCGGGACCTGCTCCCACGACGATGACCTGACGATGACCGTCGACATTGCCGTAGACTGTCGGCACGTATTCCGCCTCCTCGGGCTTCTCGCCGACAAAGACGCGGACCGTCAGATTGACGTAGACCGTGCGCTGACGTGCGTCGATGCTGCGCTTGAGGATGCGCACGCAGTCGATGCCGCGCTCGGGCAGTCCCTTTTCTTCAGCCAAATAATGCTTCAGGTTGTCAGAGTCTGCTGCCACCGACGGCAGTACCCGTAACTGATATTCGTACACCATTATATTATATATGCGTAAGTATGAGCTATTATATATGTGAATATGAGCTGTTATGTATATATGAGCTTCCTTTTGTCTTCATCCGAACAGCTTCTTCATCCGAACAGCGTGCGGAATGCCTCCTCGACCTTCACCACCGGCACCAGCTCGATGCCAGCCTTGGCGGCGTCGAGTCCCTGCATGTTATTCCGTGGCAGTATGAACCGCTTGAAGCCCAGCTTGCACGCCTCGTTGATGCGCTGTTCGATGCGGTTCACCGGACGAATCTCGCCCGACAGGCCTATCTCGCCCGCCATGCACACGTCGGTGCCGATGGCTATGTCCATGTTGCTCGACAGTATGGCACTGATCACCGCCAGGTCTATCGCCGTGTCGTTGACACGCAGTCCGCCGGCGATATTGAGGAACACGTCCTTCTGTGCCAGCTTGAATCCCACACGCTTCTCCAGCACGGCAAGGAGCATGTTCATGCGCCGCAGGTCGAAGCCCGTGGCAGAGCGCTGCGGATAGCCGTAGACGGCACTGCTGACCAGCGCCTGCACCTCTATCAGCAGCGGACGCACGCCCTCCACCGCCGAGGCTATGGCGATTCCGCTCATGCCTGCCGGCGACTGGTTGAGCAGCAGCTCCGACGGATTGCTGACTTGCCGCAGTCCTTCCTGCCGCATCTCGTAGATTCCCAGCTCGTCGGTACTGCCGAAGCGGTTCTTGCTGCTCCGCAATATGCGATACATGTAGTGCTGGTCGCCTTCGAACTGCAGCACGGTGTCGACGATGTGCTCCAGTATCTTCGGTCCGGCAATGGTCCCTTCCTTATTTATATGTCCGATAAGTATGACTGCCGTCTGCGTCTCTTTCGCCATGCGCAGAATGGCTGCCGCACATTCGCGCACTTGCGTCACGCTGCCTGGCGACGATTCGGCGGCTTCGGTGTGCATGGTCTGTATGGAGTCGACAATCACTATGTCGGGATGCGTGTCCCTGACGTGGGCAAACACTTGCTCCAGCGACGTCTCGCACAAGACCAGACAGCCGCTGTCGTGCGGCCCTATGCGGTCGGCACGCAGCTTGAGCTGGCGTTCACTCTCCTCGCCCGACACGTAGAGGATGTTCCTCTCGGGCATGCGCAGCACGGTCTGCATCACCAGCGTCGACTTGCCGATGCCAGGCTCTCCACCCAGCAGCACCAGCGAACCTTTCACCAGTCCGCCGCCAAGCACGCGGTTCAGCTCGGCGTCGTGCATGTCGTAGCGCGGCTCGCTGACAGCGTCTATGTCCTTCAACGGCACGGGGCACGGCTGCTGGGCTCCGGCAACATGCACCGCGGCTGCAGCACTGCGGGCGACAGTCTCCTTGCGCACGGCAATCTCCTTGAACGTGTTCCATTCTCCACACGAAGGGCAGCGGCCCATCCATCGTGGAGAGTCGTAGCCGCAGTTGTCGCACACGTATGCCGTCTTGTCCTTAGCCATAAATTCCAGTCTTCTTTGTGTTGGAACGCCAAAGGTAAGAATTATCCGCAAAAATATAGCTACCTTTGCGTCCCGACATCACCAAACACATATCAACACTGTATGGCTATAGAATTAGGGCGTTTCAACACGCTGAAGATTGTGAAGGAAGTGGACTTCGGTCTGTATCTTGACGGCGGCGAGGAGGGCGAGATTCTCCTGCCCAGGCGTTATATGCCCGAACACTATGCCGCCGGCGACGAGCTGCGTGTGTTCATCTATCTCGACAATGAGGAGCGGCTTGTGGCCACGACGCTGACGCCGTATGTCGAGGTCGGCGGCTTCGCCTGCCTCGAAGTGACGTGGGTGAACCGCTACGGAGCGTTCCTCGACTGGGGACTGATGAAGGACCTCTTCTGTCCCTTCCGCGAGCAGAAGCAGCGCATGGAGGTGGGACGGCGTTATGTGGTGCACGCCCACGTCGACGACGAGAGCTTCCGCATCATGGCGTCGGCACGCATAGAGCACTTCCTTGACAAGGACGCGCCGCAGTACGAGCCGTGGCAGGAGGTGGACATCCTGGTGTGGCAACGCACCGATCTTGGCTATAAGGTGATTGTCGACGACAAGTTCAGCGGACTGGTGTTCCGCGACGAGGTGTTCCGTCCCATGCACCAAGGACTGCGCCTCAAGGCGTACGTCAAGCAGGTGCGTCCTGACGGCAAGATCGACATAGCCCTGCAGAAGTCCGGCTACGGCAATGTGGAGGACTTTGCCCAAGTGCTATTGCGGCATCTGCGCGACAATGGTGGGCACACCAACCTCGGTGACAAGAGCCCGTCGCAGGACATCTACGACACGTTCGGCGTTAGCAAGAAGGTCTTCAAGAAGGCTGTCGGCGACCTCTATAAGCGTCATCTCATCATCATCACGCCCGACGGTCTGCAACTGACACGCCGATAGCCACACCCCGTGCCGGCGCTACGGTTCTGCCGGTGCAAGCACCTCATCAATAACAGCCTGGACAAGCGGCTCCATGACTGAATATCCTGCTGCCGTGGGGTGCACGCCGTCGTTGGAGTAGTCCGGATTGAGCGACCGCTCGGTGCCGGTCACCATGTGGCTGTAGTAGTCCACGAAGCCATAGCCATTGTCCTGCGCATACTGCCGGATGCGGTCGTTCAGCCGCGCAATCTTCTCGCTCGCGTCCTTGATGGATGGATTCCATCCGAAGTGCGACGCTGGCAGGGTTGTTGTCAGTATGACCTTGATGTGTGCCGCCGTTGCCAGGTCAGCCATCGTCTTTATGTTGTCCATGGTGCGCTCCTCGTCGTATGGTCCTGTGTTTTCTGCCACGTCGTTGGTGGCGGTGTTTATGACCACCGCCAGTGGGTGCAGATTCACAACGTCCTGTCTGAAGCGCACGATGAACTGGTATGATGTCTGGCCCGATATGCCGCGGCCGATGTAGCCGTTCGATTGGAAGAACTCAGGGCGAATGTCATACCATAAATCGGTTATGGAATTACCTATGAACACCACGCGCCGCTCCCCCTGCGGCAGTGTCCGCACCACGGAGTCCGACTGGGCGTAGCGCGACAGTCCGCCCCAGTCCTTGTTGTCTTGGGCGCTGGCAGTCGTTATGCCCGATGCCAGCAGCAATGCTGTGAGGATTACATATATCTTTTTCATAATGGCAAATATACACTCTTTTTGGGCACCGTTTTCGTTCAAAAACCTTCAATTTAGAACGAAACCGTTCAATAAATCCGTGTTTGCCCTTTTAGGCACCCTAAGGATGGGCATTCTTAGGGTCTAAGGATGGGCATTCATAGCACCTAAGGATGCCCAT
>CAVHJI010000056.1:0-12516 GCA_963636255.1 Bacteroidaceae bacterium | reverse complement strand
GGTTAACCTCAGGAGCCATTAAGGTTAACCTCAAGAGCCATTAAGGTTAACCTCATGTCAAATCCTGATTTAGCTTGTCAGATTTTCAGGTTATATTACTGAATCACTTGTCAACTTCTCAGAGCTCGCGCTAAAAGACTTGTCAGTGTTGCTCAAGACATAACGGATTTTAGTCGGAAGCCAAAGGACTATTTCCCCGCTGGTTTTCTTCTGGTTTCAAGCAAGTACTACTAACTTGGCAAAGCAAGTACTACTAACTTGGCAAAGTAAGTACTACTAACTTCATCAAGTAAGTACTACTAACTTTTTTGGCAGAGCCGCGCCTGTGGAGGACATAATGTCTAGAGCCCTAGACATTAATGTCCTTTTTCTGCCTGCACTACTGATTCCAGGTTTCTGATGGGCATATATTCATGTGTCTCGATCCAACTCTATATCTTCATTCCGCTGGCTTCATCCTTTCGGTGTGCCGCAGACTGTGTATACCTATGCGGTGCAACAAGTTTTCATTAACTTTGTGCAGTCTAATCAACAGACGAAGGAGTTCTAAACTATATAAACAAAGGAATTTATGTTTTCGGGAATCATTGAAGGATGTGCCGTCCTTAAAGGCATGAAGAAGGATAGGGAGAATATCGACTTCACGTTCAGCTGTCCGTTTGTCAGCGAGCTGGGAATAGACCAGAGCGTGTCGCACAACGGCGTGTGCCTGACCGTAGTAAGCAAGACGGCAGACACCTATACAGTGACAGCCATGAAGGAGACGCTCGACCGTTCAAACCTTGGACTGCTGAAAGTAGGCGATGAGGTGAATGTGGAACGCAGCATGCAGCTGAACGCACGGTTGGACGGACATATCGTACAGGGACATGTCGACAGGACTGCTGTGTGTACAGACGTTGAGGATGCTGACGGAAGTTTCTACTTCACGTTCCATTATCCGTTTGACAAGGAGCTGGCACAACGCGGCTACATGACAGTCGATAAGGGGTCTGTGACGGTGAATGGCGTTAGCCTGACCGTGGTCAGCCCCACCGACGACACATTTAAGGTGGCAATAATCCCCTACACTTACGAGCACACAAACTTCCACAGCATCACCAAGGGTTCGGTGGTGAACCTCGAGTTCGACATCATTGGGAAGTACGTGAGCCGCCTGTTGCAGTACAAGTGATGCGCCTGCGCATCATCAGTGCAGCAGGTAGTACTGCAGGATGTACGCGGCAGCACCGGCGAGGTAGCCCACGAAAGCAATCCATGAGATGTGCTTCAAGTACCAGATGAAGTCTATCTTCTCGATGCCCATGGCTGCAACACCGGCTGCCGAACCGATGATGAGCATGCTGCCACCGGTACCTGCGCAGTATGCCAACAGCTCCCAGAAGTAGTGGTCCATCGGGAAGTCATACATTCCCATCGATGCGGCAACAAGAGGCACGTTGTCGACAATGGAAGAGAGGATACCGATGATGATGTCTATCAGGAAGTACTTGCCAGGCTCCGACAGGCTTATCTGGTCGAGGTTGGTGGCCATCATTGTGAGGTGTCCGCATGCTTGAAGAGCTCCTACAGCCATTAGTATGCCGAGGAAGAACAGTATGCTGCTGAAATCGACGTTGCGCATTATCGATGCAACGCTCAGCGCGTCATGGTTTGGATCGTCAGGGTCTTTGGGACGCATCTTCTCAGAAGCTATCCACAGCACGCCCAGACCTCCCAGCATACCGATGTAGGGAGCCAAGTGTGTGAGTGTCTTGAATACCGGTACGAACAGCAGGAAGCATATGCCCAGAATGAGCATTATCTTGCGCTGGCTGTGAGGTACGCGCGATGCGGGGCTGTCGTCAGTGCAGTCCATGGCAGCACTTGTGTCGACATGTCCCCTCATGGTGAACGAGAGAATGATGAACGGAACGACGATGCTGATGAGACTGGCGGTGAATGTCATGACGATGATGTTGGCTGCACTTATCTTATGTGCTATCCACAGCATGATGGTGGTGACATCGCCTATGGGCGACCATACGCCTCCTGCATTGGCAGCCAACACAATCATTCCGGCAAAGAACCATCGCTCCTTCTGTATGGGTACGAGCTTGCCGAGCAGTGCCAGCATGACGATGGTGGTGGTAAGGTTGTCGAGTACGGCAGACATGAAGAAGGTCAGCAGGCCGAGTATCCACAGCAACTTGACCTTCGATGTCTCATGAATCCTGTCGGTGATGATGCGGAACCCGCCCCAACGGTCGACTATCTCAACAATGGTCATTGCTCCAAGCAGGAAGAACACTATCTCACCCGTTTCGCCAAGATGTGACAAGAGCTCTTCCGTGACATATTCGCTCACGCCAGAGACTGTTCCGACCACTACAGGTGTCATGGCTCCCAATCCTCCTACAGCCACGATGGTCCACATGGCTGTGCACAGGACGAGCGCTGTGGCGGTTTTGTTTGTTTTCAACGGATGCTCTAAGGCGATACACAGATAGCCGAACACAAAGACGACTATCATCAGGTAGAATGCAAATGACATAAAATCTTTCTAAAGGTGACAAAAAGGCAATGGTCCGAACATGGCGTAACGGCATGCACCAGACCATATCGTTGCAAAGGTATGGAATAGCAGGACAGCGTGCAAGCAAAATCGCGCATATCGGACCGTATGTCTGTGGATTTTCTCAGAATTGTAATCATTGTGCATTTGTCTATATCGGTGGAATTGCCGAATATTGCGGTCAGTTTGTATAACCAAGGTCTCTCACCGTGAGGGACATAAAAACATTTCTTTGATTATGATAAGAAAATCTTTGACAGCCCTGATGTGCGTATTGGCACTCGCTTCGTGCAGCCTCAAGGGCAATGGCAACAGTCAGACTGCCGATGGTGCTGATTCGGTGAAAGTGTTGTGGGCTACGTTCAACATCCGCCTGGACACTCCGGCAGACAGTCTTAACAATTGGCAATACCGCCGCGATGCCGTGTGCCAGTACATTAAGGACAAGGGCATCGACATCTTCGGTATGCAGGAAGTCAAGCACAACCAGTTGGTCGACATTCTTGACAGACTGCCGGACTACGGCTATGTGGGTGTGGGACGTGACGACGGTAAGGAGGGCGGTGAATATTCACCTCTGTTCTACCGCAAAGACAAGTTCGACGTGCTCGATGGCAACACATTCTGGCTGTCGCAATATCCCGACAGTGCGGGCTTCATTGGTTGGGACGGCGCATGTCCACGCATTGCTTCGTGGGCTAAGTTCCAGGACAAGGGCGCAGGTAAGGTCTTCATGGGTGTGAACACGCACTTCGACCATGTGGGTGTAGTGGCGCGTCGCGAGGCTGCATTGCTCATCATCGACCGCATAAAGGAGATTGTAGGTGACAAACCGGCAGTGGTGACCGGCGACTTCAATGTCAACGACCAGGCAGAGGCATACAAGACGATGACCGAAAACGAGTTCGTGCTGAAGGATGCATATAAGGTGACGAACAGCAATGCAGGTCCGGCATACACGTTCCATGACTTCGGCCGCCAGCCCCTTGCCGAACGTGAGAAGATCGACTTCATCTTCGTCACACCACAGATTGCAGTACAGAAGACCGAAATCTATCAGAACCCCGAGACAAAGACCGGTCACCTGAGCGACCACAATCCGCACCTCGCCTGGTTGGAGTTCTGACAACATAGCAGCACAGCCATAGGCAGCGCAGGCTTTTCTTATGAGACAACGCTATCATCACCCAGTGATAACGTTGTCTTTTTCATTACCCGTGAGATCTTCAGCCTATGGGCGTACACCCTCGGAGTGCGCGGCGCACCAGCCATAGATTGCCCTCTTGTCGTACAGGTATATATATGTCTTCAGATTTTGCCTTCGATGTCTTTCAGCTCGACGAGCTTGTTGACTATGGCATAGATGGTCAGGCCCGAGGGCGTATGTATCTGCAGCTTGCGTGCGATGTTGCGTCGGTGGGTGATGATGGTGTGTATGGACAGGTTGAGCTTGTCGGCTATCTCCTTGTTGGTAAGTCCCTTGACAACAAACGTGATGATCTCCTTCTCACGTTGGCTCAGCATCTCCTTCTCGTCCTTGTCGGTCTCATCGTCGTCGCAGTTCAGCAGTCGTTCGAGCTTCTGCGAGATGGCATCGTAGGTGTCGTAGATGGAGATTGTCTCGTCGTAGCTACGTAGTTGTGCGGGGTCAGCCACGCTGCACAGCAGTGCAACATACTTGGTAGTGGCGTTTTTGCCGGCTTCCTGCTTGAAGGTGGAGAGGTCGAACCAACCACCCATAAACGGGTCGACGACAATGAAGTCGGGCATCTGCGTGCGGACATAGCTACGCAAGGATTCGGCTGAGCTGACCTCGATGGCGTTGATCCTGACGTCGGGCATGCTCTTGAGCACGGATGCCAGTCCGCTGCGTACTATTGCCGACGAAGAGGCGATGATGACTTTTATTACGTTATTGCTGTTCATCCCTGAGCTTCCTTTCCAGTCGTGCCACGATTGGCACGAACATGCAGTCTTCGACCTGGCAGTGGGTAAGCACGTCCTGCTCGCAGTTGAAGATGTCGAACAGGACTGAGTTCATAAGGTTGTTGTTGCCCTGCTCGGGATAGTACTTTATGATGATGTTCTTCAGCTCCTTCAGCTTCGTATCGATGCGGTTGTGCTTGCTGCTGAAGGAGGCCATGTTATACTTGTCGGATGTGTGTCCGGACAGCAGCTGTTCGACGTATGTGAAGATTGCCTTGTTCTCATAGTCCATGTGTCGGCGTATCTCGTGCGCATACTCGTCGAAGAATCGCAGTATGAGCAGTCCTACGTTGTCCTTGTCGGAGAAGTCTAGTGCTTCGATGAGCCTACGGCGAAGTGTTGGCAGTGAGAAGTCGAGGAAATAGGAGTGGGCGTTCTTGAGATAGTCGATGAGCGCACTGAGCGACACCTGACTGTCGTCGTCGGCATCATAGACCTGTTGTCCCTCGTTGATGAAGTTGGCAACTGCCAGGAAGGTGTGGTAGTCCACTCCTTGGCTCAGACACACCTCACGGACGCTCTTGTCGCCGAAGCCCAGGGATATGCCGAAGCGGCTCATCACCATAAGTATGGAGTAGTTGTCTATAATCAGGTCGCTCAGTTTGTCGGTTTCTCTGTACTTGTGCTGCATGGTATTTCCTTCCTTTCTTGTGTCACGGTCTTGATTGCTTTCGACTTAAGTGTCGCTACGTGGCAAAGATAGACATTTTGCGACGAAACGTGCAATACCTACAATCAGGTATTCGGCACGGCAGACAGATAGGCATCGATGTAGTCGATGACCAGCCTGCGCTCATCGGGATGGAACCAGTGGATGTCGGCATCGCGCTTGAACCACGTTAGCTGCTTCTTGGCATAGACGCGTGTGTTCTTCTTTATCTTCTCTACAGCTCCGTCGAGGGTGCACAGTCCGTCGAAGTAGGCAAACAGTTCCTTGTAGCCGACGGTGTTGAGCGAGTTGAGATGGCGCATGGGGTAGACGCGGCGTGCTTCGTCGAGCAGTCCCTGCTGCATCATGAGGTCCACGCGAGTGTTTATGCGCTGGAACAGTTCAGCACGTTCGCGGTTAAGGCCAATCTTGATGATGTTGAATGGTCGCTCGACTTTGGCGGTAGTGTGGAACGAAGAGAAAGGTTGTCCCGTTTGGTAACACACCTCTAAAGCGTGGATTATGCGCTTGGGGTTCTTGAGGTCTGCCTTGGCATAATAGGTAGGATCGAGCAGGCGCAACTCGTCACGCAGTGTGTCGATGCCGACTTCTGCATAGCGTTGCTGCAGCATCTGGCGTGTGTCGGTGGTGATGGTCGGTATGTCGTCAATACCGTTGCACACGGCATCGACATACATCATGGAACCGCCGGATAGCAGTGCCACGGGATTCTGTGGAAACAGGGTGGTGTCGAGCAGCGAGAGAGCCTCATCGGCATAGCGTGCTGCACTGTAGTAGCCGTCGAGCGGTAGCGTGTGGACGAAGTAGTGCTTGACCTGCTGCAGCTGTTCGGGTGTGGGTGCCGCTGTGCCTATGCTGATGCCCGAAAAAATCTGTCTCGAATCGGCTGATACAATGCCGCAATGGCAGTGTTGAGCCAATTCGAGACTTAGGTCGGTCTTTCCCACGCCCGTGGGTCCGATGAGTGCTATCAGCGTGTTTCGCTTCACGGAGTGAGGAGTCGCCTGCCGGCACATCAATAGATGTCGCTGTTGTCGTAGGAGGTATCGGCTCCGTTGTCGAAGCCTTCAAAGCTGTCGCGGTCGATGTCGTCGTCGTTGTAGCCTTGGTCTCCGTAGAAGTCTTCGCCGAGGTCCAGCTCTTTCTGCTTCTGCTTCTTCTCGACCTCCTCGAAGTCTATGGTCTGGCGCGGCGGCACACCTTCCTTCTTGGTGCAGCGCGGTGTCTCAATGTCCTTGCCGGTGATGATCTCCGACAGCTGTACGAAGAAGCAACGGTCGGTCATGTAGTCGAAGACGTAGATGAGCTTCTGCTTCTCGTCTTCCACCAGCTCGTCGATCTTGGTGTCGGACATGACGTAGTTGTCGATGTCTGAATTGCTGTCCATCTTCTCGAGTGTTATCTCCTCTTCCTTGCCCCAGTCGTCATCGCAGACGAAGAAGGACGTGAGTTGGTTGTCCTCATAGCCCACAGACTTGAGTATGGCTTTGTGGAAGTCCAGGAATGTAGCTTCCGGACTTATCTGTATCTCGCGGAGGAAGTCATCGACCTCGTCGGATATGATGGTGAACCTGTAAATCATGGCTGTTGTCTCCTTATATCTTTAACGTCCGCCCGGGATGATGCCGCGTGCGGAGCTCTTAATGAAGTCCACAATATACTGTATTTCTTTGGTCATCTCAATGCTCTCCTCCACCTTCTTCAGCGCTTCTGTGGTGTTGAGGCCGCTCTGATAGATTATGCGGTAGGCATTGTGGATGTTCTCGATGAGCTCGTTGGAGTAGTTGCGTCGGCGCAGACCAACGATGTTGATGCCCGAATAGACTGTCGGCTCACGTCCGGCAATGATGAACGGCGGGACGTCCTTGCTGAAGCGGCAGCCTCCCTGCACCATGACATAACCGCCTATGTGGCAGAACTGGTGTACGAGAACCACGGCACTGATGATGGCGTTGTCGTCGACCACAACCTCACCGCCAAACTTCGTGGAGTTGCCGATGATGGTGCCGCTGCCTATGACGCAGTCGTGAGCCACATGCATATTCTCCATGAAGAGGTTGTTGCTGCCAACGACGGTCTTGCCCTTCGATGCGGTGCCACGGCTGATGGTGACGTTCTCGCGTATGCTGTTGTTGTCGCCGATGATGGCAAGTGTGTCCTCACCGCGGAACTTGAGGTCTTGCGGTATGGTGCTGATGCTGGCACCCGGGAAGATTGTGTTGCCGTTGCCGATGCGTGCTCCGTAGTGTATCGACACGTTGTTCATCAGTGTGTTGTTGTCGCCAATCTCTACATTCTTGTCGATGAAGCAGAAAGGACCTATCTTGCAACCCTCGCCGATTTTCGCTTCCGGATGAATGTATGCTAATGGACTGATCTCGCTCATAGTATTTAATGTGTGTGAATTAAAATTCTTGTTCTTCAATGTGTCTTTATGCCTGTTGTAGCATCTGTCGGCGCACCTCGCGTGCGAACTTGTTGTTCACGGTGTGTCCAGGGCAGGTGGCAATGATGCGTCCCTTGATGGGCTTGCCAATCAGTGCCAGGTCGCCGACGAGGTCGAGCAGCTTGTGGCGTGCACACTCGTTGGGCCACATCAGAGGCTTGTGCATGATGTATCCCAGCTTCGAAGCATCCATGTGGGGCACTCCCATGATGTCGGCAAGCTTGTCGTAGTTGTCCTGCGTCATCTGCTTCTCGTAGATGACGATGGCATTGTTGAGGTCGCCGCCACGGATAAGTCCCAACTGCAGCAACGGCTCTATATCGCGCACAAACACGAAGGTGCGTGCGGCTGCAATGTCATCCTTGAAGCGTGTCGTGTCTTCAAGCGTGGCATACTGGTTATAGAGTATCTGGGAATTGTAGGCAATCATGACGTTGAGGCCGAACTCATCGTCGGGCAACGCGATGATGGATGTGCCTGACTTCTCGTCGCGAAACTCAATCTTCGACTTGATGGTGTAGACATCCTTGTCTGCATTCTGCTCCACGATGCCTGTCTTGTCGATGCCTTCCGTGAAGTAGCGTGCACTGCCGTCGAGAATCGGAAACTCAGGTCCGCTCACCTGTATGAGGCAGTTGTCTATGCCGGAAGCAAAGAGTGCCGCCATGGCATGCTCTATGGTGCTGACCTTGACTCCGTCCTTGTTGCTAACCACCGTGCCTCGGGTGGTCTCAGTCACGTTGTCGGCATGTGCGTCGATGATGGGCTGTCCTTCAAGGTCGGTGCGTTGGATTTTATATCCGTGATTGTCGGGTGCAGGGTTGAATGTCACTGTCAGGTTGAGGCCTGTGTGCAGACCCTTGCCATTCAGCGAGAAGCTGTCCTTCAGTGTCGTTTGTTTCAGCATTATTGTCGGTTTGTCTGTGTGTCTTACTTGTTCAACTGTTTCTTCAGTTCTTCTACTTCTCTTTTCAGCTCGCCAAGCTCACGGTACATATCGGGCATGCGGCGCATCACCGCCTGCATGCGGAAGAAAGGCTTCTCTTCCATTGGCGGCGAGCCGATGAGGCGACTGTTGTCGGGCACTGACTTGATGACACCCGACTGCGGACCTATGGCCACATGATTGCCAATGGCGATGTGTCCGGAAATGCCGACCTGTCCGCCGAACATGTTCCATTCGCCCACCTTTGTCGAGCCAGCCAATCCCACTTGTGCTGCCATCACCGTGTGGCTGCCTATTTCGTTGTTATGGGCAATCTGTATGAGGTTGTCGAGCTTCACGCCACGGTGTATGATGGTGGCGCCCATAGTGGCACGGTCGACGCAGGTGTTGGCACCAATCTCAACATCGTCTTCGATGATGACGATGCCTATCTGCGGAATCTTGTCATAGCCTTGTGGGGTAGGGGCGAAGCCAAAGCCGTCGGCACCAATGACCGAACCGGAATGCAACACCACATTGTTGCCGATGCGGCAGTCGTGATAGACGTTAACGCCCGAATAGATGGTGCATGCAGAGCCTACGCTGGCGTTTTCACCGATGTAGGTATGAGGATAGATCTGTGTGCCGTCGCCTATGGTCGCACCTTCGTCGATGACGGCAAATGCACCTATGTAGACGTCCTTCCCAATCTTTGCACTTTCTGCCACTGCTGCTTGTGGGGATATGCCTTTGCGGTGTGGCTTGCTCTGCTCATATAGCTGGAGCAGGAGAGCCAGACTCTCGTAAGCATTGTCGACTTTGATGAGCGTTGCGCTGATTGGCTGTTCGGGCACAAAGTCTTTGTTCACCAAGACTATGCTCGCCTTGGTCTCATAGATGTAGTGGGCATACTTGGGATTGGACAAAAATGATATTGCCCCGGGAACGCCTTCTTCTATCTTCGCAAATGTATGGACTGTAGCATTCTCATCGCCTACAATCTCGCCGTGGATGAATGCTGCAATCTGCTTAGCTGAGAATTCCATAATTCAATCTGACAATTGGTGGATTCTAAAGATACCCACCGTAATAAACCAATAAACGACTGTCGGGCTGCACTGTCTGGCAAAGCCAATTGTTAGAACCCTCCAGTTAAGACCGCAAAATAAGGGCTTTTTTTTATATTACCCCTATGCGGAGCCAAGAAAAGTGTCTTTCTGCTCTTTGGCTTAGGCGTTTTTAATGATTGCGGCCATCTGCTGTTGCAACTTCTGAGCTGCAAATCGTGCTGCATTGGCGTAATCGTTGTCGTTGCCGGCATAGATGATGCCACGGCTTGAGTTGACGATAAGTCCGCACTCCTTGTTGTAGCCGTACTTGCATACTTCTTCAAGTGAGCCGCCCTGTGCGCCCACGCCAGGAACCAGGAGGAAGTGGTCGGGCACGATGCGTCGTATGTCCTCGAAGGCATGTCCTTGTGTCGCACCGACTACATACATCATCTTGTCGTTGCCTGCCCACTGCTGTGATGTGCGCAGCACTTTCTCGAACAGTCGTTCGCCGTCCTTGTCTTCCGTCAGCTGGAAGTCGTGCGAACCCTTGTTGCTGGTCAGCGCCAGCAGAATCACCCACTTGCCTTCGTACTGAAGAAAGGGCGTGACACTGTCTTCACCCATATATGGAGCTACGGTGACAGCATCGATGTCCAGCTCCTCGAAGAAACTGCGGGCGTACATCGTCGATGTGTTGCCAATGTCTCCGCGCTTAGCGTCAGCAATGATGAACTGGTCGGGATAGTTCTGCTTTATGTAACGCACGGTCTTCTCGAAGGCTGTCCATCCTTTCAGTCCCATGCACTCGTAGAACGCAAGGTTGGGCTTGTAGGCTATGCAGAGGTCTGCTGTTGCATCGATTATCGCCTTGTTGAATGCGAAAATAGGGTCTTCTTCTGCGAGCAGGTGCTGCGGAATCTTCTTGATGTCTGTGTCCAGACCTACGCAGAGAAACGAGCCCTTGCGCAGGATGTTGGAGTATAATTCTTCTCTTGTCATATTTCTTGGTATATATTTTTTTTCAATGCAAGGAACGGAACTGCTCTTTACAGTTCGCTCTCCTTCAGCCTTTCGGCATTCTCTGCCACTATCAGGTGGTCTATGCAGTCCTGTATGTCGCCGTCGACAAACGCGGACAGGTTGTACATGGTGTAGTTGATGCGATGGTCGGTGACGCGTCCTTGCGGATAGTTGTAGGTGCGTATCTTCGCCGAGCGGTCGCCGGTCGATACCAGCGTCTTGCGACGTTGTGCGATGTCGTCGACATACTTCTGGTGCTCTTTGTCGTATATGAACGACCGCAGACGTGCCAGTGCACGCTCTTTATTCTTTGGCTGGTCGCGTGTCTCGGTCGACTCGATGAGTATCTCTTCCACCTGTCCGGTGTTGGGGTTCTTCCAGTTATAGCGCAGACGCACACCCGACTCCACCTTGTTGACATTCTGTCCGCCGGCACCTCCGCTACGGAACGTGTCCCATCTGATCTCGCCCTCGTTGATGTTGACCTCAAACGGTTCTGCCTCAGGCAGCACGGCTACCGATGCTGCTGACGTGTGTACACGTCCCTGTGTCTCTGTGACCGGGACACGTTGCACGCGGTGCACGCCTGACTCGTATTTCAACGTGCCATATACGCCGTCGCCGTTCACGGAGCAGATAATCTCCTTGAAGCCGCCCACAGCTCCCTCGCTGGCGCTGGAGACTTCGAGCTTCCAGCCTTTGGTCTCGCAATACTTGCTGTACATGCGGAACAGGTCGCCGGCAAACAGAGCCGCCTCATCTCCGCCCGTGCCGCCGCGAATCTCCAGTATGGCATTGCGGCTGTCCATCGGGTCGGCAGGAATCAGCATGAGCTTTATCTCTTCCTCAATCTGCGGCAGACGGTTCTGGTCTGCTGCCAATTCCTCGCGTGCCATCTCCTTCATCTCGGCATCGCTCTCGGTTGCTATGATTTCTTTCGCTTCGTCAATGCCCGCCAGAATGCTTTGGTACTGCTTGCGTGCATCCATCAGTCGGCTCAAGTCCTTGTATTCCTTGGTCAGCTTGACGTAGCGTGCCTGATCGGCAATGACGGCAGGGTCGGTGATTAGCGTCGACACCTCGTCAAACCGTGGTGCCAACATGTCCAACTTCTCCAATAGGGTGTTCTTCTCTGCTGCCATTGTCTCTTAGTATCTGAACTCGCCGAACTCGCTCTTTATGGTCAGTGAACGTGGTCCTTCCTCGATGTGTCCCACCACCTGTGCATCGATATTGAAGCTCTTGCTGGTCTCGATGACCTTGTCGGCATCCTCGGGACTGACGTAGACCTCCAGACGGTGTCCCATGTTGAACACCTTGTACATCTCCTGCCAGTCGGTCTGGCTCTGTTCCTGAATGATGCGGAACAGCGGTGGAACTGGGAACATGTTGTCCTTGACCACGCGGCAGTTGTCGCCCACGAAGTGCAGCACCTTGGTCTGCGCTCCGCCTGTGCAGTGCACCATGCCGTGAATCTGCTGGCGCATCAGGTCGAGCAGTTTCTTGACCACAGGAGCATAAGTGCGGGTGGGGGAGAGAACCAGCTGTCCGGCATTGACGGGTGCACCGTCCACAGCATCGTCAAGACGATAGCTGCCGCTGTAGACCAATTCGTCGGGTACGTTGTGGTCGAAGCTCTCAGGATACTTCAATGCCAGATACTTGGCGAACACATCGTGGCGTGCCGATGTCAGTCCGTTGCTGCCCATGCCGCCATTGTACTGCTTCTCGTATGTCGCCTGTCCGCTCGATGAGAGTCCCACGATGACATCTCCTGGACGGATGTTGGCGTTGTTGATGACGTCGCTGCGCTTCATGCGGCAGGTGACGGTGGAGTCGACGATGATGGTGCGCACGAGGTCG
>CAVHJI010000055.1:4030-12656 GCA_963636255.1 Bacteroidaceae bacterium | reverse complement strand
GTGTGGAGCAAGAGCGAGGACGGTGGCAGATGGGTGTTTGACTTCGACGACCTGATGATTCCCCTGCGGGGACATGGGGACACAGAGGTGGTGGTATTGGCTGTGCCGTATCTGCGCAGCGACGTGCTGCAGGGCACCGACTATTCACGCGGTGTGAACGACTTCCTCAGGACCCTGACGGCAAGGGCTAGGGAGAAATATTCGGGTGCAAGACTTGTGATGATGGCACACATGTATGCCAAGGGTGCCGACATTGCGAAGAATGACGCCAGCGAGAAGATCATCATTGGAGGACAGGAGGAGGTGAACATGGAGGGATGGACCGGGCATCCCGACTACATGACCTGCGGCCACATACACAAGCGCCAGCACATCTGGAATACGGACTGGGCACGATATACTGGCAGTGTGCTGCCCATGTCGTTTGCCGAGACTGACTACCGCCACGGCATAGACCTCATAGACATCGGCGAGGGCATAAGCACAGAGTTTCTGGAGTATACGCCACAGCACAGGCTGTGCGTGCTGCCGGAGAATGGCGAAGGGGCGACTCCCGGCGAGGTGAAGAGGCTCATAAAGAAGAGCCTGGACGACCGCAAGGACGGCAAGCTGGACGACAGCTTTGTCTACCTGCTCGTCAGGGTGAGAGTGGACAAGGTGAACAATGACGAGATGAAGAAGCTGGACGAGCTGGTGGGCGGGAAGAATGCCGTGCTGTGCAGGATTCAGAAGGTGATGCCTGCAATGGACGTCGCCACCATTGCCGGAGACAGGAAGATACACAGCATTGACGACATACTGAACCGCAACCCGCTGGATACCCTCAAGGAGTCGTTCCTCATTGAGCACAACAGGGAGATGGGCGAGCACCAGGAGCAGATGCTCAGGGAGATGCTGGAAGCAATAAAGACCGAAAACGAATAAGGGGGGCAGCGCATGAAACTGATAAGACTCGAGATACTGAACCTCGCATCGCTCGACAAGACGGACGGCGAAACGATTGACTTCGAACAAGGTGCTCTGGGCAACAGCAACATCTTCAGCATAGTGGGTCCGACGGGTAGCGGCAAGTCCACGCTGCTCGATGCCATCTGTCTGGCACTCTACAACCGTGCGCCTCGCTACCCCAGGAAGAAGGGCGACCGCAACCAGAACATAGAGATTTACGGTGCAGAGCAGGAAGGCGAGAGGAGCCGTCTGGCACCTACCGACGCACGCAACATACTGACCCGAGGCAAGAAGGCGGGATACAGCAAGCTGACGTTCGTTGCCAACAACGGCAACGTGTACAGGGCTGAATGGCACGTGAGGTTCAAGTCGAAGACCTATGATGCCCCACTGACCTGCCTCTACGTGTTGCACACGAGCGATGGAGACATCAGCGAGAGCGAAGCCGACTGGGAGGAGCTGCCGCAGATCATCGGTCTGGACTATGAGCAATTCCTGCGCACCGTGCTCATTGCACAAGGATCGTTTGCCAGCTTCCTCACGGCAAAGGAGGACGAGCGATACAGACTGCTGGAGAAGCTCGTGGGATGCGAGGAACTCTATCAGGGCATTGCCGACAGGATTAAGCAGCGGAAAGATGCGGCGACAGACGACTACAAGCAGATAGCAGCCAACTGGTCGGCCTACGACAAAGACATCGTTCACGACGATGACGAACTCGACAGGCTGAAGGAGAGAATCCGACAGCTGGAGGAGGTGGAGAAGAAGGCTAAGGCGGAACTGGCAAAGGTGGGCGAAGGTCTGGCATGGTATGCCAATGAGGAGAAGCTGACGGCAAACATCGGCAACTACCAACGGGCTTTTGATGCCGCACGGCAACGTCTTGCCGACATGAAGCCGGAGGCAGACAGGCTCACGCTGCACGACTCCACGCTCGAGGCTGTCGGTCTGCTTAAGGACATCAAGACCTGCGAAGCCAACATGGCAGACCGTGAGGCTGAGCTGAAGAAGCTGGAAGCACGCGCTGCGGCACAGGAGCAAGCCATAAAGAGGGAACAGCTGAACCTCGACACACTGCAGAAAGAAGCCGCAGCAGCCATGGCCGAGGCGGAGAGGCAGAAGCCACACATCAACAAGGCACGCGAGATTAAGGCACAGCTGCAGAGCATCGCGAAGACGGCACGTGAGAAGTCGGCAGCGAAGGCTGATGCCGACAAGGCTCTGAGGCAGGCACAGGAGGCGGTCAGGACGAATGCCGACACGAAGGCGGAGGCACAAAGGCTACTGGACGATGCCACGCAGAAGCTGGAGAAACTGGCATCGGGGATTGACGACGACACCAAGCGCCTGCAGGAGAAGGTGACTGCAGCGACAAGCAGCTATGATGGCGAGAGCAGGAAGTTGGCGGGCAGGGACATCGCCTCATTGCAGGACGCGAAGACTGCAGCAGAGAGGAAGTCGAACGACCTGACGAATGCCATACGCATACAAGGCAGCCTCAAGGAGAAACGCGGTAACAGGAAGGCGTCGGAAGAGACGATGGAACAGCTGAAGACGCGCAATGAGGAGATAGACCGACAGCTACAGACGTTCGGCCTGGAAGCGCTGAAGACGGAGCTGGACACCATCAGAGCATCGCACACACTGATGACGAGCGAGAACTGGCATGAGCACCGCACACGGCTCAAGGACGGAGACCCCTGCCCTCTTTGCGGCGCCACGGTGCATCCCTATCGTTCGACAGAAAAGGTGCTGCCTGTGGTCAACAGGATGAAGGCTCTGATCGACGAGAAGCAAAGCTCCCTTGACAATAAGACCGACGAGCACGCCAGACTGGTGCAAGAAAGGAGCAGAAACGTGGGGACTCTGAACATGCTGAGACCCACGCTGACTGCCATGGGCAGTGAGATAGACCGGCTCGACAAGGAATGGGCGGTGCTGCACGACAGCTACCCCGACTGGCTGGAAGATGCCGATAGCCTGCGTGCACTACAGACAAGCATAAACGCCGGGAAGGACAGAGCCACGAAGGCATTGGCAGACTATAATGCCCTCGTCAGGACTGTGGACAAGAGACGGGCGGAGAAGGAGAAGGCGGAGAAGGAGCTCGCCGACTACAGCCGGAAGTCTGCACTCGAGAGAGAGAAGGCGGAGAAGAACAGGAACGATGCCAACACCCGTCTTGCCTCCGAGAACGCCAAGACGGAGAACCTCTTGCAGCAAGAGCAAGAGAAAGCCGCCGCCCAACAGTCTGCCGCGAGAGAGCTTGAGACTGTCGGCAAGGAGATGACGGCGAAGCAGGCTGCGCTTAAAGCCGAGATTGGCGATGCCGACCCCGACATGCTTGAGGCAAAGCTGGAGGCAAGGCAGAAGGATGCCGACACGAAGTCAAAGGCCAAGAGCGAAGAGATTCACAGGATGCGAGGCGACCTGCAGGGCATCGGGGGAAAGATGGAGACCACCAAGCAGGCAAGGCAGAACGCGGAGACTCTCAAGGGGCAGAAGACGTCGGCTCTCGCCGACTGGCTCGCTATATATAATAAGGAGCCGCAGCACGAGCAAGAGCTCTCGACAGACGACATCGCCCGTCTGCAATGCTCTGCTGAAGATTGGGAGGGCATGCGTTCCAGGCTGGAGGCATGCAACTTTGCCGTCGTATCGGCCCGGACCACTCTGCAGAACGAAGTGAAAGCACGCGATGAGCACGAACATCTGCCCGGCAGGCCGCAGGCAGACAAGGAGGCTCTGGCACAACGGAAGCAGGAACTGGAAGGTCTGTCGAACGAAGAGCTCGTAAGTGCCAAGGTGCGTCTGCAAAAGCACGACGACGCCAAACGGCAGATGGGCAGCATGTTCGGACAGCTGAAGGCGGCAGAAGCCTTGAAGCAGGAATGGGAAGAGATAGTCAGAGCCATCGGCGGCGATGGCAGCCAGCTACGCAAGATAGCTCAGTGCTACACACTGCGCTTCCTCATCGAGCATGCCAACGACGAGATAAGGAAATTCAATTCGCGCTACGAGCTGCAGCAGGTGAAGAACTCTCTCGGCATACGCGTCATAGACCACGACCGTGCCGACGACGTGCGTGAGACCACCTCGCTCTCGGGTGGCGAGACGTTCATCGTCAGCCTTGGACTGGCACTGGGACTGTCGTCGTTGTCGTCGCGCAACATCTCGTTCGGGAATCTGTTTATCGACGAGGGCTTCGGCACGCTCGACCCCGACACACTTGCCACTGTCATCGACTCACTGGCGATGCTACAGTCGTCGCAAGGCAAGAAGGTGGGCGTCATCAGTCACACCGACACCATGTCCGAACGCATCACTACCCAGATACGCGTCATCAAGAAGGGCAACGGAAGCAGCGAAATAAAGATCTACCCGGAATATTAGCGCAAAGACGCTGGCGAAGGGCTGTAACCCGCGGAGCTCAGACGGATTTCCTTGTCCGCTGATTTCTTTATTGTCCGCGGAACTCAGGCGGAACTCAGACGGAACGACTCTGCTCAAATGTTACGTTGAATGTGTTACGTGTTACGCCCCGGACTAAAGGTCGGGGCTATGCATGATGGCGACAGAACGCCATCGTGCATCCTTCTCCGTTTAGGTTCCGTTAAGTTCCGCGGATAAATCATTTCTGCATTAAAAGGCGATTGTCATCATAACGGATGATTTTTCGTAACTTCGGCTGCAGAAACTTTATTGAGGGAGGGACATTGCCGGTTTGCAAGTCTTGCAAAACGCTTTTCCTTGTCGAGACGCTGGAGGCAGCGTACTTTCGTAACGTCGAAAAGACAAGATGTCAAACCTTTAAAGTTTTTATAGTCATGGAGAATAAGAAGATTTACAACCTCATCATTCTTGATGCATCGGGATCAATGGAACGTATTTACGATCAGGCACTGTCGGGAGTCAACGAGACCTTGTCCACCATACGCAGGGCTCAGGAAGTGCATCCGGAGTTGCACCAATATGTGTCGCTGGCTTCGTTCAGCGCCGGTGATGACTTCCTCAACAGAATCTATTCGGCTGTGCCTGTCAGTGAAGCCCACGACATAACGCCTGCCGACTATCCCTTGCTGGGATGTACTGCGCTCTACGATGCGATGGGTACCTGCATCAGCGAGTTGCAGCAGCAGACGACGCACAACGACCGCGTGCTTGTCACCATCATCACCGACGGTTACGAGAATGCGTCGCGCACATGGGGTGGCAGACAGATAAAGTCGCTTGTCACCGAACTGCGCGGCATGGGATGGACCTTCACCTACATCGGAGCCGACCAGGATGTGGAGCGCGTGGCATCTGATCTCGGAGTAAGGAATTCTCTCCGCTTCTCTGCCAACGCCGAAGACACCGAGAAAATGTTCCAGAAGGAAAGAGCGTGCCGCAGCGCGTTCTACAGTAAGATATGTAGCTTCTGTATGGATGAGTCGGCACCGATGACGGAAGACCTCTCTTACTTCGGCGATTGAACTCTGTAGGATTCCGATCGGGAAGAGATATATCCACAGCACCGGCATCGGGGAACTCCTGACGGCGCACAATAAAACTCAACGAGAAGACAGTTGACACAAAGAATACATTAGACCAACAAGCATATGGCAGCAAAAGAGAATCTACTATTCAAGGAACTACCGTTCCGCCCGAGTCGCGACCAGGTGTTCTATATAGAGAACGGTTACGACTCAGAAGCGAATGATTTCATCCGCAGCAATTATGATGCGCTGAAGAAGATGTTCGGCCGCAACGGCATGGAGTTCTATTACCTGCCATATCTGATGCGGGAGTACGACATCTATGCGAAGGTGATGTATTATGCTCCCTACCTGTCGCCGAAGTCGCTCTCACGCGAGGTGAGAAGCAGTGAGCTGGCACAGTTTGTCGCCGATGACGAAGAACGACGAAATCTACATCCCTCGTTTCTGTTCGGGGCGAGCGACGAGGGACATGACGGGAGTGAGACAAGCTTCCTGTATGTCCTGTTCTCTGACATCGACACCGGCGGGAATGCTCCTATAGAGAGTCTTGAGCGATTGGTGCTGTCTGCCATATGGCAGCACAGTCGCCATTGCCGCTCCAGAGCAGGTTGGAGGCACTTGTTTAACTCACTTATGTGTGACTCTATTGATATTGAGGCGCCAGCTGCTTGTTGTGATGCAAAGGCTAGTACTTGTGATTGTAAGAATGAGGAACGGCAACTCACGGATACGGCTCAGATATTGGCCGACCTCAGCCGCACCGTGCAACGGCTCAGGCTCGAGGGTGTCTCGTTGATGGCGATACACGAGTACATCGACAAGCAAGAGCCTCTGTCGCAAATGGTAATCACGCCAGACTACCGCATCATTCTGCCAGACTACAAGGATGTGAACAACAACGACTTGGAAATAGAGATGGGTGCATTGCCCAAGGCCGTCTATTTTCTCTTTCTCCGTTATCCTGAAGGCATTGTCTACAAGCACATGCAAGACTATCATGCCGAGCTGCTGAACATCTACCGCCAGCTACGCCCGGGTACCGACGAGGCCCGCATACGCCTCACCGTCACCAAGGTGACCGATCCTCTGGGCAATGCGCTCAACGAAAACCTTGCGCGCATCAGAAAAGCCTTCGTGGAGAAGTTTGACGAGCATCTGGCATACAACTACATCGTCACAGGTGAGCGTGGATTGAAGTATTCCATTCCGCTCGACCGCAACCTCATTGTCTGGCAGGAGTAGATTTGGATGCTGAGCGAAGGATATGGTTTGCCATAGTAACGACATGGCACTACATGCCGTCTGTCAGCCCCGCTCCTGGATGATACCTGACCGGTATGCCGTGAGGAGCTTCTTGAGGTCGTTTATCTGCACGGTAAGCTCACGCCCCTTGTCGGTATCCTTCACCATCATGCGCTGCTGTGCGAACTCTACCAGGAAGGTTGTTGACTTGATGTCCTGTCCCTCCTTGATGGCCTTCTCACGGCTTTCGAATGGCTGGTGCTGCACGAGCTGCAGACCATGCGAATGATAGACAAGGGTGTATCCGGCGATGCCTGTCTCCGGCTGGTAGGCTTTGGAGAAGCCACCGTCGATGACGATGAGTCTGCCATCGGCCTTGACAGGCTTCTCGCCCTTGATGGTCTTGACAGGCACGTGGCCGTTGATGATGTGCGAATGCTGGTCAGGCTCTACACCGAACTCACGCAGTATGCTGTCGCATACGGCGACATCGTTTCGCAGGTCGTAGTAGTAGCCTTTGACTTCCTTGTGTGTCGCCTTGTCGGCAATGAAGTAGCGTTCGAAGGTAGCCATCTTGCTCTTGTCGAACGACGGCGAGTCCGGTCCGCACCACAGATACCAGGCATAGTCGAGAGCCTTGCACTTGTCGGGATTGCGGCCATCTTCGTAGTAGGCGGCACGCAACAGACGGTCCGCCTTGCGCAGCAGACGCTTGCCCCAGTACTCCTTCTCGCCAATGCGCACATGACGGAACGTGCCGTCGGCATTGAGTGGTATGGAGGCATGATAGAGCAGATTGCTGTTTGTCACGAGATACATGCTGCCGTTTGAGAACAGGCAGTGCATGTGCTTGCGCAGCTTGTCGCTGTTGCGGAACGAAGCCTGTATCTTATCCATCAGATCCTTCTCCTCCTGTGTCAGAGCATAAGGGTCGGCAGGGTCGACGGTTGGGAAGTTGGTATCGACCAACGGATAGTCCTTGCCATCGAGACAGATGGTGCCCTTGGAGTAGTCTATGAGGTGGAGCAGCATGCGGTCGTCCATGCGGTATTCGGGGTGACGGCGTATGATGGCGGCTTCGAGCTTGAACTGTATGATGGTGATGGCCTTGTGCATCTTGGTTATAAGGCTCATGGTCTTGTCGTCGAAGAGGTCACCGCCATCGCTCATCTTTGGTTTGAAGACGGTGCATGGGTCGTCGGCATAGACATCCATGGCAAAGGTGGCAAGGGGCAACAGATTGATGCCGTAGCCGTCTTCGAGTGTGCCGATGTTGGCATAGCGCATTGCCACACGTATGACATTGGCTATGCAGGCTTCGTTGCCGGCAGCAGCTCCCATCCAGAGTATGTCGTGGTTGCCCCACTGAATGTCGAAGTTATGGTAGTCGCACAGCGTGTCCATGATGATGTGTGCTCCAGAGCCGCGGTCGTAGATGTCGCCCACGATGTGGAGAGAGTCGATGGTGAGCCGCTGTATGAGGTTGCACATGGCGATGATGAAGTCGTCGGCACGACCGGTAGATATGATGGTGCTGACTACAACGCTGATGTATGCCTGCTTGTTGGGGTCGGCACCGGACTCATGTAGCAGCTCCTGGATGATGTAGGAGAAATCCTTGGGCAAAGCCTTGCGCACCTTGGAGCGTGTGTACTTGGACGAAACGTTCTGGCAGACACGCACCAGCTGGTTGAGGGTTATCTGATACCAGTCGTCGATGTCGCTCTCGTGAGCCTTGACGAGCTGCAGCTTCTCCTCGGGATAGTATATCAGTGTGCAGAGTTCTTTCTGCTCGCTGGTGCGCAGTGAGTGTTCGAAGATCTCGCCAACCTTGCGCTTGATGGTGCCTGAAGCATTCTTCAGCACATGCTGGAAAGCCTCGTACTCGCCGTGCACATCAGAAAGGAAGTGCTCTGTGCCTTTGGGCAGATTGAGTATCGCCTCAAGATTTATGA
>CAVHJI010000055.1:0-4020 GCA_963636255.1 Bacteroidaceae bacterium | reverse complement strand
TAGCGTATGTCGTCCAGGCAATTCTGTTCTGTTGTCGTTTCCATATAGGTGAATCCTTTCTTATTATTGTTGTCCGTTGTCAAAAAAAAGCTGCCTGCAGTCAGGCAAAGAACAAGAGTATCAGGAGCTGCGCCACGACAACCCGCAGGAATACGCTCAGCGGATAGACCGTGGTATATGCCACTGACGAGCGGTCGCCTGGGATGGTGTCGTTGGCATAGTTCAACGCCATCGGGTTTGCCATGCTGCCGCACAACATTCCGCACACTGTGCCGAAATCTATCTTCATCATCCTATAGGCTATGAAGCCCACGATGATGACGGGTATGACGGTCAGCAGGAATCCTGCAGCTATCCACACCAGTCCTTCGGGACGTACCACGGTCTCGAAGAAGTGTGCACCCGAGTCGAGCCCCAGACATGCCAGATACGTTGACAGCCCTATGGCCCGAAGCATCAGGTTGGCACTGCGCGTGGTGTAGGTCACCATGTGTATGCGCGGGCCGAAGGCACTGATGAGTATGCCCACTATGATGGGACCTCCTGCCAGTCCTAACTTCAGCGGTGACGACATGCCTGGAATGAACACAGGCACAGAGCCGAGCACCAGTCCAATGAACATGCCGATGAACACCGCCACAAGGTTTGGCTCCTCAAGATCGCGCACTGCATTGCCAACAACCTTCTCGACACGCCTTACTGCCTCACGGTCGCCTACGACACACAGCCTGTCGCCAAGCTGCAGTGTGAGATGAGCCGTAGCCAACAATGGCATTCCACTGCGATAGACGCGGCTGACATTGACGCCATACTCGTTGCGGAAGTGGAGCGAAGCAAGGCTCCTGCCGTTCAGTCCGGGCTTCGTGACGACTATGCGCTGTGACACCAGCTGGCTGTCGATGCTGTTCCAGTCTATCTCCTTATTGTTCCAATCGGTGTCTTCCTGCATGCCCAGCAGAGCAGTGATCATAGGGATGTCTTTCTCGGAGGCTATGACCAGCACGCGGTCGTCCTGCAGCACAATGGTGCTTGATGTCGGGATGGACACTGAGTGGTCTCTCCACAGACGTGATATGATGAACTTGGCCGATGTCAGTCCACCAAGTTCCTTCACACTCTTGCCGAATATGCCGGGGTTGGACACCTTAAATGCCGCAATATACGTATTTTTTTCATTTTCTTCTTCAACAGGAGCGGTATCATTATTCCTGACCATGAGAATGCGTAGCAGAATGATGCAAAGGATGACACCGACGACGCCCAACGGATAGGTGACGGCACAGCCCAAGGCTGGACTGCTGGTGTCGAGGCTGAGCTGCTGAAGCGTCTGCTGTTCGGCAGCCAAGGCTGGAGTATTGGTAGTGGCTCCGCTGAGTATGCCCACCATGTCGGGTATGGATACGCCCATGATGAAGCTGAGAGCTACAGCCAGCAAGGTGCCGAGTATGATGACTGCCACGGCAAGCATATTGAGGCTGACTCCACCCTTGCGAAACGAGCTGAAGAAGCCAGGACCTACCTGCAGACCAAGCGCATAAACGAAGACGACGAGGCCGAAGTCCTCGGCATAGATGAGCATCTGCGGGTCAATGGACAGACCGAGATGTCCGGCAAGGATGCCTGTGAAGAACACGAAGGTTACACCAAGAGAGATGCCGAACAGACGCAACCGTCCTAACGTCAGTCCCACGGCACAAATAAGAGAAATGACAATCACAGCCTGAATGGCAGTGTGCGAACTTATCAGAGTATATAGCCAGTCCATCGGCACGTCATGAAACAAAAAAAGCTAACCATCGCGTTGCTGATGATTAGCTTCCGTAAAAATCACCTTTCTACCTTTCTCCGGGTAGTGGGACCGGGATTCGAACCCGGATTGCATGCGTGAGAGGCATGAGTCCTAACCATTAGACGATTCCACCAACTATTCCCTAGTCGTACACTCTCAGGGGCTCGAACCCTGGACCCACTGATTAAGAGTCAGTTGCTCTACCAACTGAGCTAAGAGTGCATTGCGTCTCTTGTCGATTGCGGGTGCAAAGGTAGGGCAATTATTAATACTGCCAAAACTTTTGCAATCTTTTTTTCAAGAAAAATAAACTTCACTACTCAAATTCGTACGGACCCGTGGGTTCTGACCGCTTCAAAGGCTCTACTGTGACGTCGCGACCGACCACCACCCCAGCCTCTTCAAGACTGCCAGCCACGGCTGAGTATGCAGCATCGGGAGTGTTGTTCTCTCGACTGAGATGGCAGAGCCAGATGTTTTGAAGCTTGCCGGTGTAGTGCGATGCCAGGAAATGCGCAGTGTCTCCGTTCGACATATGTCCGGTGCGGCTCTTGATACGCGACTTGAGGTGTGCCGGATAAGGACCGACGTCGAGCATGTGGTCGTCGTAGTTGGCCTCGATGATGAGATGATTGGCACGTGCAATGTAGCTTGCCGCCATGTCGGTAATCTCGCCAAGGTCGGTGAGGAAACAAAAGGTCCTGCCGCCGACACCGATGCAATAGCCCACATTGTCGGTACCATCGTGCGGGACTTCAAAGGCCTCGATGGTAAAGTCGCGCAGTTGAACGGGGACATTCTTATCGATGCACCGGACGCAAGACTGCAGCTTGACGCTGGTGCAATAGCTCTTGTTTATGCCCTTATGGATTGACGGTGTCGCATAGACAGGGATGAACAGCTGCTCGCCAAGCACACTGAGCGCCTTGATGTGGTCGGCATGGTCGTGTGTGACAAGAACAGCAATGACAGCCTCCATAGGGATGCCGAACGTCTTCAGCCGTTTCTTGATGGTTCGCACACCGATGCCGGCATCGATGAGTATGCCATACGACTCGCATCCTAAATAATAGCAGTTGCCACTGCTGCCACTGGCAAGACTAAGAAACCTCACTTTCATCTTCAACGAAAAGGGTACACCTTATTATATATATGTCCAATAAAAGGCGGGAACTTAAAAAAGCCCCCGCCATTCTTATATGAAAGCCGCATTGATCAATAACGTAGATGAAACTCCTGTAGACATGATTTGAGTGCTCGACCTCTTTGTAATCCACCGGCATAAAGTTACCCGTAAGGGCGTGGCCCGCCATTGAGATACGAAGCTTGTCCTCGGCATTTCGTTATAATTGATGAGTTTCCCCGATTGAATCAATGCGGCTATGCTTGACTCATCTGTAACGTTATTTTCGCCATCTTGTTCAACACAAAAGTACGCCTTAGCTTTTAATTGAACAAACAAAACCCCACTTTTTATCAAAGCATCCGGCAAAACGGACAGGAAAGTATCATCAAAGCTTTGGTGCAAGCAAAGCCAAGACACCGCAGGCAATAGAGTTTAGTGGTAGTGGACAACAGTTGATATCGCACGGGCAGATAGCTGAAGTTGCGTCAGAATGTGTAAGAAGTCGTCTCGTATCAAACGTTATAAATGCTCATATCAAACGTTATAAATGCTCATATCAAACGTTATCAATGCTCACATCGAACGACGCGAGAGAAGCTTGGCTATCTCCTCTAGCGATCTACACAGGCTTAAAGAGGTTAGGGCTATTATAAAGAGCCGGTAGAGAAAGGTGGGGAAAGCTAATATAGCAGATATTTATCAGCAGCCGTCAGACTGCGCGTTGAAAGACATGACTTCTCTCCGCTGATTTCAACTTAGTCGTATATGAGCGTTATCTGTCACACATAAACGTAGGCAAACTCTTATAATTGCGTTGACACTTTCAAACATAAGACTTGGACAGAGAGGTTACAAGACCTGGATCGATTCAAGTAAATGAGTTGGTCCGAGAAGTTATATGGGCTGACCCGAGATGATATAAGACTTGGCACGAGAAGCTATATGACTTTGTCCGAGAAGCTATATGTGTTGACCCGAGAAGTTATATGTGTTGCTCATACCAAGGCTTGGTATGAATATTGCAAGTACTTGGTATGATAATTGCAAGTACTTGGTATGATAATTGCAAGCTTTGGTATGAGGATATCAGATATCTTCTCGACGG
>CAVHJI010000054.1:0-12688 GCA_963636255.1 Bacteroidaceae bacterium | reverse complement strand
CAAGTTGTAGCATGATGCATGATGGCGTTCTGTCGCCATCATGCATAGCCCCGACCTTTAGTCCGGGGCGTAACACGTAACACATTCAACGTAGCACTTGAGCAGAGTTGTTCCGTCTGAGTTCCGTTTAAGTTCAGCGGACAATAAAGAAATCAGCGGACATGTAGAAATCCGGAGTGCACGGTGCACCCTCGGAGAGGTACATGTGCCAAGGAACATGTGTTTGTCGCTGCCGGATGGCCACACTGATAGGATATGTGGGGTAGGAGAGTGCGGCATATCGGGAAAATGCGTACCTTTGCGCCCTGTTTCAGAACAAGACAATAACAATCACCACACACACATGAAGACTTTTGAAGAGCTGGGCGTGAGCCCTGAGATATGCAAGGCTGTGACGGAGCTTGGCTTCGAATACCCTATGCCTGTGCAGGAAGAGGTAATACCTTATCTGTTGAGCGGCGACAGCGATGTCGTGGCACTGGCACAGACAGGCACAGGCAAGACTGCTGCCTTCGGTCTGCCCATACTTCAGAAGATAGATGCAGGGAGTGTGGTACCGCAGAGTCTCATCCTCAGTCCTACACGTGAGTTGTGTCTGCAGATAGCCAGCGACCTAAAGGACTTCTCGCGTTATCTGGATGGCGTACGTGTCCTCCCCGTCTATGGAGGCTCGTCCATAGAGAGTCAGATACGCAGTCTGAAGCAAGGCGTACACGTCATAGTAGCCACACCTGGCCGTCTGCTCGACCTGATGCGACGCAATGTGGTGAAGCTGGACAACGTGAAGAACGTCGTCCTCGATGAGGCAGATGAGATGCTCGACATGGGATTCTCGGAAGACCTGAACGCCATACTCGATGCCGTGCCTGAGCAGCGCTCCACACTGATGTTCAGCGCTACGATGAGCAAGGAGATAGAGAAGATTGCCAGGAACTACCTGCACGATGCCAAGGAGATAACCATAGGGCGTAAGAACGAGGGTACGGCGAACGTCAACCACGTGGTCTACTGCGTTCATGCCAAGGACAAGTATGAGACGCTGAAGCGCATCGTCGACTTCTACCCGAATATCTATGGCATCATCTTCTGCCGCACACGCTTGGAGACGCAGGAGATAGCCGACAAGCTGATGCAGGAAGGATATAACGCCGACGCACTGCATGGTGAGCTGTCGCAGGCAGCACGCGACCTCGTGATGCAGAAGTTCCGTCTGCGTCATCTGCAGTTGCTCGTCGCTACCGACGTGGCTGCACGAGGACTGGATGTCGATGACCTGACACACGTCATCAACTATGGTCTGCCCGACGACATAGAATACTATACCCACCGCAGTGGACGTACAGGACGTGCTGGCAAAAAGGGTACGTCGATAGCCATCATCAATCTTCGCGAGAAGGGTAAGGTGAGACAGATAGAGAAGGTCATTGGACAGCAGTTCCAACAGGGTGAGATGCCTACCGGCAAGCAGATATGCAAGAAGCAGCTGATGAAGGTCATCGACAACCTTGAGAAGGTGCAGGTGAACGAGGAAGAGATTGCTGAGTTCATGCCGGAGGTACTGCGCAAGCTCGACTGGCTGGACAAGGAGGACGTGATAAAGCGCATGGTGTCGATGGAGTTTAACCGCTTCCTCAACTACTATCATGACCGTGAGGACATAGAACTCGACAATGGTGGTGACCGTAAGCGCGACCGCAAGAACGGTGAAGGCAAGAGAGGCGAGGGCAGAAGCAGAGGCGGACGCGACCGCAAGGCTGAAGAAGGCTACAAGCGACTGTTCATAAACCTCGGCAAGATGGACGGTCTGCGCCCGAATGACATCATGGGCATGATAAACCGTAACGTCAAGGGCGAGCACGTGAACATAGGTCGCATAGACCTGATGAAGACCTACTCGTTCTTCGAGGTCGATGAGGCGAGTGCCGAGGATGTAGTACGAGGTATGGCACGTGCCAAGTTCGGCGACCGTCAGGTGAATGTAGAGATTGCAGGAGAAGCTACAGGGAAGTCGGCAGACAATGACCATAACGACGACCACAAGAACAATCGTAAAGGTGAACGTGGCGGTGACCGCAACAACGAACGTAATGCTGACCGCAAGCGTGGAGACAGACAAGACAGACGTAATGATGACCGTCGCGGACGACAGCAGTCAGAGAAGTCAAGGCACAGCGATGGCAGACGGTCGGCAGACGGACGTGGCAATGATGACGGACAGATATACTCCAAGAAGGAAATGTCTGCACGCGGCCGCAACCGCAACAATACCTCTGCCCGTAGCCATAAGGACGACTGGAAGCAGTTCTTCGAACATGAGAACAATAACAACTGGCTCGTAGGTGATGAACCGGACTTCAGCGAAGGCGGCTGGGCAAAGCCTATGAAGAAACGGAAAAAGTAGTCTAACGTCAGCGCTATAAGTGCACGGACGTTAGGGCGTTGGCTTTTGTGTGTTGGATGTTGGGTGTTGGCTTCTCCCTTCCCTTTAGGGGGAGGGAGGAGTGAGGCTCTTGGATGTTACGTTTTGCGTGTTACGTTTTGCGTTGAACGTTTAAGACTCTGTCTAAGTTCAGTGGACTATGTCTTGTCTAACATCTATATAATAAGGAACGCGCGCGCGTGCGCGCGTTCCTTATTATATATATAGGTGTTGGGCGAGGGACAGTAGAAAAGCCGTGGGGATATTTCCACGCAACACGTATCACTCGGCACTCAACGCCTATATTATCTTCTCAGTATTTTCTTGAGAGGAAGGTCTTTCTTTAGGATGTATGCCACGAAGACGAGCAGCAGTAGTGTGCGGAAGCAGAGGCGAATCCACAGATTGTCTATCTGCACTGCTGCACTCACTACATACAAGACTGCTGCAAGGATGGCATAGACGGCAATGCCCTTGAGGTCGTAGTGTATAGGGTACTTGCGCTGTCCCACTATGAAGCTCAGCACCATAGCCACACCATAGCCACCGAATCCTGCCCATGCGCATGCCATGTAGCTATAGCGTGGAATGAAGATGATGTTTATAGCCACAAGCACGGCACAGCCAATCAGAGAGAAATAGGCTCCCCAGCGTGTCTGGTCAATCAGCTTATACCAGAACGACAGGTTGAAATAGACACCCATGAAGATCTCTGCCATCATCACTATGGGCACCACCTTCAGTCCAGCCCAGTAGTCGCGGCCGATGATGTAGCGCAAGATGTCAAGATAGAACACCACAGCCAGGAAGGCCAGCAGGGTGAAGATGACGAAGAACTTCATCGCTGCAGCATAGGTCTCGCGGTTGTCCTTATCGCGGCTCTTGCCGAACACAAACGGTTCATAGGCATAGCGGAATGCCTGCGTCAGCATAGCCATGATCATTGCTATCTTCACACATGCTCCGTAGATGCCAAGCTCTACGATGCCCTGTGCCTTGTCTGGATAGACGTAGGGGAAGATAATCTTGTCTGCCACCTGATTGAGTATACCGGCAATGCCTAATACCAACAGCGGCATGCAATACCGCACCATACGGCGCATCAAGTCGGAATCCCATGTAGGACGGAACACACGCAGCTCTGGTATCATGCAGAGCATTATGGCAGATGTGCATACGAGGTTGATGAGGAAAGCCTTGCCGACATCCTGTCCGTGCAGGGCAACGTAGTATGTAAGGTTGAGTGCGATGTTGAGGAAGATGAACAACAGCTTCAGTCCGGCAAAGCGCAGTGCCTTGCGCTTGAAGCGCAGATAGGCGAACGGTATGCTCTGTATGGCATCCATAGCTACGACAGCCATCATCATGCCTACATACCATGGGTGAGACTCATAGCCCAATAGCCCGGCTATGGGCTGCAACAGCAACAGTCCGACAGCAAGGAATGCCAATGACAACATCCCTACGAATGTGAGTGATGTGCTGTAGACCTTCGTCGCGTCGTCCTTACCATTGTTGGCAAAGCGGAAGAAACCCGTCTCCATGCCACATGTCAGGATGATAAGCATCAGTGCCACCCATGCATAGATGTTGGTCACTACGCCATATCCGCCACCGCTGGCGGGCAGAGCCATGGTGTAGACAGGCACTAGCAGATAGTTCAAGAACCTGCCTACAATACTGCTGATACCGTAGATGGCGGTATCCTTGGCCAAAGACTTTAAGTTTGCCACTCTCTTTTTCCTCCTCCTCTGTATTCCAGTCCTTGTGTCTTAACGGTTAGTATTCTTGTTGTCAGTCGTCGAACAAGTCACGCTGACTACTGCCATCGCCCTTGATGCGGCGCACTCGTCCAAGATGTCGGAATGCCAAATCGGTCACCTCACGCCCTCGTGGTGTGCGCTTCACGAATCCTTCCTTTATGAGGAACGGCTCGTAGACCTCCTCTATTGTGCCAGGGTCTTCGCCCAACGCTGTCGCAATGGTAGTCAGTCCCACAGGACCACCTCCGAACTTGTCGATTATAGTCAGCAGAATCTTGTTGTCAATCTCATCGAGGCCATACTTGTCGATGTTCAGTGCCTCCAGTGCATAGCGTGCAATCTTCAGGTCGATGTTGCCTGTCCCCTTCACCTGTGCAAAGTCGCGTACACGGCGCAGTAGGGCATTGGCGATACGTGGTGTGCCACGACTGCGGCGTGCAATCTCCACAGCTGCATCATCGTCAATCCTCACTCCCAGAATCTGTGCAGAGCGCCCGATGATGCGTTGCAGTACGTCTTCATCGTAGTATTCCAAATGCAGGTTGATGCCGAAGCGTGCACGCAATGGTGCTGTCAGCAGTCCGCTGCGTGTCGTTGCGCCTACCAGTGTGAACGGATTAAGGTCCAGCTGTATGCTGCGTGCAGACGGACCTTTGTCAATCATTATGTCGATGCGGTAGTCCTCCATTGCCGAGTAGAGGAACTCTTCCACTACGGGTGACAGACGATGGATCTCGTCGATGAACAACACGTCGTTCGTCTCCAGACTGGTCAGAATGCCTGCCAGGTCGCCTGGCTTGTCGAGCACAGGCCCTGAAGTAATCTTTATACCTACGCCAAGTTCGTTGGCGATGATGTTGCTCAGTGTTGTCTTACCCAATCCTGGAGGCCCGTGTAGCAGTACGTGATCGAGCGACTCGCCTCTCATGCGTGCCGCCTTGACGAACACACGCAGGTTGTCCACCACCTTGTCCTGTCCGTTGAAGTCCTCGAAGTGCAGCGGTCTAAGCGCATTCTCAAACTCCTTCTCCGAACTGGTCAGTTGGTGGTCGCGTATATCAAAAGAATCTGATGTCATCTATTGTGATAGCCTTATTTGAAAACAAAATTATGAAAAAACATCGTGAGGCAGAAAGATATGCCTATTTTTGTAGGGAGAAACAACCCGCCGTGGACGACGCATGATACTGAACTACATCTGGATAGGCTTTTTTGTGGTGGCCTTCATCGTGGCTCTTGCCAAGCTGCTGCTGGCGGGCGATACCGACATCTTTACACAACTCATCGATGCCACATTCAGTTCCTCACGCTCTGCATTCGAGATTGCCATAGGACTTACAGGACTCCTGTCGCTATGGCTAGGGCTGATGAAGGTGGGAGAAGTCAGTGGACTGATAGGCTCGCTGTCGCGCTTCCTCAGTCCTGTCATGTGCCGTCTGTTTCCTGACATACCTAAGGGACATCCTGCCCTTGGCTCCATCTTCATGAATATGAGTGCCAATATGCTTGGGCTGGACAATGCCGCTACGCCACTTGGACTGAAGGCCATGAAGCAGCTGCAAGACCTCAATCCGCATAAGGACACGGCATCCAATCCGATGATTATGTTCCTTGTCATCAACACCTCCGGACTGGTGCTCATACCCATCAGCATAATGCTCTACCGCTCGCAGATGGGAGCAGTGCAACCCACCGACATCTTCATACCTACACTGCTGACCAGTGCTGTAAGCACCACAGTAGGCGTGCTTGTGGTCAGCATCTCGCAACGCATCAATCTGCTGTGCCGTCCCATCATGCTTCTTGCCCTTGGCATAGCCCTGATGTTCGGCGCATTGATGTGGCTCTTCATAAGTGTAGGACGCGAGTCAATGGGCACATGGTCGACACTCATTGCCAATGTGCTGCTGTTCAGCATCATTATAGCCTTCATTCTGTGGGGCTTGAAGCAGAAGATCAATGTCTATGATGCCTTTATCGAAGGGGCGAAAGAAGGCTTTACCACTGCCGTGCGCATCATTCCCTATCTCGTGGCATTCCTCGTGGGTATTGGCGTGTTCCGTGCTTCGGGTGCCCTGGACCTGCTCGTCGAAGGCATTGGCAACCTTGTGGCACTGCTCGGCATCGATACCAGCTTCGTGATGGCTCTGCCTACGGGACTGATGAAAAGTCTTAGTGGCAGTGCTGCCAACGGACTGATGATAGACACCATGCAGCAGTATGGTGCCGACACTCTCGTGGGACGCATGAGCTGTGTGCTGCGTGGAGCTTCGGACACTACGTTCTACATACTCGCAGTCTACTTCGGCAGTGTGGGAATAAGCAAGACACGCAATGCCGTCAGCTGTGGACTGATGGCAGACCTGTCTGGCATCATTGCAGGAATACTGTTCAGCTACCTGTTCTTCTATTGAGGGAATTCAGAAAGGTAAACCAATCACCTATACATATCATATATATAATGACTATCAGTTTCAACGCCATAGATGTCCCGATGCCCGACATTGACCAGCCTGCCGTCAGCGACTGGATTGCCCGTGTGGCAGAAAGCTACGGCAGACGTGTGGGCAGGATAACATATTACTTCTGCTCTGACGACGAGATTCTCTCTGTCAACCGACAATATCTGCAGCACGACTACTATACCGACATCATCACCTTCGACTACTGCGAGGGCCGTCGCCTTGACGGTGAGATATTCATCAGTCTCGACACCGTGCTCTCAAACAGTCAGCAACTCTCCACACCCTATGCCCAGGAGCTGCACCGCGTCATCATACATGGTGTGTTGCATCTGTGTGGCATCAACGACAAAGGTCCTGGAGAGCGTGAAATAATGGAAGCGGCAGAGAACCGCGCCCTTGCCATCATGCAGATGGGGCAAGAATAAGAAAGGTATAGGCACACGTAGCATCACTTCCACAGCTTGTAGGGCTTCTGCTGCAAGTGGGAATTGTAGTAGCGGCGGTCGCCCGTCACCTCACGTCCTAAGAATGGTGGACGCTCGAAAGGTTCGTCTTCTGCCGATAGTTCCACCTCGGCAACTACCAGTCCTTCGTTGTCACCGTAGAACTCATCGACCTCGAAGGTATGGTTGCCGCATGGCACAAGATAACGACATTTGTCGATTATGCCAGGCTGACACAGCAGCATCAGTTCGCGTCCCTCGTTGGCAGGAATCTCTTTCTCCCACTCATAGCGGCTTAGTCCGGCTTTGTCCGAAGGTCCTTTTATGGTGATGTAAGCACGCTCATCGCGCAGTCGGATACGCACAGTACGACCTGTGTCACTACAGATGTAGCCCTGCATGATGTGGCTGCTCGATGCTGCCATGCTGCGATAGGCATCGGAGGTGACGAGAAACTTGCGCTCTATTTCCTGCGGCATCGGAGTGGGGTAGGCGTATGGTTGATGTGTGGCTTACAGTGTGGATGGCGTTCCTTACTGCTGTGAATACCACATGAACATCAGTACCACCAGAACGATGGCTGCAATGGCGAAGCCGAACAGTATCTGCTTGCCCTGCTTCTCCTCCTTCTTTTCCCTGAGAGTCTTCTTGTTTTTCCTTGCGATCGATGACATAGTATATAGATTTAAAAGGTATATATAGAAATTAAAGTTTTCCCTGGTCCTGTCCGGCAAACTCCATGAGGTATGCCTTGATGAAGCCGTCGATCTCACCGTCCATCACACCATTGACATCGCTTGTCTGATAGCCTGTACGATGGTCCTTCACGCGACGGTCGTCGAAGACGTAGCTGCGTATCTGCGAGCCCCATTCAATCTTCTTCTTGCCGGCTTCCACCTTGGCTTTCTCCTCGTTCTGGTGCTTCAGCTCCTTGTCATAGAGGATAGACTTGAGCTGTCGCATGGCATTCTCACGGTTCTTGGGCTGGTCGCGTGTCTCGGTATTCTCTACAAGAATCTCCTCTTCCTCGCCGGTATAGGGGTCTTTGTATTGATAGCGCAGTCGCACACCCGACTCCACCTTGTTGACATTCTGTCCACCGGCACCGCTTGAACGGAACGTATCCCACGACACCTTTGCCATATCAACCTTCACCTCGATGGTGTCGTCGACCAATGGAGTGACGAAGACAGAAGCGAATGACGTCATGCGCTTGCCTTGTGCGTTATACGGAGAAACGCGCACCAGTCGGTGTACACCATTCTCACCCTTCAGATATCCATAGGCATAACCGCCCTGAATCTCGATGGTACATGTCTTGATGCCTGCCTCATCGCCCTCTTGAAGGTTGGCGATGGCGGTCTTGTAACCGTGTGTCTCGGCATACCGCAGATACATACGCATCAGCATATTTGCCCAGTCCTGGCTCTCCGTGCCACCTGCACCGGAGTTGATCTTAAGCACACAGTCCATGTCGTCGGCCTCATCGCGCAGCATGTTCTTCATCTCGAGAGCCTCGATGGCTGCCACTGCCTTGGCATAAGCGGCATCAACATCCTCTTCGGTAACCATCTCGTCCTTATAGAACTCAAGCGACAGCTGCACCTCATCGGTCAGAGACTTCACCTCCTTGTATCCGTCAACCCACTTCTGCAGTTCTTTGACCTTCTTCATCTGCACCTCTGCAGCGTTCTTGTCTGTCCAGAAGTCCGGGTCTTGTGTGCGCAGCTGCTCCTCTTCGAGCTGCATCTTCTTGCTGTCAATATCGAGATATTTGTCCAACGCCTCAGTGCGTTGCTGTATGTCTTTCAGTTGGTCTGCAGTAATCATATGTATGTATCGGCAATGCTATTTTGGTGCGAAGATATCAATCTTCGTACATTTTAGCAATAACCTCCTTGTAATTTTCAGCTACTACGGAGCGGCGCAGCTTCAGTGTGTTTGTTATCTCGCCCTTCTCCATGCTGAACGGTTGTGGCATCAGTGTGAAGCGCTTTATCTGCTCGTAGTGCGCATACTGCTGCTGCAGTGTGTCGATGCGTGCCTGGTAGAATGCCTTTATCCGACTGTCTGCCAGCAGCGATGCTATGTCTGTATACTCGATGCCATTCTGCTGTGCATACTCCTTCACCTTGCCGTAGTTGGGCACCACGAGTGCAGATACGAACTTGCGTCCGTCGGCAATGACAGCTATCTGGTCGATGAACTTGTCTATCGAGAGGCTTGCCTCGATTGCCTGCGGACTGATGTACTTGCCGTTTGATGTCTTGAACAGGTCCTTGATGCGTTCCTTCAGGAACAGTGTGCGTCCCTCAACTCTTCCGGTGTCGCCTGTATGGAAGAATCCCTCGGCATCGAAAGCCTTGGCATTGGCTTCAGGCTTCTTGTAGTAGCCCTTTGTGATGGTCTTGCCGCGCAGCAGTATCTCGTCGTTCTCGCCAATCTTGACCTCCAGCCCATCGATGAGCTCACCTACAGAACCCATCGTGAAATGGTGGGGTGGGAAGTTGCTGACAGTGGCAGTAGACTCGGTAAGTCCGTAGCCCACCATCATATATATGCCTACCGAATGTGTGAACTCGCAGACCTCAGTGGCTACGGCAGCTCCTGCCGTGGGGAAGAACTTGGCATTCTCCAGTCCAAGGGTGCGCTTCAGCAGAGAGTAGACCGTCTTGTCGTAGAGCTTATACTTCAGGTCGAGCAGCATAGGCGGCTTCTTTCCCTTGCTCAGATAGTCTATGTTGTGCTTCTTGCCAGTGGCTATCGCGTCGAGCATAATCTTCTTCATTATAGGACTTTGCTCTTCAATTTTCTCCTTTACGCCGATATACACCTTCTCCCAGAAGCGCGGCACGCTGCACATAAGCGACGGATGAACCTCCTTCATGGCACGCTGCACATCCTGTGGATGCTTGTTGACACAAATCTCTATGCCCTCGTTCATGCAGATGTAGCACCATCCGCGCTCGAAGACGTGCGTCAACGGCAGGAAGTTGAGCGACACGTCGCTGTCGTTCATATTCGTGAGACACATGTGATGTGTCCGCATCTGCTCGATGATGTTGGAGTGCATCAGCATCACGCCCTTGGGCTCGCCTGTGGTACCCGAGGTGTAGAGAATGTTCATCAAGTCCTCGGGGGCACCTTTGGCACGGCGTGCCTCTACCACATCGTTCTTAGGCAGACCCTGTCCTTTACTGATGAACTCATCGAAGTATATGGATATGGTGTCGCGAGGGTCGCGCTTGACTGTAGGGTCATAGATGACGATGTGCCGAAGCGTATGGCAGTGTGCCAGGCTAGAGAAGATGGTGTCGTACTGATACTGCTCGCCGACAAACAGCAGGCGCATGTCGGTGTCGTTGATGATGTACTGTGCCTGAGAGGCAGAGCTGGTGGCATAGAGCGGCACCGTCACTGCACGGTTGTAGAAGTTGGCAAAGTCTACATAGAAGCTCTCCACCATGTTCTGCGAGAAGATACCTACGTTCTCCTCTTCTTCTACGCCCATGACAACCATGGCATTGGCAACCTCGTTGACGTGTTGCCCAAACTCCTTCCATGAAATGGACTTCCAAATGCCGAGGGCATCGTCACGATACCTCAGGGCCGATTTACTGTCGCCATATTTCTCGGTCTGGCGGCGCACCAATTCAGATAAATGCCGAATAGCCATAACTCACTGTAAATCTAAAGCCGATATGTTTATTGTTTTGTGCGGCAAAGTTAGCGGTTTCAGATGAAACCAAATTGCATTTCCAATCTTTTCTTTGTCCCACAGCGACAACAAATATATACCTTTGCGCGGAAAGATATCGTGTAAACCGATGATAGTTTCACCATCAAAAGGGTAAGTCTTAAGGTGGGTCCTATAAATTCCCGCCGTGATGAAACAAGAAATTAGTTGATTTTTAGAACCCACCTAAAAGGAATAATGGGAGAGAACAATAATGGAATATGATGCATGCCGCATGGCGGCAGAGGCAGCAGAGCTGCTGATGAGGCTGATAGACATCCCCTCAACGAGTCGCGACGAACAGGCAGCAGCCGACTGCCTGCAGGCTTACCTGGAGGAACAGGGACTGTCTACCTGCAGGAAAGGCAATAATGTGTGGTGCGTGGCACCTGACTTCGACAGCTGTCGTCCCACGCTGTTGCTCAATGCACATATAGACACTGTGAAGCCCGTCAGCGGCTGGCAGCACAATCCCTTCGAACATACCGTCGAGGGTGACCGCATCTACGGTCTTGGCAGCAATGATGACGGTGGCGGACTGGTCTGCCTGCTTCACGTATTCCTGAAGCTAAAGGATACGCCGCAGAGCTATAACCTCGTGTTCCTCGCCTCGTGCGAGGAAGAGGTGTCGGGACATGGTGGCATCGAGAGTGTACTGCCCGAACTGCCGCCGATAGCTTTTGCCATCGTCGGCGAACCCACAGGCATGCAGCCTGCCACGGCAGAGAAAGGACTGATGGTGCTCGATGTGGAGGCGCATGGCAAGTCCGGCCATGCCGCCAGGAACGAAGGCGTTAATGCCATCTATAAGGCAATGAAAGACATAGAGTGGTTCAGCACCTACAAGTTTCCCGAACAAAGCAGTCTGCTTGGACCGGTGAAGATGACCGTGACGATGATTAATGCCGGCACGCAGCACAATGTGGTGCCCGACCGTTGCACCTTCGTGGTCGACATAAGGAGCAATGAGTGCTACTCCAACCAGCAAATCTTCGACGAGGTATGCCGGCATATCACGTCCACGGCTACTGCCCGTTCCTTCCGTCTCAATTCGTCTATGACACCTGCCGATAGCCCTCTATTGAAGCGGGCACAAGCATTGGGATGCGTACCATTTGGCTCTCCCACGTTGTCGGACCAAGCATTGATGTCCTTCCCCTCAATGAAGTTAGGCCCCGGACAGAGCAGTCGCAGTCATACAGCCGATGAGTTTATCTGCCGGAGCGAGCTGGAACAGGCGATACATCTATATATGGAACTGCTCTACGGAGCCGATATCTGACCTTCAACAGTATATCCTCGAAGGCGTCCGCAAGTACTTAACTTCCCCTGAGAGGTTATCTGATATCCTCATACCAAAGCTTGCAATATCCGTACCAAGCTTTGGTATGATAATTGCAAACCTTGGTATGATAATTGCAAGCTTTGGTATAATCAATTCATATAACTTCGCAGGTCAACTCATATAACTTCTCGGACCAACTCATATAACTTCCCAAGTCAACTCTTATAGTTTATTGGGCGAAGTCTTGTATATCCTCTCGGATTGAGGTCTGTACTCATGCTGCTACGTGTTGCGTTGAGTGTGTTACAAGAGAATCGTTCGGACCTTATCCCCATTAATTTCTACTGGTATCCCCATTAATTCACTACTGGGCCCTTATATACTCTATGACGACTTTTGTCTATCTGCTCGGATGGTCCAAGTAAATATAAAAATAGGAGATAAACACCTGTGATTAGTGTCTACCTCCTACACTCGATTGTTGCCTGATGTACTCGGAGTGGGACTTGAACCCACACAGCTGCAATAGCCAAGGGATTTTAAGTCCCTCGTGTCTACCGATTCCACCATCCGAGCA
>CAVHJI010000053.1:0-12732 GCA_963636255.1 Bacteroidaceae bacterium | reverse complement strand
GGTCTATGCCTGTCTGAAACATCGCTATGAAAGCATTGTCGACAATGCCGCCAATGCCATGGCAGAACGCATGAGAACTGTCTTGGGAAGCCGCGTGTCGGAACCCATGAAGCCTCCGGTTGCAAGAGTCAGTGGCCTTTACCTGCGTCGCATAGTGCTAAAGGTAGAAGGCAGTCTGCCGTTTGCGCAGGTGGAGACGGCACTGCGACAGATAAAGCACGACATCGAGACCGACAGCCGCTACCGCAACACTACGGTGTATTTCGATGTTGATCCGCAGTAGCTGTCTTCAGCTCAGGATAGCTGATGCGCGGATGATAGACCGACTTCAAACGCTCCTTAAACACAGTCTTGATGGTACTGATGTCCTTGAACGTGAGAGGGCATTGGCGGAAGAAGCCGTCGTTGACCTGCGAATCGATAATCTTGTTTACCAGCGTGTCGATGCTCTCTTCGGTATACTCCTTCAGACTTCTCGATGCAGCCTCTACAGCGTCAGCCATCATCAGTATCGCCTGCTCGCGTGTGCTCGGATTAGGTCCGGGATAGGTGAACATATCCTCTGGCGGCTCTTGTCCGCCGTGCTCGTTCTTCCATGATATATAGAAGTACTTTGTCTTGCCTTTGCCATGATGAGTGGCGATGAAGTCGCGTATAACCCGAGGCAAGTTGTTCTTCTCTGCCAACTTCAGCCCGTCGGTGACGTGACTAATCACGACCTGTGCACTCTGGTCGTAGCTGAGTTTGGCATGTGGATTCACTCCTCCTGTCTGGTTCTCGGTGAAGAATCCGGGGTTCTCCAACTTGCCGATGTCGTGATACAAGGCTCCGGTGCGCACAAGCTGGTTGTTTGCACCAATGGCTACAGCTGCTTCCGATGCCAGATTGGCTACTTGTAGTGAGTGTTGGAAGGTGCCGGGTGCAGTCTCCGACATGCGGCGCAGCAATGGATTGTTGGTATTCGACAGCTCAACCATGGTGACGTTGGACGTGAAGCCGAACAGCTTCTCGACCATGAACATGAGCGGATAGGCAAACAGCGCGAGGAAGCCGCTGATGGCAAGATACATGTACATGCGCAGGTTCAGATTGCTCAAGTCGGTCTCCGAGACAAGCTCGTAGGCGAAGTAGACCACGACATACGTCAATATGACCAGTGCCACAGCACGGAATATCTGCGAGCGCTGCGTCAGCTCTCCGACGCTGAAGATACCCATGAGTCCGGCAGCCGTCTGTAGCAGTATGAACTCATACGGATAGTGCAGGCCTATGGAGCAGATGATGACGGTGGTGAAGAACGACATGAATGCCGTGCGCGAGTCGAGGAACACACGCAGGATGAGTGGCATCATGGCATATGGCAGCAAGTAGACACTCAGGATGCTGTTCGTGACCATGAACGATGTCACCACGCTGTAGATCACCATGAGCGAGAAGATGAGCAACAGTCCGTTGTGCCGGTTGAAGAACTCCTTGCGGTAGATGTCGAGATAGAGCATGAACAGCAGCACGAAGACAGCCACGAAGATGACCTGTCCGAGTACCATGAACCACTTCTGTGTTATCGTCTCACTGCGGTTTGCAGACTCACGCTCCAGACTTTGGAGTATGTCGTATGTGCTCTTGTCGATTATCTGTCCGCGTTCCACAATCTTCTGCCCGCTCTGCACCACTCCACTCGACCATGAATAGTTGTCGAGCAACTCCTCTTTGGCAGTCGCTGTACGTTCGGCATCGTATGTGAGGTTCTCCTTAAGGTAATCGTTTAATGGGAGCCGGCGCAGTACCTCTGGACTGTAGTGCTCGCTGTCGCCTGCAAGCAGCTCCTCATAGGCAGTGCGGAACGAGTAGACCTGTGCCAATGGAGTCTCTGTAGCCACCTTGTCGTCGATCATCATTATACTGCTGACGCTGTCGGCAAGCATTCGGTCCATGTCGGTAGCAGACACGATGCCGCAGTCGTATATCTTTTGCAACGTGCGCTGGATATACAGCAAGTAGCTGTAGGACGGCAGCAGACCGCTCAGCGTATTGCTGTAGTCGGCACGCAGTTGATTGATCTGCGACTTGCCGACTTCCTTATCCATTATATAATAAGGATGGAAGTGTTGCAGCAGACTGTCTTGTTCGTGCTTGACGACATCGTCGGACTTGTAGATGGGGAAGTCGAAGTCGGCAATGAGCTGTCCGTACTTCCACGGTCGGTTAAGGTCGAACTCGTAGTTGAACTTCACGTCGCGCGGCAGGAAGTAGACAATCAGAGTCACAGTAGCGATAAGAATTATCGCCTTATAGAGCAGAGACCGCAGACGGGAACTGTTGTTTATGTTGTTGCCTAAATGTTTCATAAAGTCATAAATTTGCGAAAAGTACGAAGAAAAACTGATAGTATGGATAAAAACGTGTAATTTTGCCCGAAGAAACAGATGTTTTATTGCGAAATGAGGTTGGGACGAAGCGTCTTGTCCCAAAGTCGTTTTCATGGTTACACATAGATATCATGACAGAAAGGAAGGTCAGAGTTCGCTTTGCGCCAAGCCCTACAGGGCCTTTGCATATTGGTGGCGTCAGGACAGCGCTCTATAATTACTTGTTCGCACGCCAGCATGGGGGCGAACTGATTTTCAGAATAGAAGACACAGACTCACACCGCTTTGTTCCCGGTGCTGAGGATTACATCATTGAATCATTCAAGTGGCTCGGCATAGAGTTCGACGAAGGCGTTGGCTTCGGTGGCAACTATGGTCCTTACCGACAGTCGGAACGTAGACATATATATAAGGAGTATGTGCGCCAGCTTCTCGATGCCGGATGTGCCTATATAGCTTTCGATACTCCTGCCGAACTCGAGGCGAAACGTACCGAGATACCCAACTTCCAGTACGATGCATCTACCCGTATGCAGATGCGCAACTCGCTGAGCATGCCGGCAGATGAAGTCCGCAGGCTGATGGATGAAGGTACGCAGTATGTCGTGCGCTTCAAGGTAGAGCCTGGACAGGAAGTACATGTCGATGACATCATACGTGGTGACGTAACGGTCAACTCGTCTATCATCGACGACAAGGTGCTGTATAAGTCGGCAGACGAACTGCCTACATATCACTTGGCAAACATCGTGGATGACCACTTGATGGAGGTGACACACGTCATCCGTGGAGAAGAATGGCTTCCGTCGGCTCCTTTGCATGTGTTGCTCTATCGTGCTTTCGGCTGGCAGGACACAATGCCTCGCTTTGCACATCTGTCTCTTCTGCTTAAGCCTGAAGGCAGTGGCAAGCTGAGCAAGCGCGATGGCGATAGATTGGGATTCCCGGTATTCCCTCTTGAGTGGCATGACCCCAAGAGTGGAGAGGTGAGCAGCGGATATAGGGAGAAGGGTTATCTGCCTGAGGCTATTATAAACTTCCTTGCACTGTTGGGCTGGAATCCTGGCAATGATCAGGACATAATGTCTATGGATGAGCTGGTTCGCCTGTTCGACCTTAGCAAATGCAGCAAGGCAGGAGCTCGCTTCGACTACAAGAAATGCCAGTGGTTCAATCATGAATACATCACTGCTGCTTCCGACGAACGGATAGCACAGCTGTATGTCCCCGTGCTGAAACAACATGGTGTTGAGGATATCGGCATCGACAAGGTGAAGACAGTTATGGGAATGATAAAGAACCGTGTTGACTTGATTCCCGAATTGTGGAATGTGTCTGACTTCTTCTTTGTTGCTCCGACGGCCTATGACGAGAAGACCGTGCGCAAACGCTGGAAGGAAGACTCGTCACAGAAAATGGCAGAGCTTATGGAAGTTCTTGGCGGCATCGACGACTTCAGCATCGACAATCAGGAAAAGGTCGTGATGGAGTGGATAGAGCAGAAAGGCTACAAGACCGGCGATATCATGAACCCATGGCGACTGACGCTTGTGGGCGAAGGCAAGGGACCGCACATGTTCGACATCTCATGGGTGCTGGGCAAGGAAGAGACACTGCGCCGCATGAAGCGTGCATTGGAGATACTCAAGTAGAAGAATCATGCTCCTGTATAATTTAGCCATTGGCATCTATGCCGCACTGGCTCATCTTGATGCGCCATTCAGCCACAAGCCGAGGAAGATGGTTAAAGGACAGCGAGTGTCCTATGCCATACTGAAGCATCAGATAGATCCGTCGAGGAAGTACATCTGGTTTCATGCCGCATCACTTGGAGAGTTCGAACAGGGACGACCGCTGATAGAAAGCATACGCCGTACTCATCCCGAGTATGGCATACTGTTGACGTTCTTCTCTCCTTCGGGTTATGAGGTGAGGAAGAATTATCGTGGAGCGGACATCGTATGCTATCTGCCTTTCGACAAGCCGCGCAATGTGCGCAGATTCCTTGATGCGGCACGTCCGTGCATGGCTTTCTTCATAAAGTATGAGTTCTGGAAGAACTATCTTGACGAACTGCACCGTCGCAACATACCAGTCTACAGTGTCTCGTCGATCTTCCGTCGTAACCAGATATTCTTCAAGTGGTATGGAGCTACATACCGTAATGTGCTTCATGACTTCACTCATCTGTTTGTCCAGAACGGTGCTTCGCGCCGCTATCTGTCGGCAATAGGTGTCGAGAATGTCACTGTCGTTGGCGACACACGCTTCGACCGTGTGCTGCAGATAGCACAGGAAGCCAAGGAATTGCCGTTGGTAGAGGCATTCAAAGGCGGTCAGACTACAATTGTGGCAGGCAGTTCATGGCAACCTGACGAAGATTTGTTCATCGAATATTTCAATAGTCATCCCGAGTTAAAGCTCATCATAGCGCCGCACGTGATTGACGAGTCGCATCTTGTGGAGATTGTTGAGAAACTGAAACGTCCTTATGTCCGCTACACACGTGCCACTGAAGCCAACGTGCGTGAAGCTGATTGTCTCATCATAGACTGCTTTGGACTGTTGTCGTCGATATACCGCTATGGCGAGATTGCTTATGTCGGCGGTGGTTTCGGTGCAGGAATACACAATGTGTTGGAGGCTGCCGTCTACGCAATGCCTGTTGTGTTCGGACCTAAATACCATAAGTTTGCCGAGGCTGTCGAACTCATCGATGGTGGGGGTGCATTCTCCATCAACAATGTTGACGAACTGAACAGCTTGTTCGACCGTCTGCTGACTGATGCCGACTTCCTTAAGCAAAGCGGAGCAAATGCGCGCAACTACGTAGCAGGCAAGGCAGGTACCACGGATAAGATACTCAGCCACATCTTCGGGAACGCTTCTGACCGTCAGAATCTATAGAGTCCGGCACACACAGCTATACTCTTAAAGAGCATCGGCGCGACATGCAGGTTGTCCTTGCTTGTCGCGCCGATGCTTTATTGTTCGTCTTCCGTGGAGACTTCTAATATTCGTCTTCGTTGAAGAAGAAGTCTTCCTTGCTCGGATAGTCGGGCCAAATGTCTTCTATACTCTCGTAGACGTCGCCTTCATCCTCAATCTCCTGCAGGTTCTCGATGACCTCAAGCGGTGCGCCCGAACGCTGAGCATAGTCTATCAGTTCGTTCTTAGTTGCTGGCCAGGGTGCATCTTCCAGCTTAGATGCCAATTCCAATGTCCAATACATAGTCGTTCGTAGTAAAAAGTTCGTGAAATACCCCTATTTCTTTAATTTCGCGCAAAAGTAATAGAAATATAGTATAGGTCTACTCATGCGTCCAAAATATTTCGTCTTTTTTGCTGTCGACGTTGATCTTGCGACTTAGGACGAACAGATAGTCGGACAATCTGTTGATGTATCTCATCAATTCTTCCTGTACCTGTGCTTCTTGTGCCAATGTCAGTATACGTCGTTCGCTGCGACGGCACACTGTGCGGCATACATGACATACTGCTGAAGCTGCGCATCCACCAGGCAGCACGAAGGCATTGTGCTGTGGCAGTGCCGAGTCTATACGGTCAATCTCATGTTCCAGCTCCTCTACAGCCTCTGCCGGAACGGTGCTTGCCTGCCGCAATTCGGTAATGCTTTGGTCTGTAGCCAGATTGGAACCTACCACGAATAGCTTGTTCTGCACGCCGCGAAGGAAAGCTATGTCGTGTTCATCGGCGATAAGGCTCATCAGTAGACCTATCTCCGAGTTCAGTTCGTCCACTGTTCCATAGGCTTCAAGCCTGATGTCGTTCTTCGCTACGCGTGTTCCACCGACGAGCGAAGTCATGCCTTTGTCGCCAGTACGCGTGTATACCATGCTCTTTTTCATTGCGTTGTCTGTGTTTCGTTAGGTACTCAGAAGTTAACTATATAGTCTTGTTTCGTAATCTTCTTGTCAAACAGCACGATGCCTGCCTCGTAGAGGTCGAAGGTTATGCCGCTATGTTTGTCGCAAACTATCTCTTTCCACAGCTGCTTCATCTCCTTGCTGGCATTAATCCCATTGATGAGAAGTGCCGTCTGTGGCGTAGCTTGGCTTGCAATGATGTCGAACACACTGCGCACAAATTCCGTGTCGTCGGCAGCATTGATATAGGCAAACCCCACTTCGCCTGTCGTCTGCAAATGTAAATCTTTTCCGCTTCCAATGAAAGAGATATGTCCGTCGGGTTGCGCGTGCTCTATATATAATAAGGAGTAGTCCGTCGTACTTCCCGCCATGATGATGCTTTCCGGCTTAGTGCGGTACACCATATTATATATAAGAGTACGCAGTCTGCCGCTCTCCATTCGTTTCGGCGGCAGGTCGCTTTCTGCAATGCAGAGCTTTCCTTGTCCTAACCCCATAGTTTGCGATGAGGAAACCTGTGCTTTCCTGGATGTAATCCCGAGCTTTCCTTTACGCAACTCTTGGAGTTGTACTTTCACGTCTGTTGGCAGGGGAGCGTAAATTGTTCGTGTGATGTATCCGAAGGCAAAAGGTGAGTGAACGCCGTAACCTTTGCGATGACGGAAGCGAATGAACCACACAAAAGTGCGAATTGCTTCGCGCTTGATTATTTCCCGTATTTGTTTCATCTCCGACATTGGTTTGCCCTTTTACAATGCAAATGTAATGAAATGTTCTTTGTGGCGTTTCATCGTGCTATTTTAGGATTGAACTATACAATGACACGGATTAAAAAAAGTGAAAAAATTGACCTGTGTCAGAAAACAACGTTTGAGAAAGTTTGCATACTTTTGCCGAACGTATGCGGGCGTAGTGGCTCTAGGCGGTTGACGTGTCAGCTCCTTTATGCGCTTCCTGCGACGCAAAACCAATAATTACTAACCTTAATAAACAAATTCATGTTAAAGAACCTTTTCGGAAGAAGATTGGTGTCATTCTTGGCAGCAACTTTGGTGGCAGTAACTGCCATGGCTCAGATTACGGTGAAAGGTGTCGTGACAGATGAGACAGGCGAACCCATTATCGGTGCCAATGTCCTCGTCAAAGGTACTTCCACAGGTACCATTACCGACATAGACGGTAACTACACGATTCCAAATGTGGCAAGCAACGCTACGCTTGTATTCTCTTTCGTCGGCTATGTAGACCAGGAAACTCAGGTCAACGGCCGCACAACTATCAACATCTCCTTGAAGGAAGACACAGAGACTCTTGATGAGGTCATCGTCGTTGGTTATGCAACAGGCTCCAAGCGCACTGTATCAGGTGTTGTTGAGCGCGTATCGAAAGATGATATGAACAAGGGTATCGTAACCGACCCGACAGATGCTTTGAAGGGTAAGGTTGCTGGTGTCACAATCTCAAGTTCAAATGCAGGTGACCCTATGGGCGGTACCAGCATCTCTATTCGTGGTGTCTCCTCACTGTCTGGTGGTAATGACCCGTTGGTCATCGTCGATGGTGTATTCGGTGACATGCGTATGATGCAGGCTCTGTCTTCAAACGATATCGAGAGCATCACCATTCTGAAGGATGCATCCGAGACAGCACAGTACGGTTCACGTGGTGCTGCCGGTGTCATCGTTATCACAACTACAAAGGGTAAGGCAGGTTCTGCCAGCATTTCTTATTCAGGCCAGTTCGGTGTGGGTACTACATACAAGACCATCAACATGCTGTCTGCTGAGGACTATGTTGCACAGTCTGGTGCCATCGATGCTGGTTACAGAAACAACTGGTATGACCTTGTAACACGCAGCAACCCTATCACACAGAATCACAACATCGCATTCTCGCAGGGTTCTGAGAACGGTAATATGCGTGCATCTCTTGGTGTTACACAGCGTCAGGGTTTGCTGAAGAAGAACTCTGATATGGTTAACTACACAGCCAAGATGGACGCTATGCAGTATGCTTTCGACAGAAAGCTGAAGTTTGAGATGGGCTTGATGGGTTCACAGCGCGATGGTGCTGCAGTCTACAACCCGACTCGTACATGGAACTCAATCTATGCCTGCATCCCTACATACTCTGCAGAGCCTGTTGACGGACAGTATGTACAGAACGACGCTGGTGTCAACGCTTACAACCCTGTTGGTATCCTTCAGGTAGAGAACAAGAATGACGTGACTGTCCTGAACGCTCACGCTCGTCTGACATGGACCATCCTCCCGGGCTTGGATCTGAGTGGTTTCGGTTCTTACACAAAGATGAACATCTCTTCTAAGGCTTACGTGCCCAACAACATCTACATGGGTAAGGGCTCTAACGGTTATGCTTACATCAGCAACATGGGTCGTACAGACGTCATGGGCAATGTTCAGCTGTCTTACACCAAGGACTTCGGCAAGCACCATATCGATGCTCTGGGTCTGGTTGAGGCTCAGTCCTACACAACATTCACCAACACATCTGCTGCTCGTAACTTCGGAACCAACTTCTTTGGATTCAACAACATGGAAGCAGGTGCAACAGTCAACTGGGGCGATGTTACTTCAAACAAGGTCAACAACAAGTTGATGTCTTACATGGGTCGTGTGAACTACGTTTACGATGACCGCTACATCGCTACAGTCAATGTACGTACCGACGGCTCTTCAAAGCTGGGTGCTAACCACAAGTGGGGCTGGTTCCCATCAGCATCTGCTGCTTGGGTCATCAGCAACGAGGAGTTCCTCAAGCACAACTCTGTAATCAGCTACTTGAAGCTGCGTGCAGGTTACGGTGTTACCGGTAACCAGGATGCTATCGACGCTTACAACTCTCTTGAGCTTATGAGGCCGAACGGCGTTACAGTCTACAACGGCTCGAAGACCACTACTTACTCTATCTATCAGAACGCTAACCCTGACCTGGAGTGGGAGACAAAGAAGACCTTCGACGTCGGTATCGACGCTAACTTCTTCGACAATCGTCTGAACATCACTCTCGACTACTATCGTTCGAAGACATCCAACATGTTGTACACCTACGATGTGCCTGTGCCTCCGTTCACATACGGATCACTGCTTGCCAACATCGGTGAGATGCAGAACAACGGTTTTGAGTTCGCTATCGGTGGTGACATCATCAAGACTAAGGACTTCACGTTCACAGCAAACATGAACGCTGCTTACAACAAGAACAAGCTGACCAAGCTGTCGGGTACTTACAAGGGTCAGGAGCTGACTCCTGCAGAGCACATCGAGATCGCCGGTGTCTATGGTTCTTCTGGTCTGTCTGACGGACGTGGTACTACATACCTCATCGAGGGTTATCCTGTAGGTACATTCTTCATTCCTAAGTTCAACAGCTTCGACGAGAACGGTGGTTACGTTCTTGAGGATCTGAACAACGACGGCAAGATTGATACTTCTTCAGAAGGTGGCGACCGCTACGTAGCTGGTCAGGCACTTCCTAAGTGGACAGGCTCTCTGAACCTTGCGTTCAAGTATAAGAACTGGGATCTGACAGCACAGTTCAACGGTGCTTTCGGTCACAAGATCTACAATGGTACCTATGAGACCTACATGAACATGGATATGATCAACGCCTACAACGTACTTGAGGAAGCTCCTCACGGCGGTAACGGCACAGGTATCCACGGTATCGTGAACTCTGACTACTGGTTGGAGAACGGTGACTATGTACATCTCGAGTACATTACTCTGGGCTACAACTTCTCTAAGCTGCCTAAGTTCATGCAGAGCTGCCGTCTGGCATTGTCTTGCAACAACGTTGCTACAATCACCGGTTATAGCGGTCTGACTCCTATGATCAACTCTTCATCTATCTCTGGTATGCAGTCTGTAGGTGAGGGCACAGTAGGAAACTTAGGTGTTGATGACAAGCGCGTTTACCCATTGCAGCGTACATTCTCTCTTCAGTTGAACGTAACATTCTAAACATCTAAATAAGGAAAATGATTATGAAAAAATATATTTTCGGCTCATTGGTCCTGGCTGCTGGCATGATGGCATCGTGCAGCCTCGACGAGAATCCTGAAAGTGCCTTCTTCGAGAAGGACGCTATGCAGAGCGAGACCTTGATCTACCTGAACACTGTCGCTGCCGTCTACAACAATATCGGCAACACCCAGCAGACATACGGCGTAGATGCTTCAGGCTTCGTTTCTGATGAGTTCTTCGTACCTGGACGTCTTGGTGACTGGGTTGATGGTGGTGTGCCACAGAACAAGTTCACACACAACATCATGCCTTCTCACGGCTCACAGGGCAACTGGTCAAACTGCTATGAGGCTATTGCCTTGGCAAACAGCGCTATTGCCAAGCTGGAGGGCTACAGCGAAATGGAAGCTGCTGAGGCTTATATCTACGAGCTTCGCGCATTCCGTGCAATGCTGTACTACACTCTGTGCGATCACTACGGCAATGCTCCTCTTGTAACATCAGCAGATCAGAGCATCACCGATACAAAGTCTTCTACCCGTAAGGAACTTTTTGACTTCTGCGTTAGCGAACTTACCGCATGTTTGCCTCATCTGGCTACAGACCAGTCTCAGAAGTCTGGTGTTTACTATGGCCGTATGACTCAGCCCGTTGCCTACATGGTATTGGCTAAGTTGGCTCTGAATGCATCTGTCTTCCAGCTCGATGTTAATCAGGCAAACTGGGCAAAGGACTACCTTGGCAACGATATGTCTGGCGAGGAGAAGATTGACGAAGCTCAGGGACAGACCATCACCAACCTCATGAAGAACGTCAAGATGACTATCGACGGCCAGGAGATGAACTCTCTTGAGGCTACCATCTACTGCGTAGACAAGCTGGAGAACGAGTTCGGCTACAAGTTGGCTCCTTCTTACACAGAGAACTTCATCGTCAACAACGAGAACTCTGTTGAGAACATCTTTACAATTCCTAACGATGCCGAGACCTACAAGCGCGGCTGGGATCACCAGCGCCGTTCATGGCACTACAACCATGCAGGTCACTCTGTTTACAAGGGCTTCTCTTCTTGGAACGGTCCTTGCGCAACAAAGCACTTGGTTGAGCTCTACGGATACACCACCGACAAGCAGGATCTGTCTACATGCGACCCACGCTTCGAGTACAACTTCTACATCGATCGTGACTATACAGAGGAGACAGGCGAGAGAGTCAGCGACGGTTTCAACAACGATGCAAGCCTTCTCAACACAGAGCTCGCTCTGGAATATATGCCATTGTGGGCTGTTGTCGATATGTCAAGCTCAGAGACTGCCATCAAGGCAAAGAAGCCGGCAGCTTACAGCAGCTTCACCGACGACCAGTTCTTCCAGCATGTTGTAAAGAGTGCAGGTGCACGCTTCAGAAAGTATGCATACGACTTCACAACATCTAACTCCAGCTATCCTGGCAACGACCTCGTTGTCTTCCGCTTTGCTGATGCCAAGCTGATGCGTGCTGAGGCTGAGTATCGTTTGGGTCAGACAGCTAAGGCTCTGCAGGAAGTCAATGACACACGTGCTCGTGTAGGTCTGCCCGCACTGACAGAGGTCAGCCTGCAGGTAATCGGTGACGAGCGTCAGAAGGAGTTGGCATGGGAAGGCACACGTCGTCAGGACATGATTCGCTATGCTATCCTCAACGAGCCGACTATCGACCGCTACGTGGGTGTTCCTGTTAACGTATCAGCTTCTGCTTACAAGCAGTCCAACATGGACGGTCACACCTATGTATGGCCTGTTCCTGCTGACCAGATTGCAACGAACAAGAACCTGACACAGGCTTGGGGCTATTAATGTGATGCGATTTATAAATTGTTATCTTTGATGAAAGAGTGTGTGCCGTCAGGTGCACACTCTTTCTTTGCTTTTCGATTGGACTTTACAGAGCCCGCCTTAAGCCAACCTCCCCTTAATGATGCAGAAGATTGAACGATACATCCCGTACTTGCTGGCAGTGTTGCTGTCGGTGCTCTTTGCCATGCAGCTGCAGAGCGTACAGGAGTTTGTTTTCTACCATCGCGAACAACAGCAGATACTGCCTTGGGATTGGGACCAGCTGTTCCAGCGCTATCATGGCGTTGCCGGACCGTCTCTGTTCCTCTCGCACTTCTTCACCCAGTTCTTCTTTGCCAAGGGGGCAGGAGCCCTCATCACGGCTCTGTTGGCTGTGATTGCCGTCTTCGCCTTATGGCATGTCTGCAAGAGATTATGCGGCAACATACTTTTGTTTCCTCTCTGTGCAGTCCCGCTCGCCTTCGAGCTCAGTAACCTTAACGATGAATACTATACCTATCACGGCTTTGTATGCTTCGTGCTGCTATGTGTCTTCATGGCTCTCCATGCGTGGCTTGCTGCAAAGCTGTCCCTTTATCTTCGCATGGCGTGTGGTGCCGTGCTCTCCATAATACTGCTCTATCTGGCAGGATCTGTGTGCCTGCCCTTCGCC
>CAVHJI010000052.1:6165-13054 GCA_963636255.1 Bacteroidaceae bacterium | reverse complement strand
AATTATTCATTCTTCTATCACTCTTCTTGAGCATTTCTCTCGTGTGCCATCAAAACATGAAAGCTGAAACTGATTTCAGCTGATTCCACCAATTTGGATTTTTGTCCAAGAAGGCACACGACATCCGAAGCGACATGAAGGGTGCGAGAAGAGTAAACTGATACTGATACTACTGATACCGCTTACGCATAAAAGCCGCAACGATATGCAGGCAGCATACTGTGCAAGCTTGATGGCATGCAGAACACCTTAACTGTAACTGTAACTGTAACGGTCCGCGCATAAAAACTGCGACAACACGCAATTGACATATTGAGCAATAAGGAGTATGCAAATTACAATACTGAAAACTGAAATAATTGAAACAGTCGCGCATATAAAGCGGAATGATATGCAACACTACGGTTTGAAGCAGACAAACCACACGTTTCCAGGCAGTATTCCCGTTGCTTTGCCACCGAAAAGCGCAGTTCCAAACAAGCAGGAAGATAGTGCGACGCGACCACGCGGGACTTGCGATAAAAAAAATAAAACAGCCGCGTAACACGCTGTAGACATGCAGTTTATGCGCCAATACAATCCAGACCGCACAACTTTCTTCTCAGGGGTATTGCAAAGCGGAGCCATTTGTTGTATCTTTGTACTGGCGCCACGAGAGAGGACAATCCCCCCACATCCCGACTCTCTACAAAACAACGACACAAGCAACAAAACAACAACAAACAAGCAAAGGAGGAGACCACGACCATGACTATCAGGTGCAAGATGAGACATTGAGAAGAGCACCGCACACTGGAGCAGCACACAGTACGCGAGAAAAATAATGGATGGGCCAAAAATAATTAGCACAAAGTGATGCGAAACATTTGCCAGTCTGCATTAAATGCGTAAATTTGTGCTGTCCTTTGAGGATTGGAGAATGACGGAAGAGGAAAAAAAGCTGCTCGGCAACTTTGAAGCACGCATAAGGCACATGATGTACGTCAACAATGAGTTGAAGAGAAAGTGTGCTGAAACAGAGAGGCTTCTGCAAGAAAAGGCCGAACGTCTTGACAAGGTCGAGGCGGACTACAGCAACCTGCAACGCGCATATTCCAGCCGCAAAGCGGCGATAGCAGTGAGCCTCAACGGTGGCGACATCAACGAGACGAAACAGAAGCTATCGGCATTGGTGCGTGAAGTCGACAAATGCATCGCCCTGCTGAAAGGCAACAATTGAGGAGCAAAAGGGAATCAGGCGTAAGCTGAAAACAGGAAAAAGGACGGTGTATGAGCGAAGACGAGGACAAGATAAGAATTAACATAACGCTGGCGGGCATCACCTATCCCCTCACAATCAGGAGAGACGACGAGGAGATCTACAGGAAGGCAGCCAGACAGGTGGAGATCTATATCAACAAGTATAAGGAGAAATATCCCAAGGTGACGCACGACATGGCGTTGGCGATGGTAGCATACCACTTCTCGCTCGCAAGTCTGATGCAAGAGAACCGGAACGATACGACACCTTTTACGAACAAGATAAAAGAACTCAACAGCGAGATGGACACATTGTTGAGGGAGTGAGAGGCACTCTACTGCACAGCCGTCATCGCGCAAGTATTCTTGGCATTTTCTTCGGGACACACGCACTGCAACACACGCACATGCGGAGCGACAGCACAAAGCTGACACACCACAGGAGTGATGATGCGGCGCATTCTGTTGTTGCCCAAAAGCAAAAGGGAAGGCAGAGAGAAAGTTTTTTAGGAATTAAAGAAAATTGAGGCTAAAAGATTAAGTAGGGATTTAAGAAAGAGAACAAGATAGAAGAGGAAAAGCGGGAAGTCCGCGTATCCTCTCAAACCATTCATTATTAACAACATACATAGCATGACATTAGTAACCATAGGATTGTGCATCGTGGCGCTGGCATTGGGAGCCGGTGTGATGTTTCTGGTGCAAAAACACATCCTCAAGACAAAGACCGAAAAGATACTGAAGGAGGCTGACGCCGAAGCTGAGGTGATAAAGAAGAACAAGTTGCTGGAAGTGAAGGAGAAATTTCTGAACAAGAAAGCCGAACTGGAGAAGGAGGTGGCACTGCGCAACCAGAAGATTCAGCAGGCTGAGAATCGCATAAAGCAACGCGAGATGGTGCTGAACCAGCGTCAGGAAGAGCTGCAACGCCGCAAGCAGGAAGCCGAGACACTGAAGGACAACCTGAACAGCCAGCTGGACATCGCAGCAAAGAAGCAGGAAGAGCTGGACAAGATGCAGCAGCAGGAGATAGAGAAGCTCGAAGCCATCTCGGGCTTGTCGGCAGAGGAGGCAAAGAACCGCATGATAGAGTCGCTCAAGGAGGAGGCAAAGACGCAGGCACAGTCGTACATCAACGACATCATGGACGACGCCAAGCTGACAGCCAACAAGGAGGCAAAGCGCATCGTGATACAGAGCATACAGCGCGTGGCTACGGAGACAGCCATCGAGAACTCCGTGACCGTGTTCCACATCGACAGCGATGAGATAAAGGGACGCATCATCGGACGCGAAGGACGCAACATCCGTGCGCTGGAAGCTGCAACAGGCGTGGAGATCATCGTCAACGACACGCCGGAGTCGATAGTGCTGTCGGCATTCGACCCCGTCCGCCGCGAGATAGCACGTCTGGCACTGCACCAGCTCGTCACCGACGGACGCATCCATCCGGCACGCATCGAGGAGGTGGTTGCCAAAGTACGCAAGCAGGTGGAGGACGAAATCATCGAGACCGGCAAGCGCACCACCATCGACCTGGGCATCCACGGACTGCATCCGGAACTCATCCGACTGATTGGAAAAATGAAATACCGCTCGTCATACGGACAGAACCTGCTGCAGCACGCACGTGAGACGGCAAACCTCTGTGCGGTAATGGCAACCGAGCTGGGACTGAACCCCAAGAAGGCACGCCGCGCCGGACTGCTGCACGACATTGGCAAGGTGCCCGACGACGAGCCGGAACTGCCACACGCAATACTCGGCATGAAGCTGGCGGAGAAGTACAAGGAGAAGCCGGACATCTGCAACGCCATCGGTGCACACCACGACGAGACGGAGATGACCACACTGCTGGCTCCCATCGTTCAGGTCTGCGATGCCATCTCAGGTGCACGTCCAGGAGCACGCCGCGAGATTGTCGAGGCGTACATCAAGCGTCTGAACGACCTGGAGCAGTTGGCAGCCTCCTACCCTGGCGTGACGAAGACCTACGCAATACAGGCTGGACGCGAGCTGCGCGTCATCGTCGGAGCCGACAAGATCGACGACAAGGCAACAGAGCAGCTGTCGGGCGAGATTGCAAAGAAGATTCAAGACGAGATGACATATCCCGGACAGGTGAAGATTACCGTGATACGCGAGACACGCTCCGTCAGCTACGCAAAGTAAGAACACGCAGCGGCCTCACGGTCAAACACTCGGAAAAGGCAGAGAAGCCATCAAGGTGCATTCGCAGCGCCCCGATGGCTTCTTCTTTATGCTTCAAGAATCCTCTTGTCTATGACTGTCTCTTCCATTTTTGCGTTGCCTTTATTGATTTATTTACGGTGAATCTACGCCGTAATCCATGGACGCAAAGTCACAGGACTTTTTCGTTCAACACCTTATTCTGCAGATTCTCACACTTCGGAATGCCTTATCTTGCAGATTTTCGCTCGTCAGAACGCTTTAATTTACAGCTTGACAATCTTGCGGACGGGCTTTGACTCGTTGCTGAGACGGTCGAGGGCGGTCACGACATAGCAGCGTTTGCTCTGTCCGGACACGTATGGCAGCTTGTAGAAGCAGTCGGTGGTGATTGCCACGATGCGTGTCGGGTCTTCGAGGTCGACGGTTTCGCCTTCGGCAAAGCTGTAGACGACATAACGGACAGGACGGTCCATCTCGTTCTTGTACTTCGGTGCCGTCCAGAACAGGATGTATCCGTCGGCAGTCCATACGGGTGCCACTTTCCTCACCTTGCGCGGACCCTTGTGGTCGATGAAGCTGAAGACGGGCTGCAGGGCAGGATACTTGTGGTAGTTGTTCTTCAGACGGCTGGCGTAGCCGCTGACATCTTCCGTGATGTTCTGTGTGTACCACTGGCAACTTCCCTGAATGCTCTGATAGCCACGCTGTAGGCGGAACTTCAGTTCCATCTGGTCCTGATCGGGATTGCGCGGGTCTTTGTTCTGCACTGTGTTGAGAATTGACTGTCCGATGAATAGAGGACGGTTTTCCGAATTCAAAGCCCACCACTTCACCAGCGTTTCGTAGTCGGCAACAGGATGTCCCACATGCCAATAGACCTGCGGGATGTTGTAGTCAATCCATCCGTTGTGCGCCCACAGAACGACATCGGCATACAGGTCATCGTAGTTCTGCAGTCCGTTGGTGTGACTGCCGAGCGGGTCGCTCCTGTCGTTGCGGTAGATGCCGAACGGCGACACGCCGAACTTGACCCACGGCTTCAAGCGCTTGATGGTCTGCTGCACATCGCGAATCAGCAGATTCACGTTGTTGCGCCGCCAGTCGCCCTTGTTGCTGAAGCCTGCTCCGAGGCGTGCGTAGTCGTCATCGTCGGGGAAGTCCTTGCCCTGAATGGGATAAGGATAGAAATAGTCGTCCATGTGAATGGCATCGACGTCATACTGATTGACGATATCCGTCACCACGCGGCAGATCCATCTACGGCTTTCCTCGAGTGCGGGATTGAAGAACAGCTGGTCGCCATACTGCACGAACCATTCGGGATGCTGGCTGACGACGCTCTTGGGCGAAAGCTCGTTGCGCATTGTCGTCTTGGCACGGTAGGGATTAATCCATGCATGGAACTCCATGCCGCGCTTGTGGCACTCGTCAATCATGAACTGCATTGGGTCCCAATAGGGATTTGGCGCCTGCCCCTGCACCCCTGTCAGATAGCGGCTCCAAGGCTCGAGGCGCGAGGCATACAGAGCATCCGCCTCAGGACGCACCTGGAAAATCACGGCGTTGATGCCAGCCTCCTGCAGGGCATTGAGGTCGCGTGTCAGCATGCGTTTGACTTCGGCTGTGGACTTGCCACGAAACTGTCCGTTGACGGCCTGAATCCAGGCTCCACGAAATTCGCGTTTGGGATAGAACGTTTGCTGTTGTGCCGACGCGCCTGTCAGCACGAGCCATGCCAGGCACAGCATCAGGATGATATTCTTCATGTCTGTTTTTGTCGTGACGGTATATCTTGTCGTTAGTTCATTCAAGGTTGCAAAAATAGACAAATCCCGCTGAAAATGCGTATTTTTGCTGCTTCTAACTTTGCACGCTAAAGAAATCGCATGACTACAGACAACAACGGATACATAAGCATACGCGGAGCCAAGATAAACAATCTGAAGAACATCAGCCTCGACATACCGCGCAACAAACTGATAGTCATCACCGGGCTGTCAGGGTCGGGCAAGTCGTCACTGGCGTTCGACACGCTGTATGCCGAAGGACAGAGGCGCTATGTCGAGAGCCTCAGCAGCTATGCACGCCAGTTCCTCGGACGCATGAGTAAGCCCGAGTGCGACTCCATCAGAGGCATTCCGCCGGCAATAGCCATTGAGCAGAAGGTCATCAGCCGCAACCCGCGTTCGACTGTCGGCACTTCCACCGAGATCTACGACTACCTGCGACTGCTGTTTGCACGCATCGGACGGACATTCAGCCCCATCAGTGGAACAGAGGTGAAGAAGCACTCTGCCGAAGACGTGGTGGACTGCATGCTTCAGCACGACGACGGACAGAAACTGGCATTGCTGGCACCGGTGACGCTGCGCGAAGGTCGCACCATGGAACAGCAGGCTGATGTCTACATGAAGGAAGGCTTCAACCGACTTGAGGTGAACGGACAGGCTGTGAAGATTGAAGACTACAAGCCGAAGAAGGGCGATGCCGTGTTCCTGCTGATTGACCGCATGACGGTGTCGCACGAGCAGGACGTCATAAGCCGTTTCACCGACTCGGCAGAGACAGCCATCTACGAGGGCGACGGCACGTGCCTGCTGCGCTTCTATCAGAACGACGGCAGCACACAACTACTGCGTTTCAGCACACGCTTCGAGGCGGACGGACTGACCTTCGAAGAGCCAAACGACCAGATGTTCTCTTTCAACTCACCGCTCGGAGCATGCCCCGAATGTGAGGGCTTCGGCAAAATCATCGGCATCGACGAACATCTGGTTGTCCCCAACCGTTCGCTGTCAATCTACGACGGTGCCGTGGTGTGCTGGCGTGGTGACGTCATGAGCCAATGGAAGGACATGGTAATCCGTGGGGCAGAGAAAGCCGGACTGCCCATCTTCACACCGTACTATCAGCTCACGGACGAGCAGCGCCGCATGCTGTGGAAAGGCACGCCATACTTTGAAGGAATAAACGCCTTCTTCAAGATGGTGAAGGAAAACCAGTACAAGATTCAATATCGCGTCATGATGGCACGATATCGCGGCAAGACCACATGCCCCGCTTGTCACGGCACACGACTTAAGAAAGAAGCCACGTACGTCAAGGTCGGTGGACGCAGCATCACGGAACTGACCGAAATGCAGGTCGGCGATCTCGCCACATTCTTCGACAACCTGAAGCTCAACGAGAACGAGAAGAAGATTGGCGAACGCATACTGACGGAGATACGCAGCCGACTGAAGTTCCTCATCGACGTAGGACTTGACTATCTGACACTGAACCGCGCCAGCAACACGCTGTCGGGCGGCGAGAGCCAGCGCATCAATCTCGCAACATCACTGGGCAGCAGTCTTGTGGGCAGTCTGTACATCCTCGACGAACCGAGCATCGGTCTGCACAGCCGCGACACCGACAAGCTGATAGGCGTGCTGAAACAGTTGCGCGACATCGGCAACAC
>CAVHJI010000052.1:0-6155 GCA_963636255.1 Bacteroidaceae bacterium | reverse complement strand
GCAACACCGTGGTCGTGGTGGAACACGACGAAGAAATAATGCGTGCTGCCGACTACATCATCGACATCGGTCCCAAAGCCGGACGGCTGGGCGGACAGATTGTCTATCAGGGAGACATGAAGGATTTGCACGCTGGAACAGACAGCTACACAGTGCGCTATCTGCTCTGTGAAGAGAAGATTGAAGTGCCTCTGTCGCGCCGTCCGTGGAACAAGTTCATCAGGATCACGGGAGCACGCGAGAACAACCTCAAAGGCATCGACGTGACGTTCCCGCTGAACGTGATGACCGTAGTGACCGGCGTCAGCGGTTCGGGCAAGAGCACACTGGTACGCGACGTGTTCTATCGTGCCTTGAAGCGTGAACTCGACGAGACCGCCGAACGTCCTGGAGAGTTTGCAACCATAGAGGGCGACATACGCGCTCTGCACGATGTGGAGTTCGTCAACCAAAGTCCGATAGGCAAATCCACACGCAGCAATCCTGCCACCTACATAAAGGCCTACGACGAGATACGCCGACTGTGGGCGGAACAGCCACTGTCGAAACAAATGGGTTACACCGCCGGCTACTTCAGCTTCAACAGCGAAGGCGGACGCTGCGAAGAGTGCAAGGGCGAAGGCTTCATCACTGTAGAGATGCAGTTCATGGCAGACATCACGTTCCCTTGCGATGCATGCCACGGCAAGCGCTTCAAGTCAGACACGCTGGAGGTGAAGTTCCACGACAAGAGCATCTACGACGTGCTCGAGATGACAGTCAGCGAAGCCATTGAGTTCTTCAGCAAATACCGGCAGACGAAGATTGTGAAGCGTCTGCAACCGTTGCAGGATGTTGGATTGGGATACATCAAGCTCGGGCAGTCGTCATCGACGCTGTCGGGCGGCGAGAACCAGCGCGTCAAGCTGGCATATTACCTCAGCCTCGAAAATACCGACCCCACCCTATTCATCTTCGACGAGCCAACCACAGGATTGCACTTCCACGACATAAAGAAGCTGCTCGAAGCATTCGATGCACTGCTGCTTAAGGGACACTCCATACTCGTCATCGAGCACAACCTTGAAGTCATAAAGTGTGCCGACCACATCATAGACATGGGGCCCGATAGTGGTGACCGCGGCGGATGCGTCGTTGCCACCGGCACGCCCGAGGACGTTGCCAAGTGTGCCGACAGCTACACCGGACGATTCCTGCGGAGCAAGCTCAAAGGCATATAAGACGGGAAGCGGGGTGCCGCTCCTAATATCGACACCCCGCTAACGCTTCAGTCACTAACGCCTATTGAGTAAACTCTTTTGCTTATATGCGGCGTTCCCGTACAAGCCTTCACAGGACCAACCCGCAGAATCACTCCACAGTGACTTTCTTTATCTTTCCTGCTTTCTTCAACTTGGCAAACTCCTGCTTTGCCTTCTGAAGCTGCGCATTGAAGTCATCATTGGCATGCAGTCGTGCCACTACTGCGGCTGACACGAGTCGACCGGCATCCACATCGCTCTGGAAATGGAAGCCGCTTATCACTCTGCTTTGTCCCATTTCATATCCGCGCTTCAAGATTGCGTCTTGGTTATCGACATTGATTTCAGCCAACACAAGTGCCGTAGCCCATCCAATGGCGGTATGGCCAGAAGGATACGAACCATTGGTGCTGAGTACTTTTTGCGCACTGGGGACAGAAGTATCCTCTGCATAAAACATATATGGGCGTGGGCGCATATAGTAGTTCTTCGCCTCTCGTGTGGACAAGTCACCGGCATCATCACACATTGTCGATACGAGCTTGTAGATTTCGGGAGTGTTCTCTTCAGTGATGTCGCAGCCAAATGCTTCCGAAAAGCTGGATGCGCCCGGCATTGCATCTTTCACAGCCTGCTCTCCACGCGCCGTGGCACGCTGCATCTTTCCACTCTTGTATTGTGCATCGTCCCACAAGAACTGAATGCTGCCTACACTGGGAGGAGGAGGCAACAGCTTCAAGCTGCTCGGTACATCCTCATAATTCAAATAATATCTGTCGGGGTTGGTACTGTGGTCTCTCGCCACAGGAGCTTGTGCATACAGATTGCAAACGCATGCAGCCACGACGAGCATACATGCAGACGTAAAAATCCTTCTCATTGTTTTAATCCTATTTTGTTTATAAGTCATTCGATTCTTTCTGTGACAAATTTACACATTAGATTGAACAATCGATACCATTCCATTGCAAGTTGCAGGACCGACAACGCAGAAAGCGGGGTGCCGCTCCTAATGTCGACACCCCGCAAACGCTATGGTAACTAACGCCTATTGAAAATCCTTTACTTCCATGCGGCATTCTGTACGAGTGCGCCCATCTGCGTCACAATCTCATCCTGCGGAATTGGGAAGCAAATCCAGCCTTCACTGTACGTCTTGCCGTCATATTTAATCAGACGCGACTTCTCAAAAGCGATAAACTTGTTGACCTCAGTTGCTGCTGTACCCCAGCGTGCCATGTCAAACCAATGCTGTCCTTCAAGTCCAAGCTCAGCCTTACGCTCATTGCGCAGAGCAGTCGTTGCTTCAGCAGCACTTGCAAATGCAGTGTTGTACAGACCTATACGGTAATTGCCTGCAGCTCCGTTCTTGACCATACCATTCACCTTATCATCGAGCGAGTATGTGCCCGGCGTGGTGTCGTCTGCCTTGACATAAGAGTTGGCAGCACGCGCGCGTACCTTATTTATATATGTACGTGCAGTCTCAAGATCACCCGCCTGAATGCAACATTCAGCATAGAGCAGGTAGAGGTCGGCAACGCGCATCACGTGCGTGTTCTTGGCTGTAGAACCGGTAGAGTTGCTGATGCTCAGGCCATTTGACTTATCTTCCTTCGTAGGCAGATATTTCTTGTTCATATAGATACCGCCATTGCCTGCCGAACGTACCCAACCGTCGAGTGTCTCTGGTGTACCCCAATCGTAGAACGGCACTTGGAAACGACCTACAGTGAAGTCCAGACGCGGGTCAACATAACGGTCAAGATCGGTAGTCACGACATTGGCTTCGCCAAGATGCGACAGGTCCGGTTGCGAAGCATAGTCGCTCAGCGGCAGTCCGTTGTCATCAACGAGGAAGCTGTTGACATAGTAGTACGAAGGCTGGAAGAAGCCCCAACCGCCACCAAGCTTGCCCGCCATGGCGATATGCGACGTTCCGGTCAAGGAATTGGTGTAGGTCTGTGTACCTGAAATGGCTGTCTGGATGTCGAATATCGACTCGCCCGTCCAGTCACTCTCAGAGGCCTGCCACAGCGAACTGTAGTTTTCTGCCAACTGATACCTGTTGCCGTTTGCATCGCAGCCGTTAGCCAGGATTGTCTCTATCAAGCTCTTCGCTTCCGACCATTTGCCTGCATTGGCTCCATTCTCACCGCCGGTGTAGGGCGACGACCAATAGATGTATGTCTTTGCGAGGAATGCTGCTGCAGCCCACTTGTTCACACGACCTTTCTCTGAGCTCCAGTGGTCGGGCAGGTTGTCGTAAGCAGCCTTGAAGTCATTGGCAATCTTATCCCATATATATATATAGTTGCCGCTCTCATCAACATTGCTCACAGCAGGATCTACATTGGCCTCAAAGTCTTCAAGACCGACATAAGGCACGGCTGCGCCGAAAATCTTCGCTGCCTCGAAATGATACAGTGCACGGATAAAGGTGGCTTGAGCCACGGTCTCGGTGTACATATCTTTCTCTTCGCCCTGCAATGCCGACAAGTCTTCCTTCACCTTCTCTGCCATCGACAACACCTGATTGGCATTACGGATGCCGTCGTACACGTAGCGCCATTTGGTGCGCAGATACTGGTTCGATGCGTTGAACGAGTAAGTCTCAATCTCCGTGAACGACGATTGGTCGCCAGCTTCCGATCCCTTGTTGGCATCGCCAGCAAAGACATCGCCATAAGGATAGTTGGCAAACGGAGTGGCGAAAGCGTCACGACTCGGATTGTACAACGTGGCATACATGGCCGTCATCAGATAATCCACGCCATCGACGTTGGTCAGCGTAGACTCGCTGACAGCTCCTACCGGATCAATGACCAGAAAGTCATCGCCACAGCTCGTGGTAGTGGCAACGGTAGCCATCGCCAAAGCTGCATATAGTATTGATTTCTTCATATCTATCATTGTTTTAGTATGTTTCATGAAATTGTTTTCCAAAAGCTCCTGCGTGGTCAGAAGTCGATATTCACACCGAGGATGACCTGACGCGGAACGCCATACGAACCATAGTCGATACCCTTGTTGCGGTCGCTTGTTGTGCGGAACTCAGGATCCAGACCCGGATAGTTGGTAATGGTGAACACGTTCGACATCTGCAGGTATACACGTGCACGGGAGAAGGTCAGCTTGCTGACGAGCTTCTTCGGGAGTGTGTAGCCGAGAGTCAAGGTCTGCATGCGCAGATAGGAACCGTCGTAGATGTAGCGTGAGTTGGATTGGTTGCCCGACTCTGTTGCTTCACCGGCACTACCTACCCACATCGGGTATTTGCCGTCAGGATTCTCTGGACTCCAGGAATTGTCGCGACGGTCGCGCATGTAGTTACTGTTCAGGTTGCCGAAGTGAGTGTAGTACATGTAGTGTGCAAACAGGTCGTTGCCGATTGAATAGTACAGGTACGTGCTCAGGTCGAAGTTCTTCCAGGTCAAGCTCAGGTTGATACCGCCTGTCAGGTCAGGATGCGGATTACCAATGATGGTCTTGTCCTGCTCATTAATCTTACCGTCACCATTGACATCGACAAACTTGTAACGTCCAATCCAGTCGGATGCCACAACATCGTCAGCCGAAGCTATGTTGTAAGGCAGAGCGTTATAAGTCAACACATCGTTCTCGTTCTGATAGATGCCAGCCACCTTGTAGCCGTAGAACATACTGATGGGTTGTCCTTCGGTAGTGATGGTGATGTTCGTCAGACGTGTCGACGTGAAGAGGTCGGAAGCACCGAGGCGAACGACTTCGTTCTTATACCATGACACGTTGCCGTTGATGTTGTAGCTGACTTCTCCAATCTTGCCACGATAGCCCAGCGAGAGGTCGATACCGGTGTTCTTCATGTCGCCGGTGTTGACGTTAGGCTTTGTTGCCATACCTGCCTGTGCCGACCAGCTGGCTGGAACGAGCATGTCCGAAGTCTTCTTGACGTAGAAGTCAAAGCCTGCTGTCAGCTTGTTGCTGAATGCTGTGAGGTCGAAGCCGACGTTGAACATCTTCGATGTCTCCCACTTGGCGTTGACATCGCCCAAGCTGGTTACGCCGTAGCCTGCCAGAGTGCTGGTGTTCACACCGTTGATGTCATACATATAGGCATTGCCCGTACCATACTGGAATGCGTAGTTGTAGGCACCGATGTTGGAGTTACCCGTAGTTCCGTAGCCGGCACGCAGTTTCAGGTCGTCCAGCCATGTGGAGTGAGCCTTCTCCATGAACTTCTCATCGGAGATACGCCAACCCAACGACAGTGACGGGAATGTTCCCCAACGATTCTTGGTCGAAAAGCGCGAAGATGCATCGCGACGTATTGTTGCCGTCACCAGATACCTACCCTTATAGGAGTAGTCTGCACGTCCGAAGTAGCCGAACATAGTGGCCTTACTTGCCATATAGCTGCTGTTTGTAGCGGTCGAAGCATCGCCGTTGTCCAGAATCCATGTATTGGTGTTGCGCTCATAGGTATAGCCACGGCGTGTGCCGTTGATGGTGTATCCTAAGCCTTCCTTTATGGCCTCAGCACCTACCACGATTGTCATGTCGTGATCTTCGGCAAACGTATGCTTGTAGGTTGCCGTGTTGGTCCACTGCCATCCGAAGTTCCACGAACCGGTCTCGCTGTAGGTGTTATAGCTGTTTCCTTCCTTGTTCCATGCGAGGTTCTTCCATGTCATGCTGCGGCTATAGTTGCCGTTCAGGTTGGCTGAGAACTGTGTACGCAGGGTCAGGCCCTTTATCCACGGATCTTTTATCTCTGAGAACACAGATGCATTGATGCGGACATTCTTCGTCCAGTTCTGTTTTCCCTGATCCACACTGACGAGTGCGGTGTTGGCACGTCCGCCACCGTTGCGCGAACCTGCATAATCGCCCGAAACGTTATAGGCAGGCACCCAAGGCTTGATGGTGTATGTA
>CAVHJI010000051.1:0-13116 GCA_963636255.1 Bacteroidaceae bacterium | reverse complement strand
TGGCTTCCGATGCCTCGAGCTTCTGCACTGGAGGACATTATCTGATTGACGGTGGTCTGGTAGCAGGTTGATCCGTCAGTCAATAACGTCTTCGGACAATATCGCATTAAGAATTGTCAATTTTTATTATGCACTGCAACATAATGTTTCTGCAGCATAATATATAATATCCAGCCTGACTTTTTATCTCGACATAATAAGTGGCAACCTGTATGTGCTCATATGACACATTTAGGCGAAATGTTCAAAGCCGTCTATAAGCGATGGCTCGAGCAGTATGTTGTCTTGGTCTTTGAAGTATATTGACTAGGCCCTTGAAGTATATAATACACGCTCAAGCCAAAGCTTGCAAGCTTTGGCTTGAGGACGTCAGATATCTTCTACGGTGAAGTTGAGTACTTGCGGATGCGTACGAGGTTATACTGATATGACTTGGCAAAGGAATGTACAGCATTGTGATTATAAGACTTGGCTCGCGAGGTTATAAGACTTGGCTCGCGAGGTTATAGGACTTGGCTCGAGAAGCTATATGACTTGGTCCGAGAAGTTATATGACTTGGTCCGAGAAGCTATATGTGTAGCTCATACCAAAGCTTGGTATGAATATTGCAAGCTTTGGTACGAATATTGCAAACCTTGGTATGATAATTGCAAGCTTTGGTATGAGGATATCAGTTATCTTCTCGACGGAAGTCAAGCGCTTGCTAAAGCTGTAGAAGTTATGCAAATGTAACATCGCAAAGGGCTCATTGCAAGTGTTTTGATGTGTATTTTTCTGCTGACACGAATTATGTTCTGCTTCCTGATGCAACTTATCCCCACCTTATTCCTACTGACCCCTGGCCCTTTCATCCGGCGAACTTAGGGTCAGTCGTAGACACACATCGTCGGGCATCCCGTACGCACACGCCAAAGGATATTGATACTGATATTAATATTGGTATTGGATGATGTCACACTGTTAGATATGGATAATTGTGGAGCATGACGCATAGAGCGGAAGTGGTTCAGAAAAGAGAAAAGGGGAACCTCCCCGCAATCTCTGCAGTGTGTTCCCCATAGAAATTTAGATTCAATTAGCCCATCCGCTGCATGTAAAAAACAACAAATGAACCATGAAATAGATTTAAGTATTAACTACACATGTTTTCAATCACGTTATCACAACGTCTTTCCAACGGCGACAAATATAAAGACTCCGTTTTAATAACGCAAAACTTTTTAAAAACTTTTTTTGCTTCCATGCTGAAGAAGGCAGCAGAAGAGAGGATATAAGCCCTTAGGACAGGCCTATTCTGCTGCAGCTGCACCGCGCTTGCTAAAGCTGCGATACTGCATGGCAAGCATCACCGCTGCCACAATGCTGGCGATGCAGTCGGACACAGGCATGCTGTACCACACACCATCTTCGCCGAAATAGTTAGGGAGAATGATTACCAATGGCAATAGGAACAGCATCTGGCGCGTCAACGACAGGAAGATGGCCTTACCAGCCATGCCAATGCTCTGGAAGAAATTTGATGTCACCATCTGGAAGCCCACTACAGGGAAGAATATGACAATGATGCGCAGAGCTTTGACGGAACGCGCTATCAGCTCCTCATCGAATGTAAAGATGCGGATAAGAGGCTCGGGGAAGAGCATCGACAATGCGAATGCCACGGTCATCACAGCTGTGGCACAATATATAGTGAGTCGCGTCACCTCATTCACACGGTGGTACTGTTTTGCGCCATAGTTAAATCCGGCAATAGGCTGCATACCCTGGTTGAAGCCTATGACTATCATCACGGCAACAAACACCAGTCTGTTTGCCAACCCATAGGCACCGACGGACAGGTCACCACCGTAGCGCAACAAGCCCTGATTTATGAAGATGACAAGCACGCACGATGCCAGATTCATGAGGAATGGCGACATACCGATGGCGAGTGAGTCCAGCACAATGCGCCTGTCCAAGCGGAACGCATCACGATGGAAGTGGAGCAGTTCGTCGGGGTTACTGAAGAAGTGCAACTGATACATCAGTGCAACAAGTTGCGCCAGTACGGTGGCAATAGCGGCACCGCGTATGCCCATATCGAAACCAAATATAAAGACTGGGTCGAGCACTGTGTTGATGACAACAGTAGCTATGGTGGCATACATTGCCTGACGCGGATGCGCCGAAGCACGCAGCAGGGCATTCATGCCAAAGTAGAGATGGGTGATGACATTGCCAATCAAGATGACCTCCATGTAGTCGCGGGCGTAGCCGATGGTGTTCTCGCTAGCTCCGAAGAAGTAGAGTATGGGGTCGAGAAACGCCAGTGCGACAACTGTCAACACAAGACCCAGGATTATGTTGAGGTCCACCACATTGCCCAGCACCTTCTGTGCAGTGGCATAGTCTTTCTGTCCCAAGCGTACAGACACCAGCGTGGCTGCTCCCACACCTACCAGTGAGCCAAAGGCTGCACCGATGTTCACCAGCGGAAAGGTGATTGCCATGCCTGATATGGCATAGGCTCCTACGCCATGTCCGATGAAGACGCTGTCGACCATATTATAGAGCGACGATGCCGTCATGGCGATGATAGATGGTAGGGCATACTGCATCAGCAACTTGCTGATTTTATCTGTTCCTAGAGCTTTTGCGTCGGTGATATTTGCCATAAGACTTTTCCTGTTTGGGGCGGCAAAGGTACTACTTTTGGGGTAAATGGGCGAACGTGTTTGAAAAGTTTAGTACCTTTGTCACCAAGTATTCAATGAAATATCATTCTACGATGAACATTTTAGAATTAAGTGAACAGGAGATTATCCGCCGCAACAGTCTTGACGAGTTGCGCAAGATGGGCATAGCCCCATATCCAGCAGCCGAGTACGAGACCAACGCATTCTCCACCGACATCAAAGCAGAGTTCCAGGACGAAGCAGAACCTCGCGAGGTGTCGATAGCCGGACGTATCATGGGCAAACGCATCATGGGTAAAGCCAGCTTTGCGGAACTGCAAGACTCGAAGGGACGCATTCAGGTCTACATCACACGTGATGACATCTGCCCGACAGAAGATAAGGAACTCTACAACACCGTGTTCAAGCGTCTGCTTGACATCGGCGACTTTGTTGGAGTCAAGGGATTCGTGTTCCGTACGAAGACAGGCGAGATTTCTGTGCATGCACAGAGCCTGACGTTGCTGTCGAAGAGTCTGAAGCCTCTGCCTATCGTCAAGTATAAGGATGGAGTGGCATACGACAAGTTCGATGACCCTGAGCAGCGCTACCGCCAGCGTTATGTCGACCTGATTGTCAACGACGGCGTCAAGGATACATTCATCCAGCGTGCCAAGGTTATCAGCACCATGCGCCGCTTCCTCGACGATGCAGGATATACCGAGGTGGAGACACCTACACTGCAGTCGATACCTGGAGGAGCATCGGCACGTCCATTCATCACGCACTTCAACGCGCTCGACACAGATATGTATATGCGCATAGCCACGGAGCTGTATCTGAAGAGGCTCATCGTCGGAGGCTTCGAAGGCGTGTATGAGATTGGCAAGAACTTCCGCAACGAAGGCATGGACCGCAACCACAACCCTGAGTTCACATGCATGGAGCTGTATGTACAATATAAGGACTACAACTGGATGATGTCGTTCACCGAGCGACTGCTCGAGACTATCTGCGTGGCAGTCAATGGCTCGCCAGAGCGAGAGATTGACGGTAAGATAGTCAGCTTCAAGGCTCCATACCGCCGTCTACCTATCCTCGACGCCATAAAGGAGAAGACCGGTTACGACCTCAACGGCATGGACGAAGACCAGATACGCGAGGTATGCCACAAGCTCAATATGGAGATTGACGACACAATGGGCAAAGGCAAGCTCATCGACGAAATCTTCGGCGAGTTCTGCGAGGGCACATTCATCCAGCCTACGTTCATCACCGACTATCCTGTGGAAATGTCGCCTCTCACGAAGATGCACCGTTCAAAGCCGGGACTGACCGAGCGCTTCGAGCTGATGGTCAACGGCAAGGAGCTTGCAAATGCCTACTCCGAGCTCAACGACCCCATCGACCAGGAGGAACGCTTCAAGGAGCAGATGCGACTGGCTGCCAAGGGCGACGACGAAGCTATGATTATCGATCAGGACTTCCTGCGTGCACTACAGTATGGCATGCCTCCCACGAGCGGCATCGGTATCGGCATCGACCGCCTCACTATGCTCATGACGGGCAAGACATTCATACAGGAGGTGATACTGTTCCCACAGATGCGTCCTGAGAAGACAGCACCCAAAGACCCCGCATCGAAGTACATCGAGCTGGGCATTCCCGAGGAATGGGTACCACTGGTACAGAAGGCGGGCTACAACGTCGTCAGCAGCATGAAGGACGTCAACCCGCAGAAGCTGCAGATGGACATCTGCGGTGTCAACAAGAAATACAGTCTGGGGCTAAAGAATCCTTCTGTGGAGGAGGTGGCAGCATGGCAAAGCAAGATCTGACAGCAGGCAAGCACATCGCCGTATTGGGCGGTGGCAGCTGGGCTACGGCAATAGCCAAGGTGTTGCAAGACCACGAGGCATGCTTCACGTGGTACATGCGACGCGACGACCGCATTGCCGAGTTCAAGGAGTTGGGACACAACCCCGCCTACCTCACCGACGTGAAGTTCGATACATCCAAGATTGAGTTCAGCTCGGACATCAACGATGTGGTGACACGAAGCGACGTGTTGATTCTCGCTATTCCGTCACCCTACCTAAAGGCACACCTCAGCAAGCTGACGGTCAGCCTCAGCGACAAGATACTTGTCAGTGCTATCAAGGGCATCGTGCCCGACGAGAACATGACCCTGTCGCAATACTTCCACGCCCACTACCACGTACCCGAAGAGCATATATTGGTAATGAGCGGACCGAGCCATGCCGAAGAGATAGCCCTTGAGCGGCTGACGTACCTCACGTGGGCGTGCAAGGACACATCGTTGGCACGCACTTTTGCCGAGCACATCTCCAGCCACTACGTCATCACGTCGGTCAGCGACGACGTACTTGGCATCGAGTATGGCGCCGTGCTGAAGAACATCTATGCCATCATCGCCGGCATCTACTTCGGACAGAAGTATGGCGACAACTTCCACGCAGTGCTCATCACCAATGCCATAAAGGAGATGCGCCGCTTCCTCGATGCCATAGCGCCGAAGCCTGGACGCGACATCTGCGACTCCGTCTACCTGGGCGATCTGCTCGTAACCAGCTACTCGCAGTTCAGTCGCAACCGTGTGTTCGGCACCATGGTGGGACGTGGCTATTCGGTCAAGGCGGCACAGATAGAAATGGAGATGGTCGTCGAAGGACAGTATGGTGCAAAGTGCCTGAAGGAGATCAACGACAAGTACGGCATCCGGATGCCCATACTCGACACCGTATACCATATATTATATAGTGGCGTCAGCGTGCGCGAAGCGCTGAAGCGGCTCACCAAAGAATTCAACTAAATACCCAAACAAATAAAACATTACATCTATTATGATCACGTTAAACATCGAAAAGACCTTCGGGTTCGTTTCAAAAGAGAACGTTTTCGGATATGAAGCCAAAGCCAAAGCTGCACGCCTGGCTCTGGAGAACGGCACAGGCAAAGGCTATGACTTCCTGGGATGGCTGCATCTGCCGTCGTCAATCACAAAGGAGTTCATCGCCGACATCAACGCCACCGCACAGGTGCTGCGCGAGAGCTGCGACGTAGTGGTCGTAGCAGGCATCGGCGGTAGCTACCTCGGCGCACGCGCCGTCATCGAAGCACTGTCCAACAGCTTTGCGTGGCTGCAGCAAGACAAGAAGAACCCCGTGGTTCTCTATGCCGGAAACAACATCAGTGAGGACTACCTGCACGAGCTGACAGAGTATCTGAAGGGCAAGAAGTTCGGTGTCATCAACATATCCAAGTCAGGCACAACCACCGAGACCGCTCTGGCATTCCGCCTGCTGCGCAAGCAGTGCGAGGAGCAGATGGGCAAGGAGCTGTCGAAGAAGGTCATCGTAGCCATCACCGACGCCAAGAAGGGTGCTGCACGCCTCACTGCCGACAAGGAAGGATATAAGTCATACATCATCCCCGACAACGTCGGTGGACGTTTCTCCGTACTCACACCGGTAGGCTTGCTGCCTATAGCCATCGCCGGCTTCGACATCGCAAAGCTTGTTGAAGGTGCAAAGATCATGGAAGAGGCTACTGGCACTGACGTGCCGTTCGAGGAGAACATGGCAATGCAGTATGCTGCAGTGCGCAACGAGCTCTACCGTCATGGCAAGAAGATTGAGATTCTCGCCAACTTCTGTCCGAAGCTGCACTACGTCAGCGAATGGTGGAAGCAGCTATATGGTGAGTCAGAAGGCAAGGACAATCTCGGTATCTTCCCCGCATCTGTAGACTTTACCACCGACCTGCACTCCATGGGACAGTGGATTCAGCAGGGCGAGCGTTCCATCTTCGAGACCGTAATCTCCGTAGATAAGGTACAGTACTCCGTAGAGTTCCCGCACGACGATGAGAACCTCGACGGTCTGAACTTCCTGGCAGGCAAGCGCGTAGACGAAGTCAACAAGATGGCAGAGCTGGGCACACAGCTGGCACATGTCGACGGTGGAGTGCCTAACATCCGCATCACTATCGAGACTCTCGACGAGAAGAACATCGGCGAACTGCTCTACTTCTTCGAAGTGGCTTGCGGCATCAGCGGCTACATCCTCGATGTCAACCCGTTCAACCAGCCTGGTGTTGAGGCATACAAGAAGAACATGTTTGCACTGCTCAACAAGCCCGGCTACGAGGCAGAATCGAAAGCCATCCAGGAGAGACTCGGCAAGTAATGATGGATCTCCGTTCAAGCATAGCCCGCTACCTCCACGGTAGCGGGCATTCTTGCATTCGGCTGAAGGCAGTGCTGTTCGATATGGACGGCGTGCTGTTCGACTCCATGCCCTATCATGCCAAGGCGTGGGTCACGTCGATGTCCAAGTACCATCTGCCCATGACCGAACAGGAAGCATTCCTCAACGAGGGTCGTACCGGCATGAGCACTATCGACATGGTCTATCGCCGAGTGCATGGACACGAAGCGACCAAAGAGCTCATCGACGAAATCTATACGGACAAGTGCAATGAGTTCTCCAAGTTCCCCGAGCCCGAACGTATGCCAGGAGCCTTGGAACTGCTCAACAAGCTCAAGCAGTCAGACATCACCCGCGTCCTGGTCACCGGTTCCGGACAGTATTCCCTCTTCGATCGCATCGAACGCGAATACCCCAACCTGTTCACCAAGGACAAGATGGTCACCGCCTATGACGTGCATCACGGCAAGCCAGACCCCGAACCCTACCTCATGGGATTGCAGAAGGGAGGCATCAGTGCCGACGAAGCCATAGTCGTGGAGAACGCGCCCATCGGTGTAGAGGCAGGCGTGGCAGCAGGCATCTTCACCGTTGCCGTCAACACCGGACCGCTCGACGATGACGTGCTACTACGTGCAGGTGCCAACATTCTCTATCCTTCCATGCAGTCATTCTGCGACGACTGGGAACACTTCAAGGCAGAATTGGATAATAGTGTAGGGTAGCATCGGCGTTCGATGTTGAGTTTTAGCGTTGAGTGTGTCTACTGGAGTGCACACGCAATAGGACTTGCAGCATCGTAGCGGCTGAATCAAGAAACCGCCAGACTAGAAGGACCGGAGCGGCCACAGCCTGGGACGTAAGACGTAAAGACATAACACATAAAGCATAACACCATGCAAGATAACCCCACTGAACAATTCCCCATAGTCGACGAAGACGGCAACATCCTCGGGGCCGTCAGTCGTGGTCATGCCCACGACGGCAGCATGATTCTCCACCCTGTAGTCCATCTGCATGTCTTCAACAGCCGTGGTGAGCTATACCTGCAGCACCGCCCTGCATGGAAAGACATACAGCCCGACAAATGGGATACAGCTGTCGGTGGCCATGTCGACCTCGGCGAGAACGTCCACCAAGCCCTTCTGCGCGAAGTACGCGAAGAGCTCGGCATCACCGACTTCACTCCAGAGGACCTTGGCCATTACGTCTTCGAAGGCAAGCGCGAGCGAGAACTCGTCTATGTGCACCGCTGCACCTACGATGGAGCCATCAGTCCCAGCAAGGACGAGCTAAACGGTGGACGCTTCTGGACTGCCGACGAAATAGCCTCCACCATAGGCAAAGGCGTCTTCACACCCAACTTCGAAAGCGAGTATCAGCGCTACTTCCTCAAGTAAGACAGCCTTTTTGAGGACATCCAAGAGGCCACCTGAAAGCTTGACACAGGACATGACGCCGACATCTTAGACGATGTTCTACTGGGCATCATAGGTGTCCGGGAGGGGCAATTGAATCCCATGCATACGAAAAGAACAAGAGGAGGGACGATGTTTATCCTACATCGCCCCTCCTCTTGTTCTTTTCTTTATCGCTTTGTGGCGGACAAATACTTATCAGTTCTTTGCTGCCTCGAGAGAAGCCTTTCTGAATTGCTTCATAGCCTTCTCGATTTCCAGCGACACCTTGCGGGCACGTGTGCCAGCTGCCTTGTTGCCATTCTCTGCCTGTGCAGTTGCATCCTTCTTAAATGCCTCGTAAGCTGCTGCGATTTGTTCAATAAGCTCTTTCATTGTTCTTCACTAAATGATGTTAAACATTAATCTATGTGGCAAAGATAGATATCTTTCTCAACTTCCAAGGAAATTAAGCGATTTTTTTAATGTTCAGACAGTTCCGTTCTTGTCGTTCATACTTCGCTGAGTTTGTAGTCGCCCGCTCCTTCTGTGACGATGGCTTGCAGCTCGCTCAACGAACGCTCTTTGCCCTCGAACTCCACCACTGCCTGCGGCGGGTCCAATGTCACGGTTGCCTTCACTCCATCGATGCTGTTGAGTGTCATCTCCACGTGCTTGCGGCAGTTCTGACACATCATTCCCTCTACCTTGTATGTCTTTTTCATATTGCTTGATGTTTTTGGTATTTTCTCGTTTATGTCTGTCGTCAGCCTCTTGAACCTTAGCAACAGACTATTGGCTACCACGCTAACGCTGCTGAATGCCATGCACGCCCCGCCTATCATCGGGTTCAGCAGGAATCCGTTTATGGGATAGAGCACACCGGCTGCCACCGGCACACTGATGGCATTATAGAAGAATGCCCAAAACAGATTCTGGCGTATTGTCCGCACTGTCAGTCGCGACAGCCGCAAAGCCTGCGGTATCTTCGTCAGGTCTGACGATATTATGGTCACGCCTGCCACGTCCATCGCTATGCCGCTTCCGCTGCCCATGGCTATGCTGAGGTCGGCTTGCGCCAAGGCTGCACTGTCGTTTATTCCGTCACCTACCATCGCCACCTTGTGCCCTTCTGCCTGCAACTGCTTTATGTATGCCGCCTTATCCTGCGGCAACATGCTTGCCTTGACATGCTTGATGCCCGCTTGCCGTGCCACTTCATTGGCTGCAGCTTCGTTGTCGCCCGTCAACAGACAGACACCGATGCCCTGCCTCTGCAGTTCGCCGACAGCTGTTGCCGCCGATGGCTTTATGGCATCGGCAATGCCCATCACTGCCATCACCCTGTCGCCACTTGCCACCCATATCAGCGTGTGCGCTGTCCTCGGCAGCTGTCCTGCCTTTTGTTCGATGTCTGCATCCGCACTGACGCCATTTGCATGCATCAGTCTGTCGTTGCCGACAATATAGCTCTTGCCATCCACAGTGCCACTCACGCCCATGCCCGCATGACTTCTGAAGCTGTCGACACCGGGATCGGCAGTGCCATCGTCTTTGACGTAACGGCACACGGCATCGGCAAGCGGATGCTCCGACAGCCGTTCCAGTCGGCTGAGGGCTGCAAGCACGCCATCTCGGTCTGCTGCAGCTGTGCTCCATATCACGTCAGTGACCTCAGGTCGTCCTACGGTCAGAGTGCCTGTCTTGTCCAGCACCACGATGTCGATGTCCCTTGCTGTCTCAAGTGCACTGGCATCCTTTATCAGAATACCGTTCTGTGCCCCCTTGCCTATACCTACCATTATGGCTGTGGGTGTTGCCAGCCCCAACGAACACGGGCAGGCAATGATGAGCACCGTCACCAATGCCAGGATGCCGTGCGTCAGACTGTCGGTAGCTCCCGACAGTTGCCACACTGCGAACGCCAGCACTGCAATGCCCATTATGACAGGCACGAAGACAGCAGCCACCCTGTCCACCGTCTTCTGCACGGCTGCCTTACTGCCCTCGGCATCCTGCACCATGTGTATTATCTGCGCCAGCAATGTGTCCGTACCTACCTTTTGCGCCGTGAAGCGGAAGCTGCCTTTCTGGTTTATGGTGCCGGCAAATACCTTTGTTCCCTTCTCCTTGAGTACAGGCACCGGTTCTCCGCTCAGCATGCTCTCGTCGACATACGACGAGCCTTCGCTCACCATGCCATCAACGGCGATGCGCTCGCCCGGGCGCACCATGATGACATCCTCTGGCCGTATGCTGTCCACCGTCACCACCTCCACCTCGCCACTGGCTGATATGCGGCTGACTGTGCGCGGCTGCAGTTCCATCAGCTTCCTGATGGCAGAGTTGGCACTGCTCTTGGCTTTCTCCTCCATGAGCCTTCCCAACAGGATGAAGCCTATTATCATGCTTGCCGACTCGAAGTAGACGTGTGGCTCGATGCCACGGTCGGTCCAGAACTGCGGACAGAGCAGGTTGAACACGCTGAACACATAGGCAATGCCAGTGCTGCATGCCACCAGCGTGTCCATGTTCGCCGTGCGGTGAAGCAACTGATGCCATGCGCTGACGTAGAAACTGCTGCCCAGCCAGAACACCACGGGCGTAGACAGCACCCACATCACGTAGCCGGCATACGGAATCCTGTCGTGAAGTCCCATTGAAATCAGCATTATCACTGCCGACACGCCCAGCGCGGCAAAGGCACGAAAGCGCAGTTTCCGTACCTTCCTGTCCTGTGCATGCTCCGCCTCACCTGTGGCAGCATCGTCTGTCAGCAGGTCATAGCCGGCATCCTGCACCGCCTTCCGCAACGAATGCGACGAGCACAGCTGCGGGTCAAACTCCACCACTGCCATTGCCGTGGCAAGGTTCACCGTGGCATCCTTCACACCAGGCTGACGGTTCAGCGTCTTGCTCACACGTGCGGCACACGAGGCACAGCTCATGCCGAGCACCGAATATGTTTCCTTTACCGTATTGGTCATAACCGCGTAGGAGGTGACACTCCTTATACATATATTATATATGGTACTCCTATATTACATACTGTACTTCCTTGAACAGATACGCCCGTTCCTTTCCTGCATCGTCGCGCAACGTGAAGCGGCCGTCGGGCTGCACCCCTATAATCTCTGCCATGAACTCACCGTCCTTGTCACGATAGCGGTGCATGCCATGACGGCGGTACAGAGCCTCGCCATACTTCTTCTCGATCATCGCGGCAGTTGCCTCGAAGTCTTGCTCCAGCAGGGCATAATAGTGTGCCACTGCGCCCATGAACCTGCACAGAAACTCCTGCCTGTCGGTCTCATGTCCGGTAATCTGCTTCAGCGATACGGGGTTGGGTGCATCACTGCGGAAGATTGTCTGGTTGAGGTTCACGCCGATGCCGCTGATGCAGCGTCCCAAACAACCGCCCTGCAGAAACACCTCTATCAGCATGCCCGAGATCTTGCGGTCATGCCAATAGATGTCGTTGGGCCACTTTATCGATATCCCTTCTGTGTACCGATCGAGCGTCTCCTTCAGTGCCACGGCATCCATCTGCGAGATTATGAACTGGCGTCCGGCAGCCACGAACGTAGGATACAGCACGTAGCTGAACAGCAGGTTCTGTCCGCTCTCGCTCTCCCAGCTGTTGCCGCGTTGTCCCTTTCCTGCCTGTTGGAATTCGGCAGTCACCGTCGTGAAGTCTGCCACGCGGTCGTCCGCCTCCGCACACAGACTGTTCAGATAGTTGCTTGTCGAGTCCACGGTCTGCAGCTTCACAAGCTTGTACGCCAGTCTTCCGTCGTTGCCGGTATTCATATCTTCCTCTCTCCTCCTTATTTAATATAGCCTGCCCTCCGGCGTGTGCGCTGCTGTACGGCGTGCGGGTCGAAGGCATCTTCTATCAGTTTGGTTTCGCAATCGCCATCGGTCCCGACCACGGTCAGGATGTCGAAATGTACCACCTGTAGCACGTCATGTGACTTAAGGTAGGCATTGGCAGCTCTGACGATGTGCATGCGTTTCTTGTCGTCCACGGCATCCTGCGGCTCCTGCCATTCGGCACTGCTGCGTGTCTTGACCTCCACGATGTGCATCTCGTTGTCCTTGACAGCCACGATGTCTATCTCGTGTCGGGCACCGTCGTGCCAGTTGCGCTCGATGACCACAAATCCGTTGTCCTCCAGATATGCCGCTGCCACATTCTCACCGTATGTACCTGTCCTGTTGTGCCTTGCCATTGACGTTACTGACTTATCTGTTTGCAAAAATAATACATTTATCGTTCTGCTTCCGGAGCACAAAGCGTATATTTGCCATTACTATGGACGACAGTTACTACATGAAACAAGCCTTGCAGGAAGCCAGCAAGGCCTTCGACCGCGACGAGGTGCCTGTAGGTGCCGTTGTCGTATGTCGTGACCGCATCATTGCCCGTGCCGGCAACATGACCGAAGCCCTCACAGACGTCACCGCACATGCAGAGATGCAAGCCATCACCGCCGCTGCCGCTGCCCTTGGCGGCAAGTATCTCACCGACTGCACGCTCTACGTCACCGTGGAGCCTTGCATCATGTGTGCCGGAGCCATAGGGTGGGCACAGATGGGTCGACTGGTCTACGGAGCTGCCGACCCCAAGCGTGGCTATAGCCACTTCTCTCCCTCACCCCTTCACCCCAAGACCGAGGTTGTCTGCGGTGTCATGGAGGACGACTGTGCCGCACTCATGAAGTCTTTCTTCGCACAGAAGCGTGCACGGCAGAACTGAACCGACGCTTCACTTCCAGGCACCGTTCAAAAGCGTTCAACAACCGTTCAATGAACGTTCAAAAACTGTTCAAAAA
>CAVHJI010000050.1:0-13120 GCA_963636255.1 Bacteroidaceae bacterium | reverse complement strand
GCACATACTCGCTGTTGTCACAGACTCCGTTCCGCAACCAGCAGACCGGTGCATTCGACAAGGATATGCTCAACATGTTCCTTGTGCAATATCAGCAGATGAGCACCTCGCAGGTATCGGCCGAAGTGGCAGAATACTACCAGCGGCTCTACGCCTACTGGACGTTCATTGAGAAGCTGATTCGTCATAACCGTTTGGGAGAGAAGTATCAGGCACTCATCACCAAGTCTCTGCTGGCAAACAAGGTCGAGAGCCAGCTGTCGTTCGACTCGCGTGTCAAGCAGTCCGACTTCCTCATGGCAGCCGTGCCTTACACCAGCATAGTCGACTCCACTATCGTCGTCAGCCAGTCTGAGCTTCAGGCTGCATACAATGCCAAGAAAGAGCAGTTCCGCCAGTATGTCGAGACTCGCGACATCCGATACATAGATGTTCAGGTCACAGCAAGTGCTGAGGACCGCGCCGCTCTGGAGCAGGAAATCGGTGAGTACACCGAGCAGATGCGTGGCAACATCGACGACTACGCAACGTTCGTCCGCCAGGCAGGCTCCGACGAGTCGTACGTAGATTTGTACTACACAGCCAACGGACTGCCGTCGGATGTTGTTTCACGCCTTGACTCTGTAGAGGTTGGCGGCGTCTTCGGACCTTACTACAACCCGTCAGACAATACCTTGAACTCGTTCAAGAAGATTGCAGTAGCCACGATGCCCGACTCGATTGAGTTCCGTCAGATTCAGGTGACGGCAGAGACACAAGCTCGTGCACAGCAGCTCTCCGACAGCATATTCAACGCCATCAAGGGCGGTGCCGACTTCGCAGAACTTGCAGCCAAGTACGGACAGACAGGCGCTAAAGAGACAATTTCGTCTGCCGACTACCAGGGCGCACAGATCGACGGTGAGAACCTCAAGTACATCGAAGCAATCATCACACTGCCTCAGAACCAGCTGACAAATCTTGCACTGAGTCAGGCAAACATCATCCTTGAGGTAACAAAGCGCACTGCTCCAGTCGAGAAGTACAAGGTCGCTGTCGTGAAGCTTCCGATAGAGTTCAGCAAGGAGACATACAACAAGGCATACAACAACTTCAGTGAGTTCGTTGCTGCCAACAGCACATACGAGAAGATGGTTGCCAATGCCGAGGATGCAGGCTATCGCCTCTACACACAGAGCGATCTCAGCAGCAGCTCGCACAACATCGGAAGCGTTCGCGGCACAAAGGAAGCTCTGAGATGGGTGTTCGATGCAAAGGCTGGTGAGGCTTCACCAATGTATGAGTGTGGCGAGAGCGATCACCTGATGATGGTCGGTTTGGCACGCATCAACAAGGAAGGCTATCGCCCTTTGGCACAGGTTGAAGACCAGCTTCGTCCGCAAATCATCCGCGACAAGAAGGCTGAGCAGATTACAGCAAACATGACCGCAGCCGGCGCAACATCAATCGACCAGTACAAGAATCTGGCAGGCGCAGTGTCCGACTCCATCAAGCGTGTCAACTTTGCAGCATCGGCTTACGTAGCTGCTACACAGACAGCCGAGCCGGCAATCAGTGCATTTGCTGCAACAGCCAAGGACAACTCGCTGAGCGCTCCTCTGAAGGGTAACGGTGGTGTGTTTGTGCTGCAGCGTTACAACCAGAACACAAGCGACGAGACCTACGATGAGGCATCTGAGATGACACGTCTGGAGAATCAGCGCGTCAACATCGCCCAGCAGCAGTTAATGAGCGACCTCTACCTGAAGTCTAATGTCAAGGACGACCGCTACCTGTTCTTCTAAAGATAGAAAGCTGTAGACACGGTCTTCCCCTTTTTTGACCGTCAGCAGACATATATATAATAAGGTGTGCAGTGATTGAGTTCGCTGCACACTTTTTTATGGTCTGTGTCTACGACATTGGCTGTATGTCTACTGTTCCCGGGTCAGTAGAAAACTGTTCCCGTGTAATGGCAGAAGAAGAGCACTTCAGCAGCGTTTCAACGCTTATATTTGAAATGGCAAAGTCTTATATAAGAAAGTGCCATCGCAAACGTTTGAAAGTGCCATCGCATATATAAGACTTTGTCGACGCAAATATAAGCTCTGACAAGCCTTCCGATAGGAGCTCAGAAAAGTTGACAAGTGTGCCGGTAATGAGGCTGGATAATCAGACAAGAAATTCCATGATATGACAGGCACGTACGTCTGTTGTCCATCACACGTACGTGTCTTTTTTAGGGAGGATATTGTCCCCGCGCAAATGGTATTTTCGTGTCGGCTCAAAGGTGTATAGGTTTTGCCTTAAAGGTATATAGGTTTTGGCTCAAAGGTATATACCTTTTGGTCATCACGTATATAGGCGCTGATGCTGATGTTTATCCCCACTGATTTTCTACGTATAGCCTCTATGGCAAAGCAAGTACTACTAACTTGGTCGAGCAAGTAGTACTGGCTTCAACAGAGCCTTTGACAAGGGGTTCTCCTATGGCGTGTTTACGGTATAGGATTTTGGAATTTGAGTCTCTTACCTTTGCTATAAATTCCGTTTTAGTTCCGTCTATGTTCCGTGGAAGAGTAAATATCTCCAGGACTGAGTTCTAAACGAAGAGAGCATACCTGCGGATTCTGTCCGCGAGTATGCCCTCTCTTGTGTTTAGCCTCGTGCCGTTGAACGACACTGGATTTATGCTTCGCCCTCTGCGTCGTTGTCCTGCTCTTCGGAGACGAGGTCGATGTTGGCGTTCTTGATTGCAGCCATGATGCGGCTCTCTATCTCGTCTGCCAACTCAGGATTGTCTGCCATCATCTGCTTTGTGGCATCACGTCCCTGTGCCAGACGCGTGTCGTTATAGCTGAACCACGAGCCCGACTTCTTGATGATGTCAAGTTCCACGCCCAAGTCGATGATCTCGCCTGTACGCGATATTCCTTCGCCGAACATGATGTCGAACTGTGCACGGCGGAATGGAGGTGCCACCTTGTTCTTAACGACCTTAACCTTTGTGGTACGGCCCAGTACCTCCTCGCCATTCTTGATGGGCGAGCTGGAGCGTATGTCGATGCGTACCGACGAGTAGAACTTCAGTGCGTTGCCGCCGGTGGTAGTCTCTGGATTGCCGAACATCACGCCAATCTTCTCGCGCAGCTGGTTGATGAAGATGCATGTGGTGCGCGTCTTGCTGATTGCAGACGTGAGCTTCCTCAGAGCCTGCGACATCAGTCGAGCCTGCAGTCCCACCTTGTTGTCGCCCATATCGCCCTCAATCTCTGCCTTCGGAGTCAGTGCAGCCACGGAGTCAATGACGATGATGTCCACAGCTGCCGAGCGTATCAGCTGCTCGGCGATGTCGAGAGCCTGTTCGCCATTGTCGGGCTGCGACACAAGCAGTTCGTTGATGTTGACGCCGAGCTTCTCGGCATAGAAGCGGTCGAAGGCATGCTCGGCATCGATGAATGCTGCTATGCCGCCGGTCTTCTGTGCTTCGGCGATGGCGTGCAGTGCCAGTGTGGTCTTTCCTGACGACTCAGGACCGTAGATCTCGATGATTCTGCCGCGCGGGTATCCGCCCACGCCGAGGGCTACGTTAAGTCCGATGGAGCCTGTCGGTATGACCTCTATCTGTTCTATGTGTTCGTCGCCGAGCTTCATTATCGAACCCTTGCCGAAGTCCTTCTCAATCTTCGACATGGCAGCCTGCAATGCTTTCAGTTTCTGCTCTGCCGCCGACGACACATCTTCTTTCTTGTCTGTCTTTGCCATAGTGTGAATCATATTTGAGTGTAAATACTATGTGTATGTCTCTTGCTCTTCCTTACAGCTCCAGGTCGCCGTCGAATACCTCGACCCAAGGCAGTCCTTGCTTGTTGAGCTGCTCCATGAATGGATCCGGATCGAAGTCCTCGACGTTCCACACGCCGGGCTTCTTCCACAGTCCCTTCAGGAACATCATTGCGCCAATCATTGCTGGCACGCCCGTGGTGTAGCTGACACCCTGCATGCCTGTCTCCTTATAAGCCTCCTGGTGGCTGCAGTTGTTATATATATAATAGGTATGTTCCTTCCCGTCCTTGAGTCCGCGTATGCGGCAGCCTATTGAGGTCTCGCCCTCATAGTTCTTGCCGAGGTCCTGCGGGTTGGGCAGCACTGCCTTCAGGAACTGCAGCGGCACAATCTTCATTCCGTTATATTCCACCTCGTCGATGCGTGCCATGCCGATGTCCTGTATGACGCGCAGATGCGTCAGGTATTCCTGTCCGAAGGTCATCCAGAAGCGTGCACGCTTGATTGTCGGGAAGTTCTTGACCAGCGACTCCAGCTCTTCGTGATACATCAGGTACGAGTCACGCGGTCCGATGTTGGGATATGTCAGGTCCTTATGAATCTCCAACGGTCCTGTGGTCACCCATTTGCCGTCCTCATAGTAGCGTCCGTTCTGTGTAATCTCGCGGATGTTTATCTCGGGATTGAAGTTTGTGGCAAAAGCCTTGTGATGGTTTCCTGCGTTGCAGTCGACGATGTCCAGATAGTCGATTTCGTCGAAGTGATGCTTGGCGGCATAGGCTGTGAACACACCGCTGACGCCCGGGTCGAAGCCGCTGCCCAGTATGGCTGTCAGTCCTGCATCCTCAAAACGCTTCTTGTATGCCCATTGCCAGCTGTACTCGAAGTGCGCCTCGTCGCGCGGCTCATAGTTGGCTGTATCGAGATAGTTGACTCCCGACTTCAGGCAGGCATCCATGATGGTCAGGTCCTGATAGGGCAGGGCGAGGTTCATTACGATGTCCGGCTTCACGCGGTCAAACAGCTCCACCAGCTGTTCGACGTTGTCGGCATCGACCTGTGCCGTCTTGATGGCGGGATTGCCGATTGCCTTGACAATCTTGTCGCACTTCTCCTTGGTGCGGCTTGCAATGGTGATGTCGGTAAAGACATCTGGGTTCTGAGCAACCTTGAAAGCGGCAACGGTGGCAACGCCCCCGGCACCTATGATAATCACTTTAGCCATTTCTTTTCTTTGGTTTGGTTTTGATTGAACATTCTTGTTTATGCTCCCCAAAGATAGGACTTTTTCCGATAGATGTCCGACTGCCGGACATTTTTATCATGATGAATGCACAACCGTCTGCCAAACTGACATAAAACGTGACACCTGCTCCGACCTTCTCTTTCCTTTGGCACGGCGACAGCGGTTTGGCACAACGTTTGTCCGTCATGGGGTGTCGGCTTCGACAAGAGGCCGATGGGATTAGTCAACTTAAAGTAGAATAACAAAAAGGAACAACAGATATGGGAAAGATTATTGGTATAGACTTGGGAACGACAAACTCGTGTGTCGCAGTGTTTGAAGGCAATGAGCCGGTTGTGATAGCCAACAGTGAAGGCAAGCGCACGACTCCTTCGGTTGTGGCTTTCGTCGATGGCGGTGAGCGTAAGGTCGGTGATCCGGCAAAGCGTCAGGCCATTACAAATCCTTTGAGGACGGTTTATTCCATCAAGCGTTTCATGGGTGAGAACTGGGATCAGGTGCAGAAGGAAGTTGCACGTGTACCGTACAAGGTGGTCAGAAGCGACAGCAACATGCCGCGTGTCGACATCGACGGTCGTCTGTACACCGCACAGGAGATTTCGGCAATGATTCTTCAGAAGATGAAGAAGACTGCTGAGGACTATCTGGGCCAGGAGGTTACGGATGCGGTCATCACCGTTCCGGCATACTTCTCCGACTCACAGCGTCAGGCCACTAAGGAGGCAGGACAGATTGCCGGCTTGAACGTACGTCGTATTGTCAACGAGCCTACGGCAGCAGCCTTGGCCTATGGTATCGACAAGGCCAACAAGGACATGAAGATTGCGGTATTCGACCTTGGTGGCGGTACGTTCGATATCTCAATTCTGGAGTTCGGTGGCGGTGTGTTTGAGGTCAAGTCCACTAACGGTGATACCCACCTGGGTGGTGATGATTTCGACCAGGTAATCATCAACTGGCTTGTCGAAGAGTTCAAGAACGACGAAGGTGCAGACCTTACGACCGACCCCATGGCAATGCAGCGTCTGAAGGAAGCTGCCGAGAAGGCTAAGATAGAGCTGTCTTCGTCCACATCTACGGAAATCAACCTGCCGTACATCATGCCGGTAGGCGGTGTGCCCAAGCACCTTGTGAAGACACTGACGCGTGCCAAGTTCGAGGCATTGGCCCACAACTTGATTCAGGCTTGCTTGGTTCCGTGCCAGAACGCGCTGAGAGATGCAGGCATGCAGGCATCGGATATTGACGAGGTAATTCTCGTTGGTGGTTCGTCGCGTATACCTGCTGTACAGAAGCTTGTGCAGGACTTCTTCGGAAAGGTTCCGTCGAAGGGCGTCAATCCCGATGAGGTCGTTGCAGTCGGTGCATCCATCCAGGGCGCAATCCTGAACAACGAGAAGGGCGTGGGCGATGTGGTTCTGCTCGATGTCACTCCGTTGACACTGGGTATCGAGACCCTTGGTGGCGTGATGACGAAGCTTATCGATGCCAACACCACGATTCCGTGCAAGAAGAGTCAGGTGTTCTCGACGGCTGCCGACAACCAGACCGAGGTGACCATACACGTGCTGCAGGGCGAGCGTCCTATGGCTGCACAGAACAAGAGTATCGGTCAGTTCAACCTGACAGGCATCACGCCTGCACGCCGCGGCGTTCCTCAGATTGAGGTGTCGTTCGACATCGATGCCAACGGCATACTGAAGGTTACCGCCAAGGACAAGGCCACTGGCAAGGAGCAGACTATCCGCATCGAGGCTTCGAGCGGCTTGAGCGACGACGAGATTGCACGCATGAAGGCTGAGGCTCAGGCCAACGAGGCTGCCGACAAGCAGGAGCGCGAGAAGATTGACAAGCTGAACCAGGCAGACTCAATGATATTCACCACCGAGAATCAGCTGAAGGAGCTTGGCGACAAGCTGCCGGCAGACAAGAAGCCTGCCATTGAGGCAGCCCTCCAGAAACTGAAGGATGCCCACAAGGCACAGGATCTGGCAGGCATCGACGCTGCTACCAACGAGCTGAATGCCGCATGGCAGGCTGCCAGTGCACAGATGTACTCGCAGACAGGCGGTGCACAGGCTGGTCCGCAGCAGAATGCAGGCTTCAATGGTGCAGGTCAGCAGTCCTCTGACGCCGGTCAGCAGTCAGGTGCTGGAAGCAGCAAGAACTCCGGCGACAATGTCGAGGATGCCGACTTTGAGGAAGTCAAATAAAAAGAACTTAACCACGTGACCCGATAGGGCTTATCAACCAACGCCCGACAGGTCATTGACAGATGATGCTCTGCGGAGTGGACGCAACAAGCCCCGACTGCGAACCGTCGTTTGGCAGTGCAATCGGGGCTATTGTTCTGTGGCGGACGTGTCGCCGCCGGAGGAAAGGTCGGGTCAGTCGTCGTTGCCGTCGGTCAGCACCACGGTGACTTTGTTGCCTTGGCCTATGAGGCTGGCGGCGAAGTCGCGCACGTCTTGCGGCGTGAAGCTGTTGACTATGTCCTCATATCCGTCGACGAAGTCCTCGCCGGTGTAGAGGCGTTCGTCGATTGCCTGCAGCCAGTAGCTGTTCTCCTTGATGTTGTCGGCATGACGCTTCAGCATGTAGCTCTTGATTTTCTGCAGCTGCTCGTCGGTGGGACCGTTCTGCGCCATGTGGCTGACGATGGTGTCGATGAGGGTGTTGAGGCGGTCTTTCTTGTCGGGGGCGGTCTGGTAGATTATCTGTAGCAGTGCCCGCTGATGTGGGAACTTGCTCAGCGAGCCGTAGCTGCTGACACCGTAGGTGCCGCTCTCCTTCTCGCGTATCTCGTCGTTGAAGTCCATGTCGAGTGCCTGCGTCAGGAAGTTCATCAGCAGGCTGTTGCGCGTGCTGTAGGTCGTGGTGCCGCTGTAGATCATGGCGGTAGTTGCCATTGGTGTCTGCAGATGCTTGGCGTACTCCTTGACGCGGGTGCCGGGGAGTATGTCGACGTTGCGCTGTGGCGTGACGTCGTGACGGCCGTGTGCTGGCAGGCTGCCGAGGTAGGAGGCTATGAGCGGACGTGCGGTCTCGAGGTCGATGTTGCCGACGAGGTAGAAGGTGAAGTCGGTGGCATCGCCGTAGCGGTCGGCATACATGCTGAGGGCGCGGTCGTAGCTGATGCTGTCGACCATGTCGGCGTGCATGTAGAGCATGCGCGGGTTGGGACCGTACATTGCGTATTGCAGTGTGTCGGACAGCGAGTTCAGGGGGTTGGCCTCGCTGTTGATGAGTTCGGTGCGCGTGCGGTTGCGGAACGACTGGAAGGCGTCGTCGTCACGGCGCGGTGCGGTGAACGTGAGGTAGGTCAGCTGCATCAGTGTCTCAAGGTCACGTGGCGAGCAGCTGCCGCTGACGGTTTCGCGCAGCGATGCCACGGAGGCGCTGACCGATGCGTTCTTGCCTGCCAGCATCTTCGTAAGGTCGGTCTGGCTGAAGTTGCCCAGTCCGCCGATGGCGCCGAGCTGGCTGAGGTAGGTGGCGTCGAGTATCTCACTGTCGGCATACATGTAGGTGCCGCCGGGGCTCACTGCGCGCATCAGTATCTCGTCGTCTTGATAGTTGGTGGTCTTGACGTAGACGGTGACACCGTTGCTGAGAGTCAGTCGGGTGGTGCCGTATATGTCGTTACGCTCGGCTACGATGGAGCCGCCGTCAGGCGCTGCCGCCATGAGGGGCTCGTCGCTGACCTTGTCGACATAGGGCTGCACGTCGAGGCTGTCCATGGCACATAGCATGGCAGTCACTTCGTCCTTGGTGGGACAGTCCTTGAGGTCGTCGTTGGGGACGGCGATGAAGACCACGCGGTTGTCTGCGGTCAGCAGCTGTTCCTGTGCCACGCTGTTGATGGCGTCGACGGGAATCTGGTTGGCGATGGCGGTCATAAGACTGTACTCGTCGGTGATGCTGATGAGTGGCTCGGCGTTGAGGAAGTGTTCGGTGTAGTCGTTGACGTAGTTGGCGTTGCGACGGTTGGCGCGCTCACGGTATGCCGACTCCAGTGCCTGCAGGTAGTTGGCACGGGCACGGACGTATTCGGACTGGCTGAAGCCGTAGCGCCGCATGCGTTCTATCTCGGTCAGTGCACTGCTGAGGGCTGTGCGCACGCCGTCGCCCTTGCAGACGACGGTGACATCGAAGGCGTCCTTGGTCTTCGACAGGAAGTAGCCGCCATAGCTGGCTCCCGCCTCGGTGAATGGGGGCTCAGGGCTCTGCGTCAGCTCGTCGAAGCGGGCGTTGAGCATAGATGTCGCCATGTCGAGCACGTACTGCTGCACGAGGTAGCTCATGTTGCCCTTCAGGGAGTCGGGCGTGGCTTCATGCTTGAAGTGGAGCTGGATGTTGGGTGTCGACAGCTCCTTGTCGTTGCCGATGTAGACGATCGGGGCGTCGTTGTCTGCCACGGGATAATAGATGCGCTCGGGCTTGCCCTCGGCACGCGGTATGTCGCTGAACATGGTCTTGATCCTGCCCTCCACCTTGTCCACGTCGACATCGCCGACGATGATGATGCCCTGCAGGTCGGGACGGTACCACGTGGTGTAGTAGTCGCGCAAGTCCTGGTAGGGGAAGTTGTCGATGACGTCGATGCTGCCTATGGGCATGCAGTCGGCATACTTGGAGTCGGGGTACATGGTGCTCTGTGCGTCGGTGTAGATGCGCATCAGTCCGCTGTTGCGCGAGCGCCACTCTTCGTGTATGACGCCGCGCTCCTTGTCGATCTCACTGTCCTTTAGCAGAATGAAGTTGCTCCAGTCGTGGAGAATCAGCAGGCAGGAGTCGAGGACGTCCTCGTTGTCGCTGGGCACGTTGCTGATGTTGTAGACGGTCTCGTCGACGCTGGTGTAGGCGTTGAGGTTGGTGCCGTACTTGATGGCCTTGCTCTCGCACCAGTCCACGATGCCTTTGCCGCGCTCGTCGCCCGGGAAGTTCTTGGTGCCGTTGAACGCCATGTGCTCGAGGAAGTGTGCCAATCCGCGCTGCTGTGGCTCCTCGAGTATGGAGCCCACCTTCTGCGCGATGTAGAAGTCGACGCGGTGCTCGGGCTTGTCGTTGTGGCGGATGTAGTAGGTGAGACCGTTGTCGAGATGGCCGATGCGCACGTCGGGGTCTGCCGGTATGTCCGGCAGCTGCTGTGCGGCGACGCTGATGACGCAACAGATGGTTGCGAACAGTAGCAGGGATGTTCGTCTGATGATGGATGTAGTGCTCATTGTCTTGCTATAACAGTGTTCATCAATATAGTCTTGTTGTCTTTTAGTCTCGTTGTCTTTTCGTCTTTTTTTTACAAGATGGCCTGACGTATGCGGACGAGCTTTTGGAGCAGTCCCTCAAGGAGATCGAGGCGCAGCATGTTGGCACCGTCGCTCTTGGCTACCGATGGGTCTTCGTGGGTCTCCATGAACAGTCCGTCGGCACCCACGGCGACACCGGCCTTGGCGATGGTCTCGATGAGCTGTGGCACGCCGCCCGACACTCCGCCTGCCTGGTTGGGCTGCTGCAGTGAGTGAGTGCAGTCGAGTACCACGGGGAAGCCCAGCGACTGCATCTTGGGGATGCTGCGGAAGTCGACTATCAGGTCCTGATAGCCGAACATCGTGCCGCGGTCGGTCAGCATGACGTCGTTGTTGCCTGCATCGACAACCTTCTGTGCGGCAAACTTCATTGACTCGGGCGACAGGAACTGTCCTTTCTTGATGTTCACGGTCTTGCCCGTGCGTGCCGCAGCCACCAGCAGGTCGGTCTGTCGGCACAGGAAGGCGGGAATCTGCAGCACGTCGACATACTCTGCCGCCATGTCTGCCTCGCGGCTCTCGTGGATGTCGGTCACCACGGGGATGCCGAACGTGCGCCGCACCTTGTCGAGAATCTTCAGAGCTTTCTCGTCGCCGATGCCGGTGAAGCTGTCGATGCGCGAGCGGTTAGCCTTGCGGTACGATCCCTTGAAGAGGTAGGGGATGTTGAGGCGGTCGGTTATGTCGCGGCACTTCTCGGCGATGCGCAGTGCCATGTCCTCGCCTTCGATGACGCATGGTCCTGCCATCAGGAAGAAGTTGCCCGTCTTGTTGTCTTTCAGTTCAAGCATATTTCTCTCCATTGTATATATGTGTGTATACGTGTTTATGATTGTCTGTTCTTCGTCAGCAGATCCATAATCTGCTCCATCTTTTGCTCCATGGGCAGTGTCGCGCTGACCCAGTGAATGTCGACACCACGGCGCTCCATGCCGCGGAACCACGTCATCTGCCGCTTGGCAAACTGGTGGATGGCAATCTCGAGCTGTGAGAACATCTCCTCGCGCGACAGGCGACCCGTGACGTAGAGCGTCACGTACTTGTATTCCAAGCCGTAGTATATCAGGTCGTTGGGGCTGATGCCTTCAGCGAGCAGTCCTCTGACCTCGTCGGCCATGCCCTCGTCGAGCCGTTGCCGCAGCCGTCGGCTAATCTTCTCGCGTCGCAGGTCACGGCTTATGTCGACGCCGATGACCAGCGCGTTGAGCTTGGGGAACGACATTTCCTCCACGGGGGCGTGGCGGTAGTACTCCTCAATCTCGATGGCGCGGATGGCACGCTTGGCGGTGTCGGTGTCGGTGGTGTTGTGGAGCGTCTTGTACTGTTTCAGTATCTCCGTCAGCTCCTGCAGCGACTTGTCTTCGAGCGCGGCACGCAGCTCCTTGTTCTCCGGCACGTTGAGCAGCCTGTAGCCGCGCAGCACCGACTCCACGTAGAGCCCCGACCCGCCGCACAGCACTGGCATAAGTCCGCGCTGCCGCATGTCGGTGTAGGCGTTGAGGAAGTCCTGCTGGTATTGGCAGACGTTGTAGCGCGTTCCGGGTTCTGCAATGTCGATGAGATGGTAGGGCACGCGGTGTCCGTCAACGACGTAGTCCTTCAGGTCCTTGCCCGTGCCCAGGTCCATCCGACGGTAGACCTGTCTGCTGTCGCCGCTGATGACTTCGGTGCCGAGCTTGTTGGCGAGCCTGACCGCCAGCTCCGTCTTGCCCGATGCCGTGGGGCCGATGATGGCTATCAGGTCTGTTGTCATTCTTCCTTGTCGACGGGCATGTCGTGCGACAGCCAGTTCTGTATTCCACCTTCCAGCTCCACCACCTTGAAGCCGCGCTCCAGCATGTCGGCTGCCGCCTCGTGCGAGCGTCTGCCACTGCGGCAGTAGATGTAGTATGTCGGTTCCTTGCTGAGGCACTTCATGCCGTTCTGCCATGTGGCTTTGTCCAGCCAGTTGAGCTGCAGTGCCGCTGCCAGATGTCCCTCGGCAAACTCTGACGGCCGTCGCACATCGAGCGCGACGGCATTGGCATCGCCCTGCATCCCCGACTGGAACTCAGCGGGAGCCAACGTCGTTATGTTGTCGCCGGCAGTCTGTGCCTTCGTCACTGCAGCAAACACGAGAAGTAGCAGCACCAGCGTCAACGCACGTCTTGTAAAGTCTTTCATTGTGTCGAAATGTTTTTATTTTGTTGATGCAAATATAAGGGGAATCGCGAAAAAGCGCGTAACTTTGCAGCATGTAAATACAGTGGTATGTACATTTGAACACCTGGGGCTGACTGGCTTTGACAGCAGGCAGAAAAGGTAAGTAAGCATGCAGTGCATCGTGATGCTGGCACTTAAATATCAGATCTCAACAATTATCTGGCGAGAATAACTACGCTCTTGCTGCCTGACCGAAGTATAGTAAGTCGGGCTTAATCCCTCCACCAGGTGGAGGGACAAGACATCACCGGGAAGCTCTGGCTCCGAAGCCCTCCCATCAGGTGGTGCAGCCAAATCGGAGATAGTCTGCGGTGGCCTCGCGCCGTTGATGAAAACTTTAGAGGATAAGGCAGCGGTTGATGGCTTTGGTTCTGCCGCTGCACGAAAACCGAAGTCAAAGATAAGCATGTAGAAAGCTTATGGTTTCCCTGTTTGGACGAGGGTTCAAACCCCTCCAGCTCCACAAACATCCGTGATTCCTCATCTCGCAAAGGCGGGGTGGGGATTTTTGTTATGTGCTACGTGTTACGTGCTACGTGTTACGTGTTACGTGTTGCATCATGGTGATATCCACATCCCAGGACGTGCAGGCTTGGAG
>CAVHJI010000049.1:5896-13161 GCA_963636255.1 Bacteroidaceae bacterium | reverse complement strand
GGCGTGGTGAGACTGAGCATGCGTGTCAGTGCGTCCTTGTTCATCACGATGCTGTAGTTGGACTGTCCGTTACTGTTGTCGTTGCCGGCTGTCTGTGCGTTTTGTGCCAATGCGGTCATGCTGACGCAGAGCAATGCTGTTAAGGATAATAATGGCTCTCTCATGACTGTAATCTTTAAGGTGTTAATTAAAAGTGTTTCCTTTCTACCTTTTGTTTTAAGGTACGGTAAAGTTATATGCATCAAGGCAACATCTCCTTGACGCAAATCAAGAAACGGAAACAGGCAAAAAGAAAGGGAGTTTTCTTTGACTTGCGTCAAGAGAAAGCCCCCTTATTGGTGGTGTTGTGGTACTGCCGTTATGCTGTCATTCGACGTAGAGTACCAGTCCTTTCAGGTATTCTCCTTCGGGATGGTAGATATTGACAGGATGATCGGCAGGCTGTGTCAGCTGGTGCAGAATGCTTACGCTGCGTCCCGACTGTGCCGCTGCGGTGAATACAGATGTGCGGAAGTTGTCGCGTGTCACTGCTTGCGAGCACGAGAAGGTGAAGAGCAGTCCGCCGTGGCGTATCTTCTCGAATGCCTTGGCATTGAGGCGACGGTAGCCTTGCAGTGCATTGCGCAGTGCATCACGATGCTTGGCGAATGCCGGAGGATCGAGTACGATGAGGTCGTAACGGTCTTTCTCCATCTCGTCGAGGAAGCGGAAGGCATCTTCGGCATATGCCTCGTGGCGGTTGTCATCGGGGAAGTTCAGCTCAATATTCTGACGTGTCAGCTCAATCGCCTTTGCCGAACTGTCTACCGAATGTACGGTCTTGGCTCCGCCGCGCATGGCATAGACGGAGAAGCCGCCTGTGTAGCAGAACATGTTCAGTACGTCGCGTCCCGACGAATAGTGCTCCAGCAGTGCACGGTTCTCGCGCTGGTCAACGAAGAATCCTGTCTTCTGTCCTTTCAGCCAGTCAATATGGAAGCGCAGGCCATACTCTGTAGCTATGTTCTCCTTGCTGCCGCCCAGCAGGAATCCGTTCTCTGCGCCTAGGTCGGCCTTATAGGGTAGGGTGGTCTCCGACTTATAGTAGATGTTCTCTATCTGTCCGCTCATGACTTCAGCCAATGCGCTTGCGACCTCAGTACGTTGCATGTGCATGCCTGCCGAGTGTGCCTGCATCACTGCTGTACGTCCATAGATGTCGACTATCAGTCCTGGGAGGTTGTCGCCTTCGCCATGCACCAGACGGTAGATGGTATTGTCGCTGCGGTTTGGCAGTCCTAAAGCACGGCGTTTGTCGAAGGCTTCCTGCAGTCTTGTTGTCCAAAAGCTGTGGTTTATGTCTTCGCTCTCTGAGAATGTCAGTACGCGTACGGCTATGCTGCCTATCTGGAAGTGTCCGCGTGCAGCGAACGTTCCGTCCGATGTGTATACATCCACGATGTCGCCCTCTTCGGGCTTGCCTTCTATGCGGTTTATGGCTCCGGAGAATATCCATGGGTGGAATCGCTTGAGAGACTCCTCCTTACCGCGCTTCAGTATTATCTTGCTTGTCTTCTTCATTGTTGTTGTCTTCAGTTTTCTCTATCGTGAAGTCGCCTGTCTGTCGCAGTTCCTCCAGTTCTTCGAATATCTTCAGGCACGACCATGCATCTATAGCCGCATACTCCTGTTGCGGAATGGTCAGACTGTCGGCTTCCCAGTTCGACAGACGTTGTGCCTTCGATATCTTCTTGCCGAACAGGTTGGCATATATTTTCTGCAGGCTCATGTCCTCTATGCCAAACAGTCGCACCATGTCTTGCAGTTCCACGGTGTTGGCGGGAGTGAAGGGCGCACGTTGGTGCAAGGCATGGTAGTCGTCTTTGAGCGAAAGACCTACCTTGCGTATGCGGCTGCTCTCGAGCAACTCTATCAGAGGCAGTGTCAGTCCTGTCTTGTTCAGCCGGAACAGGAAGCACCGTTCGTCGGTCGATATCTGCAACAGTGCTACCTTATGTGTATCACCACGCCTGAACGACGGACGCGTCTCACTGTCGATGCCAAGCGTGTCGTGGCCTTTAAGGAAACGTACTGCCTTCTCTGTGTCTTGCGGAGTGTCCACTACGGTGATACTGACACTACACTCCTGGCGTGGCATTTCGTTCACCACCTCCTTCTCTATTTTGTTCTTTATGACAATCATTCTCCGTCTGCTTGAAATCTTACCTCATGCAATGCACGCAGGGTATTGACGAGCTTCTGTCCCCAATACTGTGCGAAGTTGTCGCGACAGATTGCCAAGGCGTCGTTCATCGTCTGGTTCAGTCCCTGCCTGAACACGAACACAAAGTTCTTTATGTCCTGATAGATGTCGGCAATATCCTCGGATATGTGGCACGTCACAGGCTGGTCGCTGTACTTCATCTCCTCGATAAATACGTCGAGATAGTCGTCGCGGTTTCCCATGATGCCAGCCAACATCGACCGCATGCCTTCGTATATGTCTTCGGTGACATAGCTCTCAGGTTCATCAAGATTCATGTGCTCTATGTCTTCGGGCAACAGCAGTGCCTTGACATACAGCAATGGCAGAATCTTCATCACCGTATCCACGAAACGTGCACGTGGCATTCCTTCGGCTTCCTCGAGGAAGTTGCATAGCTCTGCTGCCACAGTGACAAACTCCACACTGTTGCGTTCGAATATTATGCTACTCTTGCTGTCCATACACAATAATGATAATGGCGCAAAGGTAGCAATTATTAACCAATGTCTGCTTTCGTGGCGTTCATAACGTCCGTTTTGCAGCCTATATATATAATAAGGTGTACCGTATGGTAACAAACGGGAACGAAAAGAGGGCGCAAACTGTGTTTTTTGTAATAAGAACAAAATATTTTGTTTCCGCGTGTATGCGGTTTTAATCTATTTTTGTACATTTGCAGCTCATTAACACATTTCGCGTGTGTTTGTGGATTGAGAGACGAAAAATGATAAATGTGATAAAACAGTAAGTTGAACAAAAACGTTAGAAGTATGATTAGAAGAAAATTGATGCTTTTGTTGGCGTTCCTGTTTGTCCTTGGAGGCGTGGTCAATGCCCAAGTCTCCAGAATAACAGGTAATGTCACTTCTGCTGAGGACGGGAGTCCTGTTACAGGAGCTTCTGTCTTAGTCAAGGGAACTACTGTCGGCTCAATCACCGACATCGATGGTAACTTTACCATCACCAATGTTCCATCCAATGCCGCAACGCTTGTTGTGTCGTTCATCGGAATGCAGACACAGGAAGTGCCTGTTGCCTCTACAGTGAACGTAGTGCTCCAGCCGGATGCACAGCTCGTCGATGAGGTCATCGTCGTTGCTTACGGTACGGCAAAGAAGTCTTCGTTCACCGGTTCTGCCTCCACAGTGGGTGCACAGACACTGGAGAAGCGTTCTATCTCGAACGTAGTGAATGCTCTCGAAGGTAACACCTCAGGTGTGCAGGTGACATCAGCAACAGGTCAGCCTGGTGAAGGTGCATCAATCCGTGTCCGTGGTTTCGGTTCTGTCAACGCATCTTCTGCTCCTCTGTATGTAGTCGATGGTGCAGTCTACAATGGCAACATCAGCGATATCAACCCTAACGATATCGAGAGCATGACCATCCTCAAGGATGCTGCTTCTACATCACTCTACGGTTCTTCAGCCGGCAACGGTGTTGTCCTCATCACCACCAAGAGCGGTAACGCATCGGGTGGCTCGAGCGTAAACCTCAGCATCACACAGGGTTGGAACAACCGTGCATATGCTGACTATTCACGCATGGGTGTCGATGACTATATGACAACAACATGGGGCATGATCAAGGGTATGCGCGAGAGTGCAGGCGACGATGCTGCAACTGCTGCAGCTTATGCCAGCAGCAACCTTATGACACTGCTCGCCAGCAGCGGTCTCGAGGAGAGATACAATCCTTATAAGGGTGTTTCTGCTGACCAGATTGTGACTACTGCAGGTGTTCTGAACCCGGCTATCACCGGTCTTAAGTATGGTGATGACCTCGATTTCGAGAAGGCATCCTACGGCACAGGCTACCGTCAGGAATACAACCTGAGCTTCAGCACCAAGACCGACAAGAGCGATACATATGCTTCTGTAGGCTATTTGAATGAGAACGGTTACATGCAGAACACTGACTTCGAGCGTTACACCGGTCGTCTGAACTACAACCTGCAGGCTACAAAGTGGTTGAAGACAGGCTTGAACCTCGGCTTCACACGCACACAGTCTGCTACATCAAGTGCAACGTCAAGCAGCTCGAGCTCTTACTCGAACATCCAGCTGTATACACGTACCATGGCTCCTTACTATCCTGTTCATGCTCACACAGAGGATGGCGCATATGCCGATGTAAGTGGCAATGCTACTACCAACCCCGCTGACTATCAGTACGACTACGCCAACCGTCTGATTGGTACATATGTAGGTCGTGACGGTCTGGCAGAGCAGTTGTGGAACAGCCGTGACTATCACCGTATGAACGAGAGTGGAAAGGCTTACATCACCATCACTCCTATTGAGGGTCTGTCGCTGACTGCCAACTACTCTATCAACAACCTCGACTACCGCGCAAAGACATACGAGAACCCCTATGTAGGTGACGGTACCGCAGGACCCGGACGTCTGTCTATTGCATCAAACCGCACTCTGACACAGACATTCAACCAGATTGCACAGTACAACAAGAACTTCGGCAAGCATGGCCTTGACGTTACTCTCGGTCACGAGAACTACAGCTATAAGTATGAGTACTTCCGTGCAATGAAGGTCGGTGAGACAATCCACGGTCTGAACGACTTTGGTAACTTCACCAGCATCAGCTCTCTGTCATCATACACTGAGACCTACCGCAAGGAAGGTTACTTCGGTCGTGTTAACTACGACTATGATGACCGTTACTACGCATCTCTGTCTTACCGTCACGATGGTTCTTCCCGTTTCTCTAAGGACAACCGTTGGGGTGACTTCTGGTCATTCGGTTTGAGCTGGCGTATCACACAGGAGCCTTGGATGAAGGACATCTCCTGGATCAGCAACCTGAAGCTCCGTGCTTCCTATGGTGAGACTGGTAATGACCACATCCTCGATAGCGATGGCTACTCTGACTACTATCCTTACCAGACACTCTACGGACTGGGCTATACCAACGGTACAGAGGCTGGTGCTTACTTCACCACTATCGCTAACCCCAACCTGAAGTGGGAGACACAGGTGTCTACCGACTTGGGTCTTGAGTTCGGTCTGTGGGACAACAAGCTGACCGGTTCTATCGAGTGGTTCCGTAAGGACTCTAAGGACCTGCTCTTCGACGTTGCTCAGGCTTACTCTCAGGGTGTGGAGAGCATCATCATGAATGTGGGTAAGGTTCGCAACTCGGGTGTCGAAATCAACCTCGACTACAACGTGTTCCGTACAAAGGACTGGAACCTGTCTGTAGGTGCCAACGCAACATTCATCAAGAACAAAATCGTCAAGCTGCCTGCCGACATGAAGGAAGGCTACGTTTCAGGTTCCAAGAAGTGGATGGAAGGCAAGTCTATCTATGAGTTCTGGCTCTACCAGTGGGAAGGTGTGAACTCTGAGAATGGTAGCGGTATGTATCTGGCAGACACCGACAACTACAACGAGGCTAACGTCGCTGCAGGCAAGGTAACTGCAGCTTCACTCGCCAACTTCCAGGATGCTACTTACACCTACAATGGCAAGACTGTCACTGAGGACTATACCTATGCAAAGAAGGACTACAGCGGAGCATCTATTCCTAAGGTTTATGGCGGTTTCAACTTCAGCCTTGGCTGGAAGGACCTGACTCTGTCTGCAACATTCTCTTATCAGTTGGGCGGCAAGATCCTCGACTCCCAGTACGCTTCTCTGATGAGCAACCAGCGCTATGGTAACTCCATCTCTACCGACTTGGCAAAGGCATGGAAGCAGCCGGGTGATGTAACTGACGTTCCTCGTCTGGATGCTACAAACTCTACCAACACGAGCTGGACACAGTCTTACTCTACACGTTGGCTCACAAGCTCAGACTACCTGAACCTGCGTACCATCAACCTGTCATGGCAGCTGCCTAAGTCAATACTCAATAAGGTCAACATCAAGAACGCACGTCTGAACTTCACATGTGAGAACGTGTTCATGATCAAGTCACGCCAGGGCTTGAACCCAATGGCAAACTTCAGCGGCTTGACCTATAACGAGTACATGCCGAGCCGTAACTTCACCTTCGGTTTGAATGTTGGATTTTAATGTGGAGACTAAGAATTATGAGATTGATTAAGAATATTACCCTTGGCCTCGCGGCTCTTGCCTCAGTGGCCGTCACCGGCTGCTCCGACAGCTACATGGATCTGACTCCCACAAGCTCTGTGAGTGATGTGACGATCAGTTCATCTGTAGACAACATTTACATTGCCCTGAACGGTATCCATAAGGAAATGGTGTCGCAGGAGACGGGCTATCAGTGCCTCGGCGGTCTGCCAGGCTTCATGTTCAGCCGTGACTGGCAGGCAGACGACATCACAACGCATGCCACCAGTAACTGGTACACCCGTATGGCTACATGGTCGTACGTGAAGTCGGAGTCCAGTGGCTACAACTACAGCTACTATCGTGTCTACTATCAGTGGATTCTGAATGCCAACAAGGTTCTTGAGGCTCTCGAGAGTCTTGACAGAGCTTCCTTGGATGCTGAAGACCAGGAACTCTACGACCAGATTAAGGGCGAGGCTCTTGTGTTCCGTGCTTTCGCACACTATGACCTCGTACAGCAGTATGCACAGCGTTATGTTCCTGGTGGCTCGAACACACAGGACGGCATTATCTATCGTACATCGTCTGAAATCAAGGAGCAGGCTCGTGAGTCTGTAGAGAATACCTACAAGCTGATTGAGCAGGACCTCAATGAGGCTCAGACTTTGCTTCAGGGTAAGGTCGTTTATGACGTCAACCACTTCGATGAGGCTACTGTATGGGCATGGAAAGCCCGCGTAGCTCTGACAAAGGGTGAGTATGCCAACGCTGCTTCACATGCAGAGAAGGCTATCCAGCTTGCAGAAGCTGACGGTAAGGCACTGATGTCAGGCGACCAGCTGCTTTGCGGCTTCTCTGACATTACGAGCGATACCAAGGAAGCTATGTATGCAGCTATGACACCTGACGACAAGACCGTCTACTTCTACTCGTTCATGGCATATATGTCGTGCTTTCGCACACTATGACCTCGTACAGCAGTATGC
>CAVHJI010000049.1:1815-5886 GCA_963636255.1 Bacteroidaceae bacterium | reverse complement strand
ATGGCATATATGTCGTGGAACTTCAACTCGTCGGCAGTACGTGCTTACAGCCCATGTGTAAACAAGGAACTGTATGAGACAATGTCAAGCACTGACATCCGTCGTGCATGGTGGGACCCGACAGGCACGAAGGACAAACCAAAGTCGAACTATAAGAAGTCTCCGTATCAGAACTTCAAGTTCACTGCACGTTCTACTTCCAACGCCGTCTGCGATGTTGCATTCATCCGTCTGGCTGAGATGTACCTGATTGCTGCCGAAGCTTATGCACGTGCAGGACAGGAGTCAACAGCGAAGACAATCTTCACCAAGTTCCAGCAGACACGTGATCCGGAGTACACAACCAGCACCAAGACCGGTGATGAGTTCATTACTGAGATCATGAACAGCCGTCGTGTAGAGCTTTGGGGTGAGGGACAGCGCATGTTCGACCTCAAGCGTCTGAACGGTAGAATCGTTCGCGACTCTCTGTCAGAAGAGGCTGTTTGCGGCTTCATCGAGAAGGATGCATCAGAGTGGGTATATGAAATCCCGCAGCACGAGACCGACTATAACACTCTCTGCACAAGCAACTATTGATTGAGATAGTACATTAGCTTAGAATTATGTCCCGCCGGCGGATGCGCATCGTGTGCATCCGCCGGCTCTCGTTATGCAGCTTGTCTGCCTTTCTCTCTCTGTCGAAAGTCATGTAGTGTTTCGAATGTAGTTTGCAGCACATACTCCTTATATATATAGGACATCAATCGTAAGAGCTCGACATTACTCATCTTGAGGCTTATATTTGCTCGGGCAAAGTCTTATATAAGAAAGTGTCATTTCAAACGTTATCTATGGCCATTTCTTATATAAGACTTTGCCGTTTCTTATATATGTCCTTCTGATGGTGCGTGTTCGGGGCCAGTAGAAACACTGTGGTGATATTTCCTACTGACCAGCGTTTTGATGACGAGTCAGAAGAATTTACGTATCCTATCCCTATTTTCCACTGTTTCTGAATGTTGGCTGTCTGGCATGGACCGGTGAATACAATTGCAGGGGTGGCATTATGTAACATTATGCCTTTGCCCTGCTGCGGTGAACTTGTTGTGTAGTGTCAATTTGTATGGATTTGGAACAAAACCGATGTTTTATGTAATAATAATGAAATTAGTTAACGCTAATTGCTTGCGATTGAACATTTTTTAATAACTTTGCGGCATTTTAACAGAGTTGTGTGCATATTTAGTCGTGCAGACTGCTTTGAGTAGAATATTTATAGACATAGGATAAAAGAGGATAAGAGTAATAAGTTAAACAAAATCGTTAGAAGTATGATTAGAAGGAAATTGATGCTTTTGCTGACGTGCCTGCTTGTAGTGGGTGGGGTAGCCAATGCCCAGGTCAGTAGGGTGAAAGGAAGTGTTACTTCCGCAGACGACGGCTATCCAGTTGTCGGTGCGTCTGTCTTGGTCAAGGGAACAACGATCGGCACAATCACTGATGTCGATGGCTTGTTCGAGATTAACAATGTTCCGAGCAACGCTACAACGCTCGTTGTTTCGTTCATCGGAATGACATCGAAGGAAGTGGCCATCGCTGCCAATGTAGATGTGACACTCTCTTCAGACACGGAGATGCTTGACGAGGTCGTCGTTACCGCAATGGGTATCTCGCGTGACAAGCGTACTCTTGGTTACACAATGCAGGACATCAAGTCAGATGAGCTGACACAAGGTATGGCAACCGACCTCGCCGGTGCAATGTCTGGTAAGGTATCCGGTCTGAACATCACTGCATCGTCTGGTATGCCTGGTGCATCTTCACAGATCACCATCCGTGGCGTGCGTTCGTTCAGTGGCGACAACACTCCTCTTTATGTTATCGATGGTATGCCTGTCAACACCAGCTCGAGTGGCATGAGCAGCAATATCTCTGGCTCTGACTATGCCAACCGTTCTCTTGATATCGACCCCAATGACATTGAGAGCATCAATATCCTGAAAGGTCAGGCAGCATCTGCCCTCTACGGTATGCGTGCATCAAACGGTGTCATCATCATCACCACCAAGAGCGGTAAGAGTGCCAACAAGGGTAAACCTCAGATAACATTCACCACCAACGTTACTGCATCCAAGATCTCTACTTATCCGGAGATTCAGACAGAGTTCGCACAGGGTGTGAGTGGCAGATTCAATCCCAATGCTTCTACAGCATGGGGTCCCAAAATCTCTGAGCTTGCAAACGATCCTACATACGGTGGCAACACCGACAACGCCTATACACAGGCTTATGGCACACACTCGGGACAGTACTACAATCCTAAGCGTGCAACAGCGTTCGGTAGCGAAGAAGCAGGATGGACCACACCGGCATCCTACAACAACCTGAAGGACTTCTTCCAGACTGGCGTTGCATGGACAAACAACATCAGCATCGCACAGAACCTCGGACGCGGCAACTACTCGTTCTCTCTGGGTAACACCAATCAGGACGGTATCGTCAAGAACACAGGCATGGAGCGCTACAATGCCAAGATGAACGGCTCACTCCAGATCAACAACCTCTTCTCTACCGGCTTCAGCGGCAACTTCGTTGCATCTAAGGTTCAGAAGCAGTCTGGTGGTAACGACGGTATCATGGCTACACTTGCAGGTGCACCTCCCAGCTATGACATGAAGGGTATTCCAAGTCATGCTGCAGGTGACCCCACTACACAGGTACACTTCCGCTCTCTGACATTCGATAACCCATACTGGGCTGTAGAGAACAACAAGTTCACTGAGAAAGCACAGCGCTTCTTCGGTAACGCATACCTGCGTTTTGAGTTGCCTATCGGCGAGACAATGAAGATTGATGCCAAGTATCAGCTTGGTGCTGATGCCTACACCACTACATACACCGACATGTTCGGCTATGGCAGCAAGAATGGTAAGGGTAGCATCGACAACAATACAGCTACAATCAATGAGCTGAACTCACTGTTCACAGCATCGTTCGACTGGAACATCAATCCTGATCTCCACATGAACATCCTCGTTGGTAACGAAATCGTGAACTCGCACACAACCTACCGCGAGGAGTATGGTCTGAACTTCAACTTCGCTGGCTGGAACCACATGAACAATGCTTCATCGTATTCAGCTGCTGAATCTAAGTATAACGACCGCACCATCGGTAACTTCGCCAACTTGAACGTAGACTGGAAGAACATGCTCTTCCTGAATGTCACTGGTCGTCAGGACCGTGTATCGAGCATGCCTCACGGCAACCGTACATTCTTCTATCCGTCGGTATCTCTCGGCTTCATCTTCACCGAGCTTGAGCCTCTGAAGAACGATGTGCTGACCTATGGTAAGCTGCGCGGTTCATACGCTGAAGTAGGTATGGCTGGTACATACCGTCCTTCGTACTACACGACCCCGAGCTACGGCGGTGGCTTCTCAAGCGGCACACCGTTCATGTATCCGTACAATAGCATCTCGGCTTACACACCGTCTTCGACTATCTACGATCCTAACCTGAAGCCTCAGAACACCATCTCTTACGAAGGTGGTATCGACCTCGGCTTCTTCAATGGTCTGATCACTTTCGAGTACACCTACTCTCGTCAGAATGTCAAGGACCAGATCTTTGATGTTCCATTGGCTGGTTCTACAGGCTACAGCTCGTTCGTAACCAACGGTGGTAAGATCCATACCAACGCTCATGAGTTCACTCTCGGCGTTAAGCCTATCGACACAAAGAACTTCAAGTGGGATGTATCTGTCAACTTCACCAAGATCGACAACTACGTCGATGAGCTGGCTGAGGGTGTCAACAGCATCTACCTCGGCGGTTTCGTTGAGCCTCAGGTACGTGCCGGCATCGGCTACAAGTACCCTGTCATCTATGGTACAAGCTATCTGCGCAATGAGAACGGCGACATCGTAGTCGATGAAAACGGTCTGCCGCAGGCTGGTGAGGAGAAGGTCATCGGTACTGTATCTCCTGACTTCCAGATGGGCTTCAATACAACCATCGAGCTCTATAAGTTCCGTCTGAGTGCAACACTCGACTGGAAGAAGGGCGGCGACATGTACTACGGTACAT
>CAVHJI010000049.1:1321-1805 GCA_963636255.1 Bacteroidaceae bacterium | reverse complement strand
ACGGTACATACACCATGATGGACTACTATGGTTCAAGCAAGCGTTCTGCTGAACTCCGCAGCATGGATGAGTTCCTCTTCGAGCTTCCGGCTGTCAAGCAGAATGCTGACGGCACCTATTCGCCAAACGACATCTACATCAGCGGCGACAATGCATTCAGCTACTTCAGCGCACTCAACGACATCTCAGAGTCGTTCATCCACAAGTCTTCTTACCTGAAGCTGCGTGAGATCTCTCTGAGCTATCCTTTGCTGAACACTCCGAAGCTTGGCTTGACGTTGAGCGCATTCGCACGCAACATCCTGCTCTACTCTTCAGTTAAGGGCTTCGATCCTGAGGCTTCTCAGGGTACAGGCAATATGTCCGGTGGTTTCGAGCGTTTCTCTCTGCCGGCTTCGAGCCAGTTTGGTTTTGGTTGCACTGTTAACTTCTAACTAACACAGAATTCAGAACATGAAAAAGATATTATACACAACATTAAGCG
>CAVHJI010000049.1:0-1311 GCA_963636255.1 Bacteroidaceae bacterium | reverse complement strand
GCTCTGAGGATGTGCTCGACAAGGTCAACAAGGACATGAACCATGCCACTGACGTTGAGGCTAAGTTCATCGTTCCCGAACTTATCACCAAAACCGCAATCAACGTCTCCGGTGGTGACTTCAACACATACGCATCGATTGCTGTGGAGCACGAAGGCGGTGTGTTCAACCAGCTCGCCAGAGCTGAAACACGTGCGAGCGAGTGGACCGTATCGTCTACATTCAACAACTCGTGGGGCTCAGTCTACACAACTCTGCGCAATGCAAAGATTATGCTTGACAAGACGGCAGACGATGCAGAGGGCGTGGATGCAGGCGACAAGAGCTTGCGTGGTATCGCCGAGGTGATGTTTGCATACAATGCTGCAATACTGACAGACCTCTTTGGTGACGCTCCATTCTCTGAGGCACTTCAGGGTACAGACAATCTGAATCCTGCGCTTGACTCACAGGAGAGCATCTACAATACCATAATGACGACCATCGACGCAGCCATCGCAGACCTCACTGCAGCCGGTTCCAACTCCGGTCTCGGCAGCTATGACTACCTGTACAATGGTGACAACACCAGATGGCTGAAGTTCGCCTATGGACTGAAGGCACGCTTCCTGATGCATACCATCTATCGCGCAAGCGACAAGAACAGCGTATACCAGCAGATTATCGACGCCGTCGACAACTCCTTCGAGAGCACTGACGACCAGGCTGCATTCAATGCATACGACAGCAACAACTGGAACCCGCAGTTCGATTTGCAGTACAGCCGTGACTACTGGGGCTTCAGCCAGAGCTTGTATGACAAGATGGTAGCACGTCAGGATCCGCGTATCGACCGCATCATCTTCGCTCCTTATGATCAGAACATTCCATCTGACAGCGAGTGGCTGACAGACGGCACTTGCCCGCTTGTCGACAATGGTGTGCTCTCCTATGGTGAAATTCAGTGGACATATGCATACAGTGCTTACTCTTTGGCAATGACAGCCAGCACATATCTTCAGAGCTATCATGAGACACAGATGCTGAAGGCTGAGGCTCTTGCTCGTCTGGGCAGAGATGCAGAAGCAAAGGCTGCTGTGCTGAACGCAACAAAGTCTGCATTCGCTTCTGTTGAAGAGGGTGTAGATGCAGCTATCAATGGTGCGGGCGGTCTGTACTTCGCCGGTGAGAACATTCCTCTGACCAAAAACGATGCTGAGGCTTACTACAACCGCGTAATCGCTCCTCTGAGCGGTCAGGCTCTGTTGAAGGAGATTATGGTTCAGAAGTATCTCGACATGTACAATGCCGGTGGTGAGTCTCTTGAGACCT
>CAVHJI010000048.1:0-13401 GCA_963636255.1 Bacteroidaceae bacterium | reverse complement strand
GTAATCATGGGAAAATTTAACAAGACCGGCAAGCGTGGCATGCCGAAAATGAACACGTCTTCTCTTCCTGACTTGATCTTCACACTGCTGTTCTTCTTCATGATGGTTACAACCATGCGTGAGGTAACGTTGAAGGTGGAGTTCCGTGCTCCGCAGGCAACGGAGCTTGAGAAGTTGGAGAAGAAGTCTTTGGTTACCTTCATCTATGTAGGAAAGCCTACTATGGAGTTCCGCAAGCAGCTTGGTGATGAAACCCGTATCCAGTTGAACGATGCATTTGCTGAGACAGCTGAGATTCAGGACTACGTCATCGGTGAGCGTGCCAGCATGAAGGAGGAGGATCAGCCTCAGATGACAGTATCTCTGAAGGTCGACAAGGAGACCAAGATGGGTATCGTTACCGATATCAAGGAGGCTCTTCGTAGAGCATACGCTTTGAAAATCAACTATTCCGCTTCTAAGCGCGTTTAATAGTTAGATGCATAATTGGTGAGGGTCGGTTCTTAAATGAGCCGACCTTCTCTTTTTTGTTTAATCCCTGCTCCCGATAGCTGGCTCAACAGCAAATCTATGAGTAGTCAGTAGAAAATCTGTGGGAGCAATCATCGGCGACAATGCCTATATACGTTTTGGCCAAGACGTATATACCTTTTGGTCTAAAGATATACCTTTGAGTCGAAACCTATAAACCTTTTGAACTATGCCTATCTACGTACAAATCCTGACGGTGGAGTGGCAACCTTCGGTGACATTAAGGCCTCAGGTCTTTGACATTAATGTCTCGGTACACCATGATTAATGTCTGTGTCTTTAGCCGATAATGTACTTTTTTGCTGTCTTTGGTAGTCTGTTATATCGTGTTCAGCTTGTCCGATTTCCAGCTACATCACCAGTCCACTTCTCCACTTCTCCACTTTACTTGGTCCTTACTGACAGGCTTGTACGAGCTTATATTTGCGTCGCCAAAGTCTTATATATGCGATGGCACTTTCAAACGTTTGCGAAGGCACTTTCTTATATAAGACTTTGCCAGTTCTTATATAAGACTTTTCCGACTGATTCATCATCGTCTCCGATAATGCGGATTATTTGCGATGGCACTTACTTCGGCGGGCCAGTATATCTTACTTGACCAAGTTAGTAGTACTTACTTTGCCTACGAAGTATATCTTACTTTGCCAAGTAAGTACTACTAACTTTTTTAGGCTAGTCGCCCAAAATTTCTTGCCAACCCTGCATGAAGTTCCATCTAAGATATATCCGCCCAAGAAGTCGTTTGTAATGCGCGGGTGAGAACACGGTCATGTCACTTATAGCGATTATTCAGTACAGGAAGAGACTGTCCCTTATGAGGCTCACTCACTCAGTATAGAAAGAGATTAGACGTTCGATGGCACGCTTGCAGACATCGCAGAACTCGGGACATTCGTTAGTCCTCATGCGACAGTCGTATGACGGTCTGAACACGCCCTTCTTCGAATAGGCACCACCTTCGAAAACGCCAACACGTACCTTGTCTTTGTCCTCACGTGGCGTTGGTGAAGCTACATTGCTATCCAGCATGTCCTTCCATTTGCTGTTGAAGTCGATAAGGGTCGTTACGTTCTGCTCCCAAGGTTCCACATCGGTGGGGTAGGTATCGGTCATCACGTCGTCGTCATAGAAATATTCGTCTGCCAGTCCGGCGAAGCTATGCCCAAACTCATGCACTACCACTGGTCTGAACGTGGCATGATGTGCTGCTGCCATAAGGTATGAGTTGTAGATTCCTCCGCCACCATATTCTGTAGTGTTTGCCAGTATGATGATATGCTCATACGGGATGCCCGACAGAGCATCGTGTACAGCCTTAAGGCGTGAGGTTGTCAGATATCGGTCGGAATAGAATGTGCTGTAGTGCGAGCCGAATGCTGTCGACTTCCATACTCCGTCTTTTGGTATGCTTACTCCCGACTCTTCCGACGAACTCGCCACTGCCACGACATTGAACTTGTCCTTCTTAGATTTGAAAGGTTCGTAGCTGAATATCGCATCCACCACTGCCTGTGCATCTTTGTAGAACACCTCCATCTCTGCCTCAGTATATCCTTCTGCCAGTATAGCCAAGTCTATTGCCTTGTCCCAGCTTCCGCTTTTAAGCAGGTATCTGTGCGGAGTCTGTATGGTTTCTCCTCTATGCCGTATGAGAATGTCGTTAGGGTCGACTCTGTGTGTGAGGCTTGTCGACACCTCGTGCCGCTTGTCGAACAACTTTATCTCTATGTCTACAGTCTCTCGTGGGAATGGAGCCAAGAACGTGTTCTCGAAGCCCTTTGTCAGTGTCTTTGCTTCATCTGTGTCGAGCCATTCCTGAAACAGTGATGAGAATGAGGTCTTGTATAGGATGTTCTGTGCAGTATCTCTGACTGTGATTTGTCCATTGCCCTCGAGTGGCAATTCTGCCAGATGTTCCTTCCTGCCAGCCCATCCGTTTGTCGACGACAGTCCGTCTACACAGATCTCTCGTTTCTGACTGTTACCCGTGAAGATGTAGTCTATCCGCAGCGTCTTCTCATAGAAGTGCTTGCCAAAATCTTGCGCCATGGCCCCTGTCAATACCGCGCAGAGAATGAGTAGTAATATACCTTTTTTCATAAATATTGCGAAGATAAAAACAAAACATTATATCTTTGCCTTAAACAGTAGTAATTTAAAACTTAAAACACTGAAATAATGGCACATCACCAACTTGATGCTCTCGACGAGCAGATATTGAAAATGATAGCGACTAATGCACGCATCCCTTTCCTGGAAGTGGCACGTGCCTGCAATGTCTCAGGAGCCGCCATACACCAACGCATACAGAAACTCACCACCATGGGCGTGCTGAAAGGTTCTGAGTATGTCATCGACCCAGAGAAGGTAGGCTTCGAGACTTGTGCCTATATCGGCATATACCTGAAAGACCCGTCGTCGTTCGATCAGGTCACAAAGGCATTGATGGAGATTCCTGAAGTCGTCGAGTGTCACTTCACTACTGGCAAGTACGACATGTTCATCAAACTCTATGCCCGCAACAACCACCATCTGCTCAGCATCATTCACGACAAGCTGCAGCCGCTGAAGGTAGCCCGCACAGAGACGCTCATCTCCTTCCACGAAGCCATCAAACGACAGATGCCCATCGAGATGGGTAGCTCTGCCGACGAAGACTCGCAGCAGGACGAAGGTGAAGATTAGTCCTTACAGCTTTTCTTCACGTAGTCTGTGAAGCAGTAACCTATTGCATCCTTCTCGTCAGAAGGGTGCATTTCTTTTTTCTCCACCTCCCATATGTCGCTGTCTATTGCAGGGAAGTAGGCGTCGGCTTGCTCTGCCGCTGCATCGATCTCAGTCATGTAAAGTCTGTCTGCCATGCCCATTGCCTGACGGTAGACGCTCTCTCCACCGATGACGAACACCTCCTCATCCTTGCTGCAGTGTCCTATTGCATCTGCGAGAGAGGCAAACACTTCTGCTCCTGTAGCAGTGAAATCCTTATTGCGGCTAAGAATGATGTTACGGCGGTTAGGCAATGCACCCTTTGGCAGGGACTCGAATGTCTTGCGACCCATCACCACGGTGTGTCCTGTCGTCAGTGCCTTGAAGCGTTTCATGTCTGCCGATATATGGAACAGCAGCTTGTTCTCGAAGCCTAAGGCATTGTTCCTGTCTATTGCTGCAATGATGGCTATCATCGTGACCCTCTTCTTTAAGTTTTATACCGATACCTTGCCTGCAATGTGCGGCCATGGGTTATAGTCTGTCAGCTCGAAGTCTTCATACTTGAAGTCGAAAATGTCCTTTACGTCGGGATTCAGACGCATTGTCGGCAGTGGACGTGGCTCACGTTGTAGCTGTGTGTCCACCTGCTCCGAGTGGTTCAGGTAGATATGTGCGTCGCCGAGTGTGTGCACGAAGTCGCCAGCTTTCAGCCCCGTGACCTGTGCCATCATCATCAATAGCAACGAGTAAGATGCAATGTTGAACGGAACGCCAAGGAAGATGTCCGCACTGCGCTGATACAGCTGCAGGCTCAACCTGTCTCCTGCCACATAGAACTGGAACAGACAGTGGCACGGCGGCAGAGCCATCTTGTCCACCTCTGCCACGTTCCATGCACTGACAATCATTCTTCTCGAGTCGGGATGGTTGCGTATCAGGTCCACGACATTCTTAATCTGGTCTATTGTCCCACCGTTATAGTCGGGCCATGAGCGCCATTGGTGTCCGTACACTGGTCCGAGCTCGCCGTTCTCGTCAGCCCATTCGTTCCATATCCTTACGCCATGTTCTTGCAGGTAATGTACGTTCGTGTCGCCCTGCAGGAACCATAGCAGCTCATAGATGATTGACTTCAGGTGCAGCTTCTTTGTTGTCAGCAGTGGAAATCCATCGTCCATGCTGAACCGCATCTGATGCCCGAACACGCTCATAGTGCCTGTTCCCGTGCGGTCGGTCTTCTTTGTGCCTTCGGCCTTCACTCGCCTCAGCAGGTCCAAGTATTGCTTCATGTCTTGTCTCCCTTCCCTCTCTTGTCCGTTCTTGTTCTCGCTTATTGTCTCTCAAAGGAATGGTGTCAGCAGGTTGCCCACCCATCCTGTAAATTTCTTCCACGCACTGCGGTCCTTCCAGTACTGCTTGTCCATCACCGTGCTCGACCTCATGTCGCGTGTGAACATTGCATCCAGTTCGTCGGTGACACCTTTGTCGAACATGAATGCATTGGTCTCGTAGTCGAATCTCAGGCTACGGCTGTTCAGGTTTGCTGTGCCAAGGGTGCAGTAGCGGTTGTCTATCATCATTATCTTTGAATGATGGAAACCGCCGTTGAACAGATATATCTTTGCGCCCCGCTTCATCAGTCTGTGCGCCACCAGCTCGGCGGTCTCGGGCGTGAAGCCTATATCCGACTTCGACGGAATCATTATCTCCACCTCTACGCCTCGCTTCAAGGCTCTCTTCAGTGCCTTACGTACACGGCGTGTCGGCACGAAGTATGGGTTGACGATACGTATGTTCTCTGTCGCTGCATCGATGGCTGCCGCGTAGGCTTTCCTTATGTGTGACGAGGTCTTGCCCGGTGCACGGTCCACGATGCCCATTTCTACGTCATAGTGTGTCTGTTGTCCGATGTTGGCGATGCGTTCTTCTGCGCTTGCACCTATCGTCCTGTAGCGGTCGGCACCGTCGGTATATGCCTCCAGCGCAGGATAATATTTGCTGCCCTGCACATGACTGTGCGTCTCCTTGTTCCATATGTTCAGGAAGATGTCTTGCAGATGCTTCACTGCAGGTCCTTCTATGCGCATGTGTATGTCGTGCCATGCTCCGATGCCTTCAAGACCTTTTATGTAGTAGTCGGCAATGTTCATGCCGCCCGTATATCCCACTTTGCCGTCGATAACCACAATCTTGCGGTGATCGCGTGTGAGGACATGGTTCACCCACGGAAATCGTATGGGATCAAACTTCACAATGTCTATGCCCTTTGCCTTGATGGCTTTCAGGTGTTCCTTCTTCAGTGGCTGGTTGTTCGATGTATTGCCAAATGCATCAAACATGGCACGCACCTCCACGCCATCGGCAACACGCTCCCCGAGCCTGTCGAATGTGGCAAAGGCTATCGAGTCGTTCCTGAAGTTGAAGTATTCCAGGTGTATGCTTTCCTTTGCTGTGGCGATGTGTTCGAATAGGTCGATGAACTTGTCGTGTCCGCTGAAGAACAGCTTCACCTTGTTGTGGCTTGTCATCTGCACGCCCAAGTCATCTTCGAGATAGCTCTTGAAGGTCTGCATGCCTCTCTCGACAGTCGTCTGTGCCGGTACATATATGGCTGCCGACAGCAGCATCAGCATTGCTGTCAAGAGTCGCATGTAAGTGTTGTGGTGTTTCATGTCTGCAAAGATAGTGCAAGTCGCAGACTGCACAAAGCTGGATTTGACAAAAGCCCCCTCGCCGTAGACGTGTGTCTGTAGGCGAGAGGGCTGTTGGTTGCGTATCCTGTATCAGGAGAATGCTTATTTGTATGTGGCTACACGATTGTCGTTGATGACTCCGCTCCAGTTCATACCGAATGCAAAGTCATAGGTATTGCCGTCGGCATCCTTGTAGCACTCCATGTCGCGTGGCACATCCTCGTTCTGCTGTTCCACTGTTACCATGCTTGCAGGCATCTGCATAGGCAGCAGTCCCGATGGCTCTGCCTTGCCGCTAACGATGTCCAGTAGGGCTTGGTTCTGCACACCGAAGCTTATCAGTATGGCATCGGCTGCACCCTCAAACTCAGACACTACAAATGGTCTTCCAGTCGATACTACCACAACTACCGGCTTGTTGCCCATGGCAGCCTTGGCATCGAGCACCATCTTCAGGTCGTCCTTGTTGCTTGTCTTCACTGTCTTGCCCTTATAGGAACGGTTTGTGAAGCCCTCGAGCGGATCACCGCCGGCTATGCTGACAGGACGTGCGTTCACTGCTGTATAGTCGTTGTACTGCAGGCTGACGGGCACATATCCATTGCCTCCGCGCTTCACATCATCGGTACTATAGCCTACACCGCTGTTAGGAGCCTGTATCAAGACAAGTGCAAAGTCTGCCTCGGCAGGCGTATCTGTCACGTCATAGTACTTCTTCACAAGGTCAAGGCTAACGGGATAGTCCCACTTGTCCTCACCGCTCACCCCGAAGAAGCCTTGCGACTGCACGTAGTGACGCTTGGGAACATACACCTTCTTCTTCTCTGCCATTGGCAGCGAGTTACCGTGATTCTTCAGCATCACTACCGACTTCAACTGTGCTTCATAGCCTGCAGTCATGTATTCGCTATTGCCTACGATTGCCGTCGTCTCTTCAGGGTCAAGGTAGGGGTTCTCGAACAGACCTGTGCGGAACACATTAAGCAACAGTCTGTATGCCGACTTCTGGAAGCGTGCGTCAGCACTCTCTTTGCCGAACTCATCTACCCACATCTGGTATGCCTCGAGCACGGGACCCTTGTCGTTGTTACCGCCGAACTGGTCCACGCCAGCCTTTAGAATCTCATAGTGACGTTGTGCTATTGTCAGTGTCTCAACGCCCCAAGGCTTGCCGTCGAATGCTTCGACAGCCTTGTTGTCGCCTGTGATTGCCCAGTCTGTGCAGACCACGCCGTCAAAGCCATATTCATCGCGTAGCTGGTCCTGTATCATCCACTTGCTGTAGCTGCCGCCTACGTTCTTGCCCTCAGGGTCTTGATTCCACAGAATGCTGTAGATGGGCATCACTGCCGATGCTTTCTCTGTGCCGCCTTCAAGCTTGAAAGCTCCTTCGGTGAAGGACTTAAGGTGCTCGGCACGGTTGTTGCCCGGGTAGACTGCATACTTACCATAGTTGTAGTGTGAGTCACGTCCGCCTTCCTGTGCTCCGTAACCATACCAGTGCTTTACCATTGCATTCACACTCTCGTAGCCCCATGCTCCGTCGATGGCTTTGTCTGCCGGCGATGTCTGGAAGCCATCGCAGTAGGCACGTGCCATATCTGTTGCCAGATGTGTGTCACCACCGAAGGTACCGCTGAAACGTGACCAGCGGGGATCAGATGCAAGGTCTACCTGTGGCGAGAGTGCTGTGGCTATACCCAGTGCACGATATTCTTTCGATGCTATCTCTCCAAAATGCTTCACCACTGCAGGATCGAATGTGGCAGCCAATCCGAGTGACGATGGCCACAACGATATCTGTCCTCCTGCACCATAATTATACTCTGCATCCGACGATGTCGTATGTCTCGGGTCGGAACTGTTGTTGGCAGGTATGCCGTGGTTAAGTCCTTCCACGAATGCCTGTACATTGTTGTTCCACTTGGCAGCCACCTCGGGGCTCTGCACACGTGTCACAAGTACAGCACGCAGGTTATCCTCCTTGAGGAACTTCTTCTGTGCGTCCGACAAGTCCCATGCTTCTGCACCGCTCTCCTCAAATGGTTTGCCGTTGTATGTAGGTGCTGCACCGCGTCCACCCATTGCCGCTGCCGGTATCGACTGGTGTGCACTGTATAGCATAAGTCCTGCAATCTCCTCTGTAGAGAGCTGCTGTGCCAGGTCTTTGGCACGCTCTTCCGGAGTCAGACGCCAGTCTTCATAAGGGTCGAGCACGCCGTTGCGGTTCAGGTCCTTGAAGGCATAGCCGCCGTCCTCGATTAGTTTCACGCCCGAAGCAGGAGAATAGCCTAAGGTCTGTCCTCCATTCTGCGTCACCAAGTTGTAAGTCTCTTTCTGCTCTTCGGTCCATTTCTGTCCGCTACATCCTGCGACGGTCAGAAGTCCCGAGCCGACTGCTGCTACTACAGCCAGTCCCGATAGTGTTTTGTTCATGATTCTTGCGATGTTGATGTTTAGTATTGGCAAAGTTATGACTTTTCTCTGAAGTCCGTCGGTCACTGTATGCAGAACTTCAGGCCAAAAGACAGGCGCAGGATGTCGAGGATGGACAGGTAGTGGTTGCCTACTGCACTGAGGATGTATGCATTGTTGGTACCGACCTCATAGAATGCCGATATGCGCTTAAGGTTACGTCGCTTGCGGTCGGGAATCTCGAAGTTGATGCTCTGACCCAAGTAGATATAGGTCTGCACACGTGTGGAGAACCAATAGTAACCTTTAGGGTAACGCTGAGGTTGTCTGACCCAAAAGTCGTCATCACTGAGTATGGTGTGCAGGTAGATGCCACAGGTCAGAGGGTTGACCGTGAAGTCCGACTGTCCGAGTCTTATGTCCCATGGTATGTAGCCCTGCTTCAGTGTCAGCGTCAGGTGCGCGTGCTGTGCGTTGTACTTGGGTATAAGTCCGATCAGAATGTCTGTCTCCCAACGTCCCTTGCGTCCATAGTCCCACCCGATGCCTGCCGATACCAGTCCCATGTCGCCATAGAACTGTAGGCGTGTATGTGTCGGCATCAGCTTCAGGAAGCGTTGCTGCCTGCGGGCGAGTCTTTCCTCATAGGTCGTGCGGTGTTGTGTGTCATCCTGCTGTGCGATGGCAGGCATGCCGAAGCATGTCAAGACGACGGCGGCAACAAGCAGCTTAGAAAGAAATCGTCTCATAGCTGTAGCCTCCGTCGTTGATGGTGAAGATGTAATACATTCGTTTCTCGATGTTCGGACACTGGAAGTAGATTGTGCCGTCACCATACAGGTCGACAGCCTCCAGCGAGTGGTTGTGCCCGTTCATGCAGAACTGCACGTTGGGGAACATGCGCACATAGTATTCGAATGGCTCGAATACGTTGTTGTTGAAGACATCACTTCCCGGCCTCGCATGCATCAGGAAGACTGTCTTCGTGGTTTCTTCGGGGAAGTTCTTCAGCTCATCGGTCATGAAGGTGAAGTCTGGTATGTCCTGCGAGTAGTCAAACTCCAGTGCGTTGGTGTTTAGACAGATGAAGCGCACGTTGCCAGCAGTGAAGGCGAAGTTGTAGTCGCCGAATATCTTGTGGAAGGTATACTCTCCGTTGCCAAGACAATCGTGGTTGCCAATCACACCTACATACGGCACATTTAGTCCTTCGAGTATGTCGCGTTGCCATGTGAACTCCTCTGTAACACCAAAGTCTGTGAAGTCGCCACCATGAACAACGAAGTCTATGTCACCGCGTCTGTTCAGGTCTTCCACTACGTCTTCCGTCTCGTCATACCAGCGTTGTGTGTCGCTGATGAAAGCGAAGCGTATGCTGTCCCGTCCGGCAAGCCGCTCTTCTATCAGGCTTATGTTCTTCTTGTTTATGTGTGTCTCGCCGCTTGTCTTCGCGTCGTAGGGATGTGCTTCGAGCAGGTCTCCGCAGGAGCATAGTGTCAGGGCGCATATTGTGATGGCGATTAGTGTGTATGCCGTTTTCCGCATGTGGCAGTGTGTGTTTGTCTTTCTCGCCGCAAAAGTATTCCAAATACTGCAAACAGGTGCGCAGCAATCACCCCATTCGGGTAAAAGAGGCAGCAATAAAGACAAAATGATACGTTTTTTTAACTAAACAGGCTGTGGTGTCGCATCGTGTATTCCATAACTTTGCGCATGGACGCTTGTTTGTCCGTTGTTTTAATCACTTAATAAAGTTCAGAGACTATGAAATGTTTAAAGTCAATGTTGCTTGGAGCCGGACTCATGGTCATGGCCACAAGTTGTTCGCAGCAACCGGCTGCAGAAAGTACGGGAGCTGCAGCTCCTGAGAAGAACCAGGTCATAGAGACTATCATGACACGTACCAGTGTGCGTAGCTACAAGGCTACACCTGTCAGCCGCGACACCTTGCAGATTCTCATCGATGCTGGCTTGCAGGCACCGAGTGCAATGAACAAGCAGGACTGGGAAGTGCGTGTTGTCGACAGCCAGGACATCCTCAACGAACTGTCGGCAATGATGCTGAAGACAGAGATGGGTGCAGGCATGGCTGAGCGTCTCAATGGTAAGAATGCGTTCCAGAATGCTCCTGTGGTATTCTTTGTGGCTGCAGAGAAGGCTACCGAAGGTCTGTCATGGTCGGCTGTCGATGCAGCTCTGCTGTGCGAAAACATCATGCTTGCTGCCAAGTCCATGGGCTTAGGCACCGTCTATCAGGCTGCTCCGGCTGCTATGATCAACTCTTCCGACGACGCCAAGGCATACTTGAAGACCAAGTTTGGCTTCAGTGACAACTACGAACTTCAGAACATCATACTTTGCGGCTATCCTGAAGAGGTGCCGGCACCTAAGGACCGTGATGCGTCGAAGGGTAAATTCGTCGACTGACAATCATGCTCCAGGGATATTCATCCTGACATATTTATTGAAGTTATCCACGTAGCCTTCGCTCACATGGATAACTTCATTTCCTATATAGATGCAGTTGTTGCGGTCGATGGTGCGTATCTTGTCGAGCGCAACGATATATGACCGGTGTACACGCATGAACATATCTGCCGGCAGCATCTCTTCTACCGACTTCATGGTCTGGTGTGTCACCAGCGCACGCTTCTCTCCTTCAAGATAGAACATCACATAGTCCTTCATGCCACTGACATATAGAATCTTGTCCAGTGGCACCTGTCTTATATGTCCGTCTGCACGCAGGAATATGCTGTTACGCTTGGCTGGCGTGTCGGCTTCTGCCTTCATGTTCTTCATACCGAACCATTGGCGTGCCTTCTCTGCTGCGGCAAGGAACTTGTTGTAGCGTATTGGCTTTAGCAGGAAGTCCAGTGCGTTGACCTCATAGCTGTCGAAGGCAAAGTCCTTGAATGCTGTGGTGAAGATGATTCTTGTCTCTGAAGGCACCATGGCAGCAAGCGTCATACCGTCGAGGTCAGGCATTTGTATGTCCAGGAATATCACGTCTACAGGACTTTTCTTCAGTGCATCGAGTGCCGCTATAGAGTCTGTGAACGACTGCGACAGCTCCATGAAGTCTGTCCGCTCTATGAAACTCTCTATCATCTTCACTGCCAGTGGTTCGTCGTCAACGACCATGCATCTAAGTTTCTCCATTATTCTTGTCCTCCTTTAGGGTTTGTGGCGTGCAGCCTCTGAGCGTTATCTCCACATGATAGACATTACCTTCGCGCAACTCATGGAAATAGGTATAGCGTTCAGAATACAGCAGTTCCAGCCTTCGTCCCATATTCTCCAGTCCCACACCCGACCCGCTACGGTTGGTATCGGGCTTTGGGTAGTTGCTGTTGTCGCATGTGAATGTGATGTCATCGCCAGTGACGTGCAGATGTATGTCAACAAACGATTTGTCTCTGGTGCTTATGCCATGCTTGAAGGCGTTCTCTATGACCGAGATGAACAGCAACGGCACTACAGCTATCGGCCTGTCGCCTGCCTGCATGTCGGTAGTCACAGTACTCATCTCGTTACAACGCAGCTTCATCAGGTCAATGTAGTTGTCCATGAACTCAATCTCATTTGCCAGTGGCACCTCAGGCTTGTTCGACTCATATAGTGCATAGCGCAGCAGGTCGCTGAGCTGACTGATGCTGTCTTGTGCACTGTCGGCATCTATTTGCACAAGGCTCGATATGTTGTTCAGCGTATTGAATAGGAAATGTGGGTTCAGCTGGTTCTTCAACCACGACAGCTCTGCTTCGGTGTTCTTCTGCTTCTCGTCCTCAAGTTCTTTCAACAACGAATCCCACTTCAGGCGGCCTCTTGACCCTATGGCATATGTAATCGCTATCAGACTTGACACCAAGAACATCACCAGACCTACTACGGCTGGTATGTGGGCTTCATCCGGCAAATCCCATACTCTGAAGAATACCCCTATGCCGGAAAGACCGGCAACAATCATGATGAAGTTTATGCTTGAGAAGATCAAGACCCTACTGCGGAGCACCATTCGTGTCACCAGACAATAGTAATTGACAAAATAGATAAAGATTACAGGGGTGGTACATATTGCCGAAGCTTTCAATACCTCAAACGCTTTTGCCGAATCTAAAGACAAGAAGAAAGCCACTGCCGATGGTCCCAACAGCATCATCAGGCAGACGGCAATCTGCACCGCCAGCGTCTCGCGTGTCTTCCTATATCTTAGCATGTATCCGCTCTTTTCCATCGCAAGGTACAATCTTTCTCCGACATTATGAAATTCTTTCTGTCCGGCAAAGGTATCCCTGTCTGTCTTTCCGTGCGACAGTCTTTCGACGAACAGCTGTACCTGTTTCGACGAACTATGCCGCAAGCACAGCTGGCAGTATTGCAGTCTTGATGCCAGACGAATAATCCGGGATGCGTGCCTACGCCTTATTATGTATAGAGCCCTACACCTTATTATATATAGAGTCCGACTCCACTATGTATATGGAGTTTTACTCTTAGGGAGTTCTACTCCTTATTATATATAGGGAGCTATATCTCTTCCGCATGGCACTTATGGTTGTAGTTTCAGACTATAAAAGAATGTTAAAATCACGACTATGATTATCAAATACATTGCAGAGATTTAAAAAAGACTTAATTTTACACCGATGCATCGCTGAGAAGTGGTGCCTAGCGCTCCTAAATCTGTCAGTAACATGTTTGCTGATAGGGGCTTAGGAGACTTGATAGAAGAAAAATGGTACAAGCGAATGTTCCCTTGCAACATAGGGTAACAGCGAAGGAACACTGACTTGGAACTTTTATAACTAATTTTATATAATACTTAAATCTAGTACGTATGAACGCATTTGTATGGAAAAGAATGCTTATGGGGGCAACTCTAGCTCTTTGCGGTACTACTGTAGTGCTTGCATCGGGTGCTGAAAGCCAACCCAAAGTGAATGAGGCTATCGTTCAGCAGAACGGACGTACTGTCACCGTGACAGTCAACGATGCCTTAGGTCCAGTGATCGGTGCCAATGTCATTGTCAAAGGCACTACAATCGGT
>CAVHJI010000047.1:4343-13801 GCA_963636255.1 Bacteroidaceae bacterium | reverse complement strand
CTACTACACTATGCTCCTTCCCGTTCCGGGTAGCCTGAAATATTCATGGCTGTGCTTGATAGCCCTTCCCTTCGTAGCATGGGTTCTCTCCAGGCTGAAGATGCCCGCCAAAGCAGGTGCGCGACTGACTTTAGGACTGGCAGCATTCCTATGTGTAGGAGCGCTTGTCTACGTTCTTGGAGAGAAAGACCGCAAGAACACCAACATGCTCCTGGAGCTACAGCACGATGCCATCACCGAAGACTGGGACGACATACTCAACAATCCCAATGCCTACTCGCAGAATTATCTGGTGATGAACTACGTCAACCTTGCCCTCTCAAAAAAGCACATGCTCCTGACGCACTTCTTCCGCTATCCTCAGAAAGACATACAGAACATCATGGTGGCGCGCGAGACGACCGATACCAATGTGCCGCTGTCGTTCATCTTCTCCCTTGTGACCTACCAGATGGGCGATATGGGTGCCGCACAGAACCATGCGCACGATGTCTTCGAGTGCACTACCTACGGTCAGCCCACTATGTTGCAGATGCTTGTCAAGACAAACCTGACGCGCCGAGCCTATGCTGTGGCAGAGAAATACATCAGTCTGCTCGAGAAGACATGGCGCTACAGCAGTTGGGCAACAGATATGCGCCGCTTCCTCTACAATGATGCGGCAGTGGAGGCAGACCCTGAACTGGGACTGCTTCGCAGGGATTTGCCGGCAGACGACTTCACGACTTCTGACACCTTCGAGAGTCTCATCAAGACCCTGCAGACCAATCCCGAAGACACCAACGCCCGCGATTATCTCATCGCCTACCTATTCCTTTACCGCGACACCCAATATACAAACCGTGTGGTTGAGACGTTCTGGAACACTCCAGTGCTTAATCCCTTCCCCATACAGCTGCAAGAGGCCTTCCTGCTGGTCAATGGTGACGGCATAGACTATTGTCGTTCGCATGGCGTCGACGAGGAGACCGTAGGGCGCTACATACATTTCATGAACAGCCTCACACAAGCCGAGAGGGGCAGGACAAACCCTGCAGTGACACTGCGCAAGGAGTTCGGCAACACTATATGGTATCAATTCATGTTCAACTGACACGCGTATGAAGAAGATAACAACCATTCTCCTGTCGCTGGTCATGCTACTGACAGCCTGCCAGACAGACATCACGACCGGCAGAACTCTCGACGAAGAGCCCACAATCTTCCCTGACTATAAGGGAGTGACAGTGCCGCCGAACATTGCTCCACTTAATTTCCAGCTCATGGATGTTGACGGGAGCGTACCGACGTGTCTTATTGTGGAGGGTGGCTCGGTATCGTTCCAGGTACGTGGCGACGATGGTGTCTTCGACATCCCGCGTAGTAAGTGGAGCGGTCTGTTGCGCCAACAAGCTGGTGGTGACATTCAGCTCACCGTCTGCAGGCAGACTGCTGGCGAATGGGAGGCATATCGCCCGTTCACTGTCAGCATTGCAAAAGACGACATCGACCCATATCTTGTCTACAGACTTGTGCCTCCGGGCTACTCTCCATGGGACAGGATGGGCATCTACCAGCGCGACGTCACCTCCTTCGATGTCGATGCCATCTACGAGAACACCCTTACAGACCTCAACTGTCAGAACTGCCACTCGTTTCAGATGCAGAATCCCGACAAGATGGTGTTCCATTCGCGTGCCTGGTTCGGTGGTACTGTAGTGGCAGACCATGGCAGCATGGAGAAGCTGAACACCAAGACACAAGAGACGATAGCAGCGTTCACCTATCCCTCGTGGCACCCCACAGAGGACGTCATAGCCTTCTCCGTCAATGCCATAGGTCAGTTCTTCTACATGAGTCATCGTAATCGTCTTGAGGGCTTCGACTCTGCCTCCGACATTGTGGTGTATGACGTCAAGACACATCAGGCATTCTCCTGCGATTTGCTGAAGAACGACTCTGCCTTCGAGACACAACCTGCGTTCGCTCCCGACGGCAAGAGCCTGTATTTCGTATCGGCAAAGGCAGTTGAGCCAATGCCTCAACGCTATAAGGAACTGCACTATAATCTCTGTCGCATCGACTTCGACCCGCAGACACAGACGTTTGGCAATAAGGTCGACACCGTCTATAATGCTGCGTCAGACTCTCTGAGTGTGTCGTTCCCGCGTGTGTCGCCCGACGGTAAGTTCATCGTCGTTGCACGTCAACCTTATGGACAATGGTCCATCTGGCATAAGGATGCCGACCTTTGCCTTGTCAATCTGCAGACGGGCGAGGTTGACACGATGACCGAAGCCAATAGTCCCGATGCCGAGAGCTATCACTCCTGGAGCCACAACAGCCGATGGCTGGTATTCAGCAGCCGTCGCGACGATGGATTGTACACTAAACCCTATTTCACATATATCGATGTCAATGGCAAGGCACACAAGCCCTTCCTGCTGCCGCAGAAGAATCCCAAGAAGTACTATGACGACCTGTACTTCTCCTACAACATTCCAGAGCTGGTGCAGGGACGTGTTAACCTGAACGAACGTGCCATAGCCGACAAGCTGCGTGATGATAGTGGCGTCAACGTCACCTATCGTAAGTAAGTCGTGTATGAGCTTCTTCCGCAGGGCTCTCATGTCCTGCTGTTGACTCTACTAAACTCCCACCCGCTCACCAGATAGCTGCATGCGACGTGCATAGCAGCCGAAGACTTGCACCTTAATAGCTGTAATGCCGGATTAGCAGAAATAGGGTGGGGATAGTTGTCCTTATATGTACACGGAGAAGTACATGCAGGACATGAAACACAGTAGCGCAGTCTGAGACGCAGTACATGCTTATGACTTGGCGCGAGTAGTTATAAGACTTGGCGCGAGTAGTTATAAGACTTGGCGCGAGTAGTTATAAGACTTTGTCCGAGAAGTTATATGACTTTGTCCGAGAAGCTATATGTGTAGCTCATACCAAAGCTTGGTATGAATATTGCAAGTACTTGGTACGATAATTGCAAGTACTTGGTATGATAATTGCAAGCTTTGGTATGATGATAAGAGATATCTTCTCGACCGAACTTAAGCGATTGCTAATGCGCTGATGGATATGCAAATATAGCATGCCAATAGGCTTTTTGCAAGAGTTTTGATGTGTATTTTCCCCCTACTGACCCGAATTATATCCTACTTCTTCCTAATGCAACCTATCCCCACCTATTATCTACTGGCCACTATAAAGGGTTGCCTGTTGCCGAAAGGAAGCTGTGGCTACATGCCGGGCACGCATAAAAAAGAAGGGATGCCATAACGACATCCCTTCGTGCTTTTGCTCTTCCTCTTGGACTTGAACCAAGGACCCTCTGATTAACAGTCAGATGCTCTAACCGACTGAGCTAAGGAAGAATTTGCTCTTAAATCTCCTAAATGCGGTGCAAAAGTAATGGGTATTTTTCAATTATGCAATATCTTTGTGACAAAAAATTACGACAATAGTAGGAGCAACACTTATGAGACGTTTGCGAAACAGATATACGGCAGCAATTGTGGCGGTGTGCGCATTGGCTGCAACCGCTTTCTATGGATTCGACAATGGCGAGAGCCATGACTTCAAGATTGCCAAGAACCTCGACATCTTCAACTCCATAATAAAGGATCTCGACATGTTCTATGTCGATTCACTCGATCCGCAGCAGGTCATACAGACAGGCATCAACAGCATGCTCTACTCCCTGGACCCATACACGGCATATTATCCTGAGGACGAACAGTCGGAGCTTGAACAGATGCTTCGCAATACCTATGGCGGTATAGGTTCGGTGATTACATGGAACGACAAGCTGAAACGCTCGGTGATAAGTGAGCCTTATGAGGGTATGCCTGCTGCCGAGGCAGGACTGAAGGTCGGTGATGTGCTGATGGAGATTGACGGGCAGGACCTTGAAGGCAAGAGCAATCAGGAAGTGAGTGACTTGTTGCGCGGACAGGCAGGTACGAAGCTGACCATAAAGGCACAACGTCCGGGTACAGACAATCCGATTACTATTGAGCTGACACGCCGTTCGATAGAGCTGCCGCTCATAACATACTACGACAAGTTGGACGACAACGTGGGATATATCAGCCTGAATAGCTTCTCGGGCAATCCGTCCAGAGAGTTCAAGCGTGCATATGAGGACCTGAGGCATAGAGGCATCACTTCGCTCGTGATAGACCTGCGCGACAATGGTGGAGGATTGCTGGATGAGGCAGTGGAGATTGTGAACTTCTTCGTACCTAAGAACAAGGTGATAGTGACCACGAAGGGCAAGAACAAGCAGTCGGATGCCACATACAAGACCTTGCGCGAGCCTATAGACACAAACATACCCGTGGCTGTGCTTGTGAACAGCGGCACGGCATCGTCGTCGGAGATTATGGCAGGCTCACTGCAGGACATGGACCGTGCGGTGATAATAGGTACACGAACCTTTGGCAAGGGACTGGTGCAGACCACGCGCCCTATGCCTTATGGCGGCACAATGAAGGTCACAACATCAAAATACTACATACCAAGCGGACGTTGTGTGCAGGCTATAGACTACTCGCACCGCAATGCCGATGGCAGCGTGGGACGTATAGCCGACAGTCTGACGACGGTGTTCCACACGGCAGCAGGACGTGTCGTACGCGATGGTGGTGGCATCATGCCCGACATAGAGGTGAAGCAGGACACGTTGCCTAACATCGTCTATTACCTGACGCGCGACAATCTGATATTCGACTATGCAACGCAATACTGCCTGAAGCACCCGTCCATTGCTCCTGCCAAGGAGTTTCGGCTGACGGATGCAGACTATGATGACTTCAAGGACATGGTGGTTAAGGCAGACTTCAAGTATGACCAGCAGAGCGAACGCCTGCTGAAGAACCTGAAGGAGATGGCTGAGTTTGAGGGCTACATGACCGATGCCAAGGACGAGTTTACTGCACTGGAGAAGAAGCTGCAGCACAATACCGGGCGCGACCTCGACCACTTTGCCAAGGACATACGCAAGCAGATATCTTACGAGATTGTGCGCCGTTACTACTACCAGAAGGGTGGAATGATAGAGCAGCTGAAGACAGACCGCGACCTGAAGGAAGCATGTGCCATACTGAAGGATGCGGCAAGATACAAGTCGCTGCTAAGTGCTCAGGCGGAGTAACCGCAGTAAAAGAGGCTACTTGTTATCGCTCTCGATGAGACGAAGCAGGTGTTCCACAGCCTCGTCTTCGGGGATGTTGCGTTCAACACACTCTTTCTTGCGGTAGAGGCTGACGTGTCCGCGTGCGGCACCTACATATCCGTAGTCGGCATCTGCCATCTCGCCAGGACCGTTGACAATACATCCCATGATGCCAATCTTCAATCCCTTGTACTGCGATGTAGCTGCCTTGATGCGGGCAATGGTGTCTTGCAGGTTGTAGAGTGTACGTCCGCAACCGGGACAAGATATGTATTCCGTCTTGCTCATGCGCAGCCGTCCTGCCTGAAGAATGCTGAAGGCAATGCTGTCGACACGTGTGTCGGCGATATCTCCGTTATTGAACAGCATCAGACCGTCGCAGAAGCCGTCGAACATCAGTGGTCCCATGTCGATGGCTGCATGTATCTCGAGGTCCTCTTCCGTAGTGTCGGCATAGGTCTGAATGATGACCATAGGATTGTCCAGCCCCTCAATCATGAGCTTATGGGCAATGGCACGCAGCTCTCCTGCACGGTTGAGGTGCTTGCTGGAGCATAGCAGTACCACTTCAGGATGACGGTGAAGGCAAGAGAGAATCTCGTCGTCAAGGTCGGAATAGGTGACGAACAGAAACTTCATTGGTGTAGGGCACATGCCGATGAAAGGCAGATGCTCGCGGCTGAAGACAGGCCAAGTGTTTGGCTGTCCCGTCCACACATCGGAATCGACGATATACTGCATGCCAGGATGCTTGCCGTCGGGTGCGGCCTTACCGATATAGACGTAGTCGGGAGTAGCTGAAGTGCTGAACTGTTGCTCGCCTCTTAGTCTGGCGGCAATGACCACAGGCACATGATTGCCACCGATGTTGCGCACGGGCGACGTCTTGCGACGTGACGGGTGCAGATAGTCGTAGGCTGGTGATGTACCTGCATAGATGTGCGGCTGCAGCTGGCGCAGACCGACATAGTCGCGTATCTTCGCTGCCACAGGAATCTCTGCCTCTGGAGCTTCGCTCAGAGAGACACGTATGGTGTCGCCAAGTCCGTCGGACAACAATGCACCTATGCCAAGAGCAGACTTGATGCGTCCGTCCTCACCTTCACCGGCTTCGGTGACACCCAGATGCAGAGGGAAGTGCATGTCTTCCTTGTCCATCACACTGGCAAGCAGGCGTACGGTGCGCACCATTACCGATGCGTTTGATGCCTTGATCGAGATGACGACGTCGGTGAAGTGCTCGCTGACGCAGATACGCAGATATTCCATGCACGACTCAACCATTCCCTCGGGAGTATCTCCATAGCGGGACATGATGCGGTCGCTAAGTGATCCGTGGTTGACACCAAGCCGTATGGCTGTATGGTGCTCCTTGCAGATGTTGAGGAAGGGAATGAAGCGGTCGCGGATCTTCTGCAGCTCCTGTGCATATTCCTCGTCGGTGTATTCGAGGTGCTTGAATGTGCGTGCGGCATCAACATAGTTGCCGGGATTGATGCGCACCTTCTCGGCATAGAGTGCTGCCACGTCTGCAACATTGGCGTTGAAATGCACGTCGGCAACGAGTGGCACCTGACAACCGCGTTCGCGCAGTGCGGCATTGATGTTCTTCAAGTTCTCGGCTTCAGCACGTCCTTGTGTGGTGAGACGCACGTACTCTCCTCCTGCCGCAACAATGCGAAGCGTCTGTTCGACACACGCCTCGGTGTCGCGCGTAGAGGTGTTGGTCATACTCTGTAGGCGTATAGGATAAGAGCCGCCCAATGGGGTGGCTCCTATGTTTACTACGTTGGTGTGACGGCGTCGGTAATTGAAGTAATCCACTCTTTCCGTTCCTTTCGTTGTGTCCGGTCTTCCTTTCTCTCAGTTGACCTTATATTCGTACTTCACCTCACGGAGGCTCTCATTGGCCTTGTCAATCTTCTGTCTCAGTCCATCCTTGTAGTCCTTGAGCCGTGTGGCAATGGCTTCATCGGACAGTGCAAGCATCTGCACAGCCAGTATGGCAGCATTGAGTGCTCCATTTATTGCCACTGTGGCTACCGGTATGCCCGGAGGCATCTGCAAGATGGAGTAGAGTGCATCGACACCGTCGAGCACCGAACCCTTGATGGGAACACCGATGACGGGCAGTGTGGTGTTGGCTGCAATGACACCGGGGAGTGCTGCAGCCATGCCTGCACCTGCAATGATTACCTTGACACCACGGGATGCTGCGTTCTTGGAGAACTGTTCCACGGCATCGGGTGTGCGGTGTGCCGAAAGGGCATTCATCTCAAACGGCACATGCATGTCGTTGAGAAAGGCTGCCGCCTTCTCCATTACGGGAAGGTCGGACGTGCTACCCATGATTATGCTTACTGAAGGCATTGACATAGCTCAAGTTTTTGGACGACAGACTTCAGGCGTTGATGAGTGCCTTGTATTCGTCTGCAGAGAGCAACTCGCCATAGTTGGCCTCAGCCTCAGGCTTGATCTTGATGAGCCAGCCCTTGCCATAAGGGTCTTGGTTGACCAGTTCTGGATGGTCGGCAAGCTCTTCGTTCTGCTCGAGCACCTCGCCGCCAACGGGCATGAAGATGTCTGATATGGTCTTCACAACTTCTATTGTGCCAAAGGTGTCGCTTGCCTCGAGGGTCTCGCCAACCGATGGTATGTCGATGAAGACAATGTCGCCAAGCTGGTCTTGTGCGTAGTCTGTGATGCCGACGTAGGCGATGTCACCCTCAACGCGAATCCATTCGTGTTCTTTGGTGTACTTGATGTTGTCAGGGAAGTTCATAGTTTTCTACTTATATTACGTTTAATAGATTCTGTGTGTCTGCAAAGGTATTCAAAGGCTATGTGATGTGCAAATTTTAGTTGTACAAGATTTGTCCGTGACGGTGTATACGTCAGAACAGCAGGAAGCGGAACAGACTGTTGTAGTAGGGGTTGAGTATTAGTGCGCCGCACAGCAGTCCGAGCAGGAAGCCGAAGATGACTTCGCCAAGGCTGTGGTGTTGCTGTACGATGCGTGCCGACCCTACTACGCCTGCAATGATGATGAGCAGACAGAGCCACCATACGGGGTTGTAGCCGAAGATGTTGCTGAATGCCACTATGCCGCTGACTGCCGAGCCTGCTCCTGCCATGTGTATGCTGAGTCGCCAGCGCAGGTTGACGATGATGCAGACAATCATCATTATCAGTGCGGTGAGTATGATGCCAATCATATACCATGGGATGTTGAGTCGCCGCATCATGACAAGGCAGAAGATGTAGGACATGAAGTGAAGCCCAAGGGATATGAAGCGTGGTTCTCGGCGCACCATATAGTCGGCTGTGTAGCCGTTGATCTTGCGGAACAGATATACCGTGAGTGTCGGTATGAAGATGGTGAAGCAATAGACCAGTGCGAGGACTGTGAACTTGTAGCGCAACGGCATGATGCGCAGGTAGGAGAACAGGAAGAGGACGAGAAATGCCAGGAACGAGATGTAGTGCGGCGAGAACAGCTTGGATATGATTCGTGCCATACGTAGCAATGTGCGTTCTGTCTTGACGATTTCTGTCATTGTTTGCGGTGCTTTTAATGTTCCAATCCTATGCTTTACGTGTAGTAAACCTGTGCTTCATGAGTCGTAACGCAATGCTTTGTCATCTGCGAAGGCGTGCCACAGGTATCCCGAGTTGCTGACGATACTTGGCAATGGTGCGGCGTGCTATGGGGAAACCTTTCTCCTTCAGCAGTTTTTCTATCTCGTCGTCGGTCAATGGGTTTTGGCGGTCTTCGCCGTCTATAAGCTCTTGCAGTGTACTCTTTATCTTGCGTACCGACAGTTCCTCACCGTCTTGTGTGGTGTAGCCGTCGCTGAAGAAGAACTTCAGAGCGAAGATGCCGAAGTCTGTCTGCGCATACTTGCTGTTGCTCACGCGCGATATGGTGGATATGTCCAGTCCGGTCTTTTGTGCAACGTCCTTCAGTATCATCGGCTTGAGTAGCGACTCGTCGCCTTCAAGGAAGAAGGGCTTCTGAATGTCGATAATAGCTTGCATGGTTACGGTCAGCGTGTGTTGCCGCTGCTTGACGGCATCGATGAAGCTTTGTGCCGAGTCTAACTTCTGCTTGAGGAAGGTCAATGCATCTTTCTGCTCGCGTGTCTGTTTGCCCGATTTGCGTCCTTGTTCCGAAAGCATGTCGACATAGTCGCGGTTCAGCCGCAGTTCAGGCACATTGCGACTGTTGAGTGTAAAGCTGACATTGCCCTGCTCGTCGGAAGTGACGATGAAGTCGGGCACTATATGC
>CAVHJI010000047.1:0-4333 GCA_963636255.1 Bacteroidaceae bacterium | reverse complement strand
AAGGTCTCGCCCATCGATGCTCCTGGACGTGGATTCAGCTTGGTCAGACTGCGCATTGCCTGCTGAAACTCTTCGTCACTAATGCCAAGTCGTTGCTGTATGCGGTCCCAACGTTTGCGGGTGAAGTCGTCGTAGTAGTCGCGTATAATGGTCTGCTGAATGTCCAGTGCATTGGCTTCTTCCTCTCCTTGGCTGCGCTTGCGGTCAATCTGCAATAGCAGACACTCCTGCAAGGAACGTGCTCCGATGCCAGGAGGGTCGAGGCTCTGTATGGTGCGTATGGCTTCTTCAAGCTCAGCGTCGGTGGCATCGATGCCTGCATAGATGGCAAGTTCGTCGGATATGTCGTGCAAGGACTTGCGCAGCAGTCCGTCATCGTCGAGCGAGCCAAGTATATATTCTGCCAGTTCGCGTTGCCGTTCATTCACGAGCAGTTCGCCAAGCTGTGCCTTCAGGTCCTCATAGAACGAGGTAGCTGCGCTGAAGGGAATCTCTTCTGCACGTTCCTCGCGACTGCTGTTATGGTCCTGAAGCTTGTAGTCGGGAATGTCGTCGGCATCGCGGTAGTCGTCAAGGGCATTATACTCCATGTCGCCTTCGTCGGCATCATCTTCATGGTTCTCTCCTTCGACAGGCTCAATGTCTTCGGCAGTCTCCTCGCGTCCTTCCTCTAAGGCAGGATTCTCGAGCAGCTCGGTATGCACACGGTCTTCAAGCTCCACTGTTGGAAGCTCAAGCAGCTTGACAGCAAGAATCTGCTGTGGCGATAGTGTCTGTATCTGCTGCTGTGTCTGTACCTGCGACTGCTTTGAATACTGTTGTGCCATCGTTCGACCGATTACACCTTATTATATATAGACTAATCACTCCATATTATATATAAGGTGTCGTTGACCGCAAAGGTACAGAATACTTCTTTACGTCGCAATCAGTTCTGCCTACTCATTCTACAGCTCTGCAACGATGTGTAGAGAAGTCCCTACGTTTTTCTATTGACCCATCAAAAAGGGCGCATTGCAATATAGCTTGCAACGCGCCCTCTCTCGAAAGTTATGTAATCTGTGTAAATCCTTTGCTTACTTGCTGGCAACAACTACGGCAGTCTCTGTCTGCTTGTCTCCAATATTGCTTGTCTTCTTCATTACGGTGAATGCTATCGGCGATGCAACGAACAGTGAAGACATTGTACCGAAGACTACGCCAAGTATCATGGCAAATGCGAAGCTACGGATAGACTCGCCGCCAAGGATGAAGATGCAGAGCAACACTATCAAGGTGCTGATTGACGTATTCACGGTACGTGCCAGTGTGGAGTTGAGCGAGCTGTTGAACAACTGTGTCAGTCCACGGCGGCTGTACAGCTTGGTATACTCACGCACGCGGTCGAAGATAATCACCTTATCGTTGATGGAGTAACCGATGGCAGTAAGGATGGCACCTATGAATGTCTGGTCTATCTCAAGTGAGAATGGTAGTATGCCCCAGAACATTGAGTATGCACCCAGAATGATTGCCGTATCCAGAACCAATGCCAATGTTGCACCGATGGTGTATGCAATGTTGTGGAAACGTACAAGGATGTACAGGCCAATGGCAATCAGTGCGAGGATGACCGACCAGATAGCTGAGTACGTAATGTCTTCGGCTATGCTCGGACCTACCTTCTGCGAACTGATGATGCTACCGCCTGTGTAGTTGTCGCGGTCGACGAAGGTCTCGAGAGAGATGTCGTGCGTCAGCAACGGCTTCAGTGCTTCATAGAGCAGTGCCTCTATCTCACCGTCAATTTCCTGTCCGCTCTCATTGATGCGATAGTTGGTGCTGATACGAACGGTGCGTCCGTCGGTACCGACAGCGATAACGCTCACATTAGCTTCTTCAAACTTGTCTGCAACAAGGCCTCTTACCTGCTCAGGTTCTACAGCCTCTTCGAACTGTACATTGAAGTTACGTCCACCGGTGAAGTCGATGCTACGGCTGAAACCACGTATCACCATGAAGGCAACGCAGAGGACGAAGATGCCTCCTGCAACAGAGAGAGCTGTCTTGCGACCTTCCATGAATCTGTAGTGTGCATTAGCCATAAGGTTCTTCGACAATGGTGTGGTGAACGAAAGGTTCAGCAACTTGTCACGACTCATGAAGTGGTCATAGATGAGGTGCGTTACGAATACGGCTGTGAAGAACGATATGATGATACCGATGATAAGCGTAGTAGCAAATCCGCGGATAGGTCCTGTACCGAAGTTGAACAGGATGACACCCGTAAGGATAGTCGTGATGTTAGAGTCGAAGATGGCACTGAAGGCATTCTTGTAACCTGCAGACAATGCTTCTCTTACTGCCTTACCGCCTCGCAACTCTTCCTTTGTACGTTCATAGATAAGCACGTTGGCATCGACCGCCATACCGAGAGTAAGCACGATACCTGCGATACCCGACATGGTCAATGCTGCCTGGAACGATGCAAGGATACCCAATGTGAAGAACAGGTTCAGGATCAGTGCACAGTTGGCAATCATACCAGGAACCAGTCCGTACATAGAGCACATATATGCCATCAGCAGGATGAGAGCCACAATGAATGATACGATACCTGCGTTGATTGAAGCCTGTCCGAGTGAAGGTCCTACGATGTCTTCCTGTACGATGTGTGCCGGTGCAGGCATCTTACCGGACTTGAGCACGTTTGCCAAGTCCTTAGACTGCTCAGGAGTGAAGTTACCTGTAATCTCAGAACTACCGCCTGTAATCTCAGAGTTTACACGCGGAGCGGAGTAAACATAACCGTCAAGTACGATGGCTATGCTACGACCGATGTTCTGCTTGGTGAGCTGTGCCCAACGGCGAGAACCGTCGGAGTTCATTGTCATGCCGACAGCAGGACGTCCGTATTGGTCGTACTGGTCTTGTGCATCTACCACAACGTCGCCTTCAAGAGGAGCTTTGTCGTTACGTTGTGTTGACTTGATGCCGTAGAGCTCGAATGTCTGCTTCTTAGGATCAAGGTCTGTAGGAGATACGCCCCACTTCAGACGCAGGTCCTTAGGCAGTACTGCCACCACTTCTGGCATCTCGAGATAGCGGTTAATCTGTGCTGTATCTTTGTAGCTTGCATATCCCACGATGCTACCCTGTCCGTTGTAGACCTGCAGGATAGACAGCAGCGGATGTTCTTTCTTAATCTGTTCAAGGTCTGCATCGGTGCTTGCACTTGTACCGCGGATGGCAGCGACGAGGCTGTCTGATGTGCTTGTCGTTGTTGCCTGTGCCACAGCTTCGGTAGCTGTAGTGTCTGCGGCAGCACTTGTAGTGCTCAGGATGTTGTGCAGACGAACGTCGGCAGCCTGCAGATATGAAGCAACCTCAGAACCTTCATAGGTCTCCCAAAACTCCAGATTGGCCGAACCCTGCAACAGTTTGCGCACACGTGCCGGCTCTTTGATGCCAGGCAGTTCGACCATGATGCGTCCCATCTTGTCTTCCAAACGCTGGATGTTTGGCTGTACAACGCCGAAACGGTCTATACGGGTACGAAGCACATTGAAAGAGTTGTCGACTGCAGCCTGAACCTCAGTACGCAACACGCGCTCAACCTCAGCATCGGTCGACTGTTGTGTCACCTTATCCTTGAACTGTTGTGTGGCGAAGATCTGTGCCAATGGCTGTCCAGGAGCCAAACGATGATACTCACGGACGAAGAGTGTGATAACGTCGTCCTGACTGTTGACAGCCTCTTTTGCTGCATTGTTCAGAGCCTGATTGAAGGTCTCGTCCGTCTTGTTGTCAGAGAGAACTCTGATTACATCGGGTACAGATACCTCAAGAATGACGTTCATACCACCCTTGAGGTCCAGACCTAAGCCAATCTCCATCTCGCGGCAGTCTTTCAGCGTCCAGTTACCAAAGTAGACCTTCTCGTTGTTGAGAGAGTCAAGATATTCCTGCTCCAGCTGTGCATCACCATTTGCGTATTGCTCTGCCTTATGAGTATAGTGGCGAGTTACGAAAGTGAACGACAGGTAGAACAAGCATACCAAGGTAAGCAGAATCGCGAAAAGTCTTACAATTCCTTTGTTTTGCATTTTGTCTATCGTTTTTTATATTATTGTTTCTTACACTATTGTGCTCCAAAGCCGCAAATTTACAAGATTTTATTATTCTAAAACGGATTTGTACCCAAATAAATGCGCTATCAGTATGCCGGTGATATGCTATTTGGCGAATATCCGGTCAGTTCTTGTTCGCATTGAACAGTTCCTTCTTCTCTTCTTCCGTAAGGCTTTGGTAGCCCGACTGCCTTATCTTATCGAGTATGTGGTCAATCCTGTCC
>CAVHJI010000046.1:7579-13860 GCA_963636255.1 Bacteroidaceae bacterium | reverse complement strand
CAGTACATGGCGAAAGACCGTGAGGGGCGCGACGTCTACCTTGCCGACAGCGCCTACGTCCTCCAGATGGCACAGAACGACTTCAAGCACATCCGCTTCCACTTCACCTCAGAGTTCTGAAACGAAAGAGGGAACTACCATCGAGTTTACCGTTACCGCTTTTTGTTGTATGGCGTTTCGTCTTCCACCGCCATCATCGTACCGTCTTCCGGCAGTTCGTATCTCCGCACCTTGTGGTCTTCGAGGAAGATGTGGCTGAGGGTATATTCCAGCGACAACAGAGTCTGTTCTCTGACCTTCGGCTTCAGCTGACATTCCCACATAGTGATGCAGTGTCAGCCCATGCTTGCCAGCCGATGCTGCTCATCCTTGTCGCGGGCCCGGTTACGCTCAATCTTCGCCTGCCAGAATTCCGTGCGGTTCTTCGGCATCATAGGGCTGAATTCCAAGCGAGTTTACCGGACAGTAATATAAAACATTCAACGCTGTAGTGTAAGTACCTCTTCGAGGCACGATTGGGAGGATGACGTTAGCCCCCCAGACTGCGGTCGCTGCGCTCCCTTAATCAGGGGTTATCCATATAATCAACCTCTCCGAGGCTGCAGGTCCCCTCAATATCTGGCACGCAACACTCAAGAGCCTCACCCGCCCCCCTGAAGGGAAGGGAGAAAACGACATCCAACACCATATAGGTTCCGTTTGAGTTCCGTTTAAATTCCGCGGATAAATCTCACGCGACACGCTTAACGCAGCACATTTCACTGAACCTCGACGGTGAGGCCGTCGTAGGCGAAGTGCATGCCGGACGGCAGGGCGGCATCAATCTGGGCATAAAGGCCGGCATAGTGGCTCATGTGGATGAAGTAGGTGTGGCGGGCTGCGAGCGTGCGGGCATTGGCGATGGCTTCGGCGATGTTCTGATGCGATGGATGCTCATGGACATGCAGCGCGTTGATGACAAGGATCTGCATGCCGCTAAGGCTGGCGTAGCTCTCGGCAGGCATGGTCTTCATGTCGGTGACATAGCCCAGACGGCCGCAGAAGACGTAGCCCAGGATGGGCAGAGCGCCGTGCATGACGCGGACGGGCATTATCTCAACGTCACCGACGGTAAAGGGGCGGTAGGGCTCGACGACATGGACGTCGAACAGAGGGGCTCCTGGATAGTGCTTCTGTCCGAAGCAGTAGGGCAGACGGTGGTGGAGCTGGTCGACGACGCGCTGCTCGGCATAGACAGCGACGTTGCCAAACGCCTGGTTGGGGCGCAGGTCGTCGAGTCCGGCAATGTGGTCGAAGTGCTCGTGAGTGAGCAGGATGGCGTCGGGAGCGGCGAAGGGACGCACGCCGAGCCACTGCTGGCGGAAGTCGGGTCCGCAGTCGATGAGCAGACGTGTGCTGCCGGAGGTGACAAGGGCGGAGGAGCGCAAGCGGCTGTCGCGCGGGTCGGCAGAGGTGCAGACTGGACAGGTGCAGCCCAGCGTGGGTACGCCGCCAGAGGTTCCGGTGCCGAGAAAGCGCAGTGTGAGGGGTGTTGCTGACATCATGGTGTGTACTTCATTCTATGACGTTGACCTCGGGGTGGAGCTGAAGGCCGAAGGCTGAGAGCACGTCGTGCTGGACGGCTTGGGCAAGGCGCAGGATGTCGCTGCCGGTTGCTCCGCCGGTGTTGACGATGACGAGTGCCTGCTTGCCGTAGACGGCTGCGGGTCCCAAAGAGCGCCCTTTCCATCCGCACTGCTCGATGAGCCAGCCGGCAGGGATCTTGGCGCTGCCGTCGGGCTGAGGATAGTGGGGCATCGAGGGGTGAAGACTCAACAGGCTGTCTTTCTGCTCGGCGCTGACGACAGGGTTCTTGAAGAAGCTGCCGGCGCTGCCCAGCTCCGCAGGGTCGGGCAACTTGGCACGGCGGATGCCGATGATGGCTTGCCGCACGTCGGAGAGGGTGACGCCCCGGCGATCCTGGAGTGCCTGGCTGATGGCCTTATAGCCGAGCTGCAGATTGGCATGCAGGGAGAGGCGGTAGGTGACGTGGGTTAAGAAGATGTCCTTCATGTCGGAGCGCTTGAAGATGCTGTCGCGATAGCCGTAGCCACAGTCGGTGACGTCAAACACGAGTGGACGTCCCTGAAGGTCGACAGCCTCAACACTGCTGATGACGTCCTTGACCTCCACGCCATAGGCGCCGATGTTCTGCACCGCACTGGCACCGACCTCGCCAGGGATGAGCGAGAGGTTCTCCACACCCTGCCATCCGTGGACTACGCAGAAGGCTACGAAGTCGTCCCACACGCAGCCTGCTCCGACACGCACAAAGACCTCGTCGGCGGTCTCACGGACGATGCTGACGCCGGAGATGCGCGAATGGAGGACGGTGCCATGATAGTGGGGGTTGAGAAACAAGAGGTTGCTGCCGCCACCGACATGCAGATGGTGCGGCGCTATCTGGCCGCTGAAGATGAGTTGCTGCAGCTCTTCGGCTGAGGAGTAGTGGCAGAGGTTGTCCGCCACGACATCGATGCCGAAGGTGTTGGGTATTCGTGCCGGCTCGGAGCCGAAGGAGGAGGTCGTCGTCATATGCTGGTGTCCTCGAATTTATAGAGCATCCACTCGCCACGCCGCTTGTGGAAGTAGAGGATGGCAGAGTAGCCGTCGGAGCCGTTGAGCTTGATGACCTTCGTGGTGGATGTCTCGCTGTTCTGCTGTCCGTAGTCGATGTTGGGGAGCACGTCGACAGGCAGCTCGGGACGGAAGGCGAACCATTCGCTGACGCCGAGCGTGGTGTGAAGGATGGAGAACTCGTCGTCGGGGTCGACGGTGACGAACTCCAGCGGGTTGGAGACGTGACGGCTCTGGAACAGACTGTCGGTGACGAAGCTGCGATAGAAGTCAGTGAAGCCCTCTTCGGCAGTGGTGACGGGGAGGAGGTCGATGCGGCTGAGCATCCAGGCACCGCGCATGCGCTCGAAGAGGTAGGTCTTCTGCATCATGGTGTTGAGGTAGATCCACTCCACGCGCACGGCATTGAGCGAGGTGTCGCCCTCAAGGTCGAGGTCGGACTCGTTGTCGAAGAGTATGTAGTAAGCGTTGCTGCGATTGAAGGTGGTGTCCTGCTTCCAGTACTTGCGCTCAATGCGATAGACGGTGTCGGCATCGTGGAACTCCAGGGGGAAGACCACACGGCGGCGCTGGAAGCGGGCATCGGACGAGAAGTTGTACATGAAGTCCTCGAACAGCTCGTCGGCGCGGACGGGCTGGACCTCTTCCTCCTCGACTCGCCGCAGACTGTCGGCCAAGGCTGCCGAGTCGGCACGTGCCAGGGCTGCGGAGTCGACCATATCGGTGATGGCGGCAAACGGCGCGCGGTCGTTCTTCCCGATGTTGCAGGAGAAGACCGCCACGGTGAGGATTGACAATATGACTATCTTTAGCAGCTGTCTCATTTTTCTTTTACAGGCGCAAAGATACATCATTTCACTCAGAGAGAAATGTTCTTGGGTCAGTAGAAAAAGGTGGGGATTAGGGGTTAGCCATATAATCAACCTACCCGAGGCTGCTCGTACTCTCAATATCTGGCATGCTACACGCTTAACGCAACTCATTAAGAGCCTCACCCAAGCCCTCCCCTAAAGGGAAGGGAGAATCCTACATCCAACACCATATAGGTTCCGTTTGAGTTCCGTGGATAAATCTCACGCAACACGCTTAACGCGACACGCAGCTACAGTGCCTGGAGGTCTTCGGTGGTGTAGCCTTGCGGCAATGGGCGACAGTTGTACTGCGAGGCCATGATTTCGCCGTAGGCTCCGGCAGAGCGTATGGCGATGAGGTCGCCACGATGGGTCTGGCTGAGGTCGACTGCCTTGCCGAAGACATCGGACGATTCGCATACCGGTCCGACAACGTCGTAGGTCTCAAGGGGCAGGGCCGAACTGATGTTCTCAATCTTGTGGTATGCCTGATAGAGTGCGGGGCGTATGAGGTCGGACATGCCGGCATCGAGGATGGCGAACTGCTTGTTCCTGCCCTGCTTGACGTAAAGCACACGAGAGATGAGCGAGCCGCACTGTCCCACGATGGAGCGTCCTGGCTCGAGGTGGAGCGTCTGTCCCTCACGGCGACGCAGATGCGTGCCGAAGGTGCGGAGCCATGCGCCGAAGTCGGGCACGGCATTGCGGTCGGGATGACGATAGTCGATGCCCAAGCCACCGCCGACATTGATGTTACGAATCTCCACATGGTTGCGTTCCAGACGTGAGGTGAGTTCGTTGATGCGGTTGCAGAGTGCCTGGAAGTCGCCCATGTCGAGAATCTGCGAGCCGATATGGAAGTGCAGTCCCACGAACGACACGCTGTGCATGGAGCGTGCGGCGTCGATGACGCTGTCCATGTCGTCCATGCTGATGCCGAACTTGTTTTCTGCCAGTCCGGTGGTGATATTGGCATGCGTATGTGCTCCTACATCGGGATTGATGCGCAGAGCCACACGTGCGACCGTGCCGCGCGCTGCCGCCAGCGAGCCGATGACCTCGAGCTCTGCCACCGACTCGACATTGAAGAAGCCGATGCCTGCCTCGAGCGCGAGGTTTATCTCCCAGTCGGCTTTGCCCACTCCGGCGAAGACAATACTCTGCGGAGCAAATCCAGCCTGCAGCGCTGCACGTATCTCGCCGCCACTTACGCAATCGGCTCCAAGACCGTAGCTGCTGATGAGGCGCAACACCTTGTAGTTGGCATTGGCCTTTACGGCATAGTGTACCTGACATGCCGGCACCTTCTGCATCTCACTGCGCAGCACATCGAGCGTGCTACGCAGCAAGGGAGTGTCGTAATAGTAGAACGGGGTCTGAAGCTTCTCAAACTTGTCCGTGGGGAATCGTCCTTCCATGTGTCTTTGTTAAGAGTGTATTTGCATTTGCATTTGTATTTGTATTTGCATTTGCGCCGGCAAGCGGCACCATTGTCCTTTCTTCGGTTTCTCGGACAGCGGGGCTTTCACTTGCAGTTGAACAGCTTGTCGCTGAGCTGCTGCAGAGCCTTCTTCTTGTCGGACTCGCGAATGAGCAGCGAGATGTTGTAGTTGCTGCCGCCGTAGGAAATCATGCGCACGGGCACATCGTGCAGTGCATCGAGCACGCTCGCCTCGAAGCCGATGTTCTCCCACTCCAGGTCGCCCACGATGCAGACGATGCACATGTCGCGGTCGACGGTGACGGTGCCGTACTTACGCAGGTCGTCGAGAATCTCATTGAGGTGGCTCTGGTTGTCGATGGTGACAGAGACGCCGACCTCGGAGGTGCAGATCATGTCGATTGATGTCTGGTAGCTCTCGAAGATTTCGAACACCTTGCGCAAGAAGCCGTAGGCAAGGAGCATGCGGCTCGACTTGATCTTTATGGCTGTGATGTTGTCCTTGGCAGCGACAGCCTTGATGGTTCCGCTGACAGTCTCGTTGGAGATAAGCGTTCCAGGAGCCTGCGGGTCGAGAGTGTTCTTCAGTCGCACGGGAATGTTGGCATACTTGGCAGGCTGGACGCACGTGGGGTGTAGTATCTTCGCTCCGAAATAGGCCATCTCGGCAGCTTCCTCGAAGTGCAGGTTGCGTATGGGAGCCGTGTGGTCGACGATGCGCGGGTCGTTGTTGTGCATGCCGTCGATGTCGGTCCATATCTGTATCTCGTCGGCTCCGATGGCTGCGCCAATAAGCGATGCGGTGTAGTCGCTGCCGCCACGCTGCAGGTTGTCGACCTCACCGTAGGCATTGCGGCAGATGAAGCCCTGCGTGATGTACAGTTCAGCACCGGCATTCAGGTCGAGTTGTGCCGCCAGCTTCTCCTTTATATAAGTGGAGTCGGGCTCGCCGTTCTTGTCTATGCGCATAAACTCAAGCGCGGGCAGCAGCACCGAGTTGCAGCCACACTCATGCAGATAGGAGTTGACCATGGCGGTAGACATCAGTTCGCCCTGCGAGAGAATCTCCTTCTCCTCGAACATGGTGAAGAGGTCTTTGGTGAACGAGCGCATGTAGTCGAAGTGCGACTTCAGTTCCTCACGCGTCTTGCGGCGATATTCGTCGGTGCTATACAGCTCGTCGATGTGGCGGTTGTACTTGGCTTCCAACTTGTTTATCAACTCGTTTGCGCCGTCGGGATTCTTACGGTACAGATAGTCGGAAATCTCGACAAGGGTGTTCGTCGTGCCCGACATGGCCGAGAGCACCACAATCTTGCATTCGCCGTCAGACGTTATGAGCTTTGCCACGTCCTTCATGCGCTGTGCGGAAC